>NZ_CP011272.1:3111493-3422642 GCF_001610875.1 Pirellula sp. SH-Sr6A | reverse complement strand
CGGGCTTGCCCCTATTGGGTATGGCCCTTGCCTCGGTACTGATGGAACAAGCCGGTTGGAGCCCTTGGGCCGCCTACTTACTATCGGGCGCCGGAATGATGGTTTTATCGATGGTCCTCGCCGGAATCGGCGCTCGTGGACTTCGAGGTTCACTCCGATCTTTTTCCAGGTCCACTCACGAATTATCCAGGAATCTCGCGTGGCTCAAATCACTTGCGAGAGAAACGTCTACTTCAGAATAGAGGAACAACTATGTCGAATACATCCGTTTCCAAAGGGGAACAATCCCGATCTCAATCCCGTCCGAACCCTCCACGGTCCGACTCCAACAATGAGGAATCAGGCGATTTCGAGGCCATGGTTGGATCGATCGGCGACTCGATCAAAGAGTACGGGGGAAAACACCCTGCGGTGGTTGGCTTTAGTATTTTCCTCGCTGGATTTTACTTGGGCTGGAAGATTAAGCCTTGGTAATCGGCTTGAAGGCTTCTAGATGCGTCTCGCGCATCGTGACACCATCGCATTGAAAGCAAGGTGGATCGTCATACTTGAGCAATCGAATCCCTTCGAGTTTGCTCCCGGCGATCCACCCGACGACATCGTCTTTCGCGGGTACGAAACGAACCGGTGCACCTTTGCCCGGCAGCTCCGGCGCAGGATGCTCGCGATCACCGGAAAGGATGCGGATCAAAAGCCGTCCTCCAGGCTTCAGCATCCGAATCGCTTCCTCTAACAATCGATCCTTCTCTTCCTTCCCGAGCGGGACATTGAGACTCCCGCGCAACCGAACTTCGTCGGTGCTGTTCTCGCACGCTTCGGACCGAAGTGGTATGGGAGTCCCTAGCATGTGTTCCCACACGGTCGCTTCCTCCGGAAGGGTCGAGCTGGTCATCACCTCCAGAGATTGTCCAGCCCCGCGATGGTCGAGTTCATCCTCATCGAGCGTGTAGAACTCCCAGAGCGTTCCATCTGGATCTTGCACCCAAAACTTGGTCTGTCGCGCATAGCAGCATTCGACTCCTTCTTCGCGCTGCGAGCGGATACCGGCTCGTTCTAATCGCTCTTGCACGCTGACCAGTTGACGCGCATCTGGCAGGCGGATTCCTAAATGGTTGAGTGTTCCACCTCCACACCGACCGTTCGGTTCCAAGGACACGACCAATGGGGGATGATCCGGTTCAAACTTCGCATAGTCGTCGCGGCGTTTGTCTGGCTGCCGATCGAAAAGGATGCTGTAGAAACGGATGGACTTCTCCAAATCGGAAACATTGAGAGAGATGTGAAATCGGGCGACTTTGGTTTCGACAATGGGCAATGCCCCAGTCAGCAAGCTCATTTCGGTTCAGCCTCATCAAATTGGGGAATCGGTGTTAACCAAGCGGCGATCGCCAGAACAAACATAACCGCCGCAAGTATCTGAAAAACAATCGTATAGGAAGAGGTCCACTGTTTGGAAAAAGAAAACACCAGAGGGCCCGATGCGGATGCCAATACGGTCAGCATCTGCGCCATTCCCTGAATCTTTCCCAGCTCCCTCTGTCCAAACAGCTTCGCCCAAGTGGCGAAGAACAGCAATGCCACGGCCCCGGATGCAATTCCAATCGCAGATCCATACAAGAACGCATGCCAGGTGTGCGTCGCCCAGGGGAGACCGACAAGGGAGAGGGACGTTACCAAAAGGGAAATGGCAAGAAGCTTCGAGAGCGAAACATAGTTGACCAGCCAACCGAACAGAAACTTCGAGGCGACGGCGATGATGCTGATCCAAGTGAGGACTTGGAAGTAGATCTTCTCGTCGAAGCCCCGCTCTCGGAAGATATCCACGTTGAAAAGCGCCACTCCGCTGTAGATCATTCCCCACAATGCGATCGTGCAACTAAACATCCAAAACGCGGGAGTCTGCAAAGCCATCCTCAAACTCGCTCCTCGTAGTGGCGACGACGGTCCTTCGATGGCGTCTCGATGTTTGTCTGCCCCTAGAAGAAGAGAGCTCAACGATAGGACCAATAGAGAGATCCCCACGCAGGACCAGACCGATCTCCAAGGAAGCTCGTACTGGGTGAGCGCGATCCCGACCCCTTGGATCAGCAGCAAGTGGAATGGCATCGCGAGCACCGCGTAGAGGGCCATCGCCATCCCCAAATGCTTCTTGGAAAAAGATCGCGCGACGATACTCAAACTCACGACGGACAAAGCGCTCTGACCCAAGCCTCTCGAGAGTAGGATGCCAATAAAAAGTGCTTGCCAGGATTCGACGGTGGCCATCCACATCACGGCGAGTCCGAGGAGGATCATGTTAAGTGTCAAAACCGTACGACGATCGACGCGATCGAGAAGCCATCCGATGGGTAAGCAAAAAGATGCACCCAGTATTGTCCCCCAGAAATTCAGCGATGCAAAGAAGACTCGCCCTGCCGGATCGTCGAGTTGGAAATCCTGAAGAAGTGGTTCGGTTACCATTCCCAACCCGTGGGTTCGACCTGGGTACGTTGCCGTCATCGCCATCGCACCGATGACAATTGGCAGCCATCCCCACGTCAACCATTCGAACTGCAGTGGTAGCTTGCTACTGGAAATAGAGTCGGTCTTCATGTCCGGTGGGGATTCTGGAGCGGATCCAGGAGTGGAATTCTTGGTAGTGTTTGGGGTACTGCTGGCCGCCATCGGAACGAGCGTTGTAGCTGATGAAATAACCGCGTCGTGATGTGTCGCTCGTGTTGGCGGAAGAACGATGGGGCACCATGCAACCAAATATTGCGATATCTCCTGGATCCAAAACCAATGAGACCGGTTCGCACTCCATCTGCTCTTCGGAAAGCACATGATGTTTTCCGTCCATCGGTGATAAGGTCCCGTTCAAGTGCCCTCGTGGATATACCTCGGTTGCACCGCTTTTCTCGGTGAAAGGATCGATCGCCACCAACACGGTGAGGAAGGTGGTGGGAAATCCGGGCCATGCAATCCAGTCTTGGTGAAGAGATGCACCTAGTGCACCGGGCGGTTTGTAGATCAACTTGTCTTTGAAAAGTTCGGCAGGCTCACCATAGAGATCGAAAAGAACCGAGAGCAGTCGATCGTCCATGGTCAAACTCTTGGCCACCGGCGACAAATCAGCGATAGGATCGAGAACCTCGAGAAGATTCGCGCCAGTCGCATGATGAGGCTTGAACCGAACACGCATATTGCGAGGATCGAGAATTGCCCGATTTTCGACCAGGACACGATCGACGTCTTTTCCTAATTCTTCGATCTTCTCCGGTGCAAAGAATTGTTTTAAGGTCAGGTACCCCTCTTCGTGATACTGTCGAATTGCAGCCTCGTTCAAAATACGATGGGAGTCGTGGTGAAGGGTCTCGTTAGTTGTCACTCTGGATCACCTCACCTCCGCTGCGAGTCGCGAGCGATTGCCAGACCGCCAGTTCGATCGAATCGCTGACCATTCGAACACTTCCATCGCAGTAGGATGCATTGACGCCGCTGGTGTGGCGACTGCGGGCCGTCGAAAGACCATGAGCGGAGCTGCGGGTGAGAGGATCGGATCCTGTGAAGTTCGCCACGCAGTCGGCGTTGTTTCGATCGTTTGGGGAATAGAAATGGTTGTAGCTGGTGCAACGAGGTTCCCCTGCGACCCAGGTATACATGCGGCGTTGGTTGAAGTTCACTCGGAGGCTCGATTGGCAGTTAGCCACGGATGTCTCGGCCCCTGGATTTACGTACATGGTTTGGGGACGCAGTTCCGATCGATTGCTCAGCACGGTCGATTCGGGGCCTTCCCCGAGGATCCGTTCGGAGGCAGCGATGGTGTTGCTCGAGCCATCGTGGATGTCGGTGATTCGAGTCCGAGACTGGGCGTAGAATGTTCCGTCGGCGTCCCACGGTGAGCCGAGCCAACCGGTGCGCCCTCGCGTCGTGCCTGTTCCCATGCAGAACGAGTAGTTCGTTGGGGCCAAATCACCGACGATGCCGTATACATCCCGGCAAACCGCTTCCCCTTTATCGGAAGGGCAAAGGAAGCTGGGAACACGTGTTTGAACCGCTAGCGGGGATTGGATTCCATAGGGTGGGACGAGTTGGTACATCGTCTGTCGCAAATCGATCGCGTTGTAGACGTTGGACTGTTCGAGATAGGGGGTGAGGAGGGCCAAAGTCCCCCAAAGATCGAAGTAGCCTGGAGCCCCGCCAATCGATTGCGCTCGATAAGCCGCCGGGAGAACCTTCATGGCCGCTTCGTGGTTGTGGGAGGCCAAGCTCAATTGCTTCAGATTGTTCTGGCACTGCATGCGCCTCGCTGCTTCGCGAGCCGCTTGAACGGCTGGTAGGAGGAGTCCGACCAGGATCCCGATGATGGCGATGACGACGAGGAGCTCCACCAACGTAAAGCCTCGCCAAGGTTGCTTTGCCCGCATATCGATCCCCCATGCTTCAAAATAAACAATCAAACGAACGTTTGATCATTGGAGCATTATGCGGTTTGGGTAGGAGAATGCAAGCGGGGTGGAAACGGGATCTACTAGTCTCGATCAATGGTTTCGTACAATGCGGACCATCGCTGCTCGATGAGTTCCGACTTGCGCTCCACCGTTCTCGGCACGATCCCCAATTTGTCGGCTATCTCTCTATTGCTGAGTCCTTCGAGCTTGAGCTTGGCGACCTCTTTGGCGATCGGGTCTTTGATTTGGCGGATCATCCCTTGCCAGCAATCTACGATCTCAAGGATCTGGAAATCGGACTCGGAATCCTCCGAGAGAAAGGAATCCAGATCGTGATCGATGGTTTCGAGGGCATCCTCTAAAGTCCCGGTGAAAGGGACATGATGACTGAGGTTTTTCCTGGATCGCCATCGATCGATCACCATGCGATGGGTGATGAAGATCATCAAATACCAAAGGTCATTTCGATTCTGAAGATCGGGAAAATGGCCCTTTTCTACCTTCTGGCACACCGATGTGAGGACTTGGATGGCGATATCTTCCCCATCTTCGTAGATCGGTTTTCCCCGCCGGATGCGAGCTTCCGAAAGCTTTCTCAACCGCCCAAAGTATCTTTCGACCAGCTTGCGGATTGCATCGGGATCCCCCATTCGCATCGCTGAAATCCACCGCGTCACGGAACCTTGCCCGCCTTCGGAATGATTCATACGAGGGATTTCTATGCAACGCGTGGAGGGAAGTGGATGCCTTGGCCAGGGTACGCCAAGTAGAATGAATGGGTTGGGCAACGGGCTAGAAGTTTAGTTGGATGCTGGATGCGATTCAATACGACTGGGCGGAGGTCGACATCCCCTGCGGCAATCCAGCTGGATCGCGAAGTGCCCATGATAGGAGGCCCTCCCAATGAGGACACGATTTTTCCACCCTGCTCCCAAACCGTAGCGAAGCCTTGTTTCACGACACGAAATTCGACTCTTTTTCATAATAAAAATGCGTGGTCGGAATTAAGGATTTCTTTGGTTTTTATGGTTGCATGACCCGTTTTCCGTCTCTATTCTCCGGTGCGACGTGTCGTTCAAAGGGCCAATGATAAACTCCATACTGAATCGACTTGACTGCTCCATTTCGGACCTTCGTGCTCTCGATTACCTCGAGCAGCGCGAGCGGATCTGCGATGCATTTGAGGCGGACTTCCGATTTGGGTCACGACCCCACCCGCAGGAATTCGCCTCGCTCGGATCGCCCGAGTATTCGATGAGGATTCTTCGCGAGCTGATCCTGATCGAGCAGGAGTGGTTGGAACAGACCGAACGCATCGATCGTCCTTCGGATGTCCCTCCCCAGCCCGGGGAACTCCGAGAAACCGTACGTTCGAACGCCCCTTATCCGTCAGCCCCGGATGAGACTTGGACGGACAAAGAAGGTGATCGGACCGCAGAGTCCGCTCGACAACGCAATCAAAATCCCGAAGAGGCCGTTGGTGACGCATCCCGCCTCCCTCCTCATTTTGATCGCTATTTGGTTCTACGATTATTGGGGAAAGGAAGTCACGGGTTTGTCTTCGAGGCGGAAGACGTCGCCATCCGCCGCCGGGTAGCCCTCAAGCTCCCGATCGACTTCCTCCACACGCCCGGGGGATACTCCCAACGCGCCATCGCCGTCTCGTATGCTCGGGAGGCTGCGAAGGCTAGTTTGGTATCCCACCCCAATATCGTAAGAATCTTTGACGTGGGGGAATGGCAAGGGATTCCTTACCTCGTTTCGGAGTTGGTTCGCGGAAGACTGCTTTCCGAGCTCCCTTCCGAAGTGTTGCCCGACGATGCTTCCGTCGTACGACTCTTTCTGGATTTGCTCCAAGGCGTTCGCGCGGCCCACCAAGCCAATGTCATCCACCGCGATCTCAAGCCTTCCAACGTCATGGTCGAAGCCCGAAGCCTCGAACCTGACCTCCTCGCTTCCGACGATGAAACCCCATCGGACGAGGCCGCCCCGTCGCTGAATCCCTTCGACTCGAACGAGTACAAGGTTCGCATTCTCGATTTCGGCGTCGCCAAATCGTTTCATTCCACAACCTCGGCAACCCTCGATGGTCAGTGGATCGGTACGCCTCATTACATGAGCCCCGAGCAAGCCTCTGGGATATCCTCCCTAGTCGATGTTCGCTCGGATATCTTCAGCATCGGTGTCATGCTCTTCGAAAGACTGACCGGGAAGCTCCCATTCGATGGGGATCCCATCACGGTCGCGTCGTTGATCCGAGACCAACAAGCTCCTTGGGCGCGGTCGATTCGTCCCGATCTTCCACCCCCGCTCGAAACCATCATCGCGCGCTGCTTGGCGAGAAATCCAGCCGATCGCTATCGTTCCGTAGACGAGTTGTCTCACGACCTCTCCTCTTGGTTGATGGGGGAACCGATCTCTCTGGTTCCATCAGTTCCCTTCCATCCTTCGCAGGTTCCGATCCATCGCGGTCGACAGGGCCTGGTCCAGATTTCCATCGCAACCCTATCCCTGGCCCTCGTAGGCGGGGTCATCTACGGGATCTTCTCCTGGACACGAAACGATAATGGTAGCGATGTTCAACCTCTCGCTAATCTCTCGAGCACCGAAACGGGTTTGTCCGGCAAGGCCTTACCGACGATGGAATCGTCACTTCGCGATTGGTTTGTGTCTTCGGACCCGAAACACTTGAAGTCTTGGTACCAATCCTACGCGAGCAGCCCATCCTTTGCGAAACAGCAGCTCGAACCGTTCCTGGCATCGTCTCCGTCCACCGCGACTGAGCCTTGGAAGGTTCAGTTTATCCAATCGATTCTTTCCCCAGACGAATCTAAATCGAACTCCGTCGACCTTTCGAACTTCGCCTCGAAGAATTTTCACCAAGCGTTGACGCGGGGAAGCGAAAATGACTGGATTTTTCTGCTGGAACGAGCCGACCCTCGCCTTGCCGATACCCTCTTTGAAAGCCTCTCGGAAAGCTCGAGTGGAACCCATCGCGCTCGGTTAATTCGACTCCTCTCGCTTTGGCACCAATCGAGTCAATACGAAGCACGGATCCTTCGTTTGCTTCAATCCGTCGGGACAAGCGAACTGCTCGACGTGTTCGATGCGATACGAAACCATCCTGAACGATTCGATGCACCGATCCAAAAGGAGATGGAACCGTTTCGGGCGGCTTTGCCGCGAGCCGAAGCACTTCCAGAAGAGCTGAATCCAAAATGGTGTGGCAGGCTTTCCTTGGCTGCATGTATTCTCAACGATTGGGAATGGGTCGATGAAGTCCTTGGATTCTGCAACGACATACGCCCTCGCACCTATTTCCTATGTTCGTTTCCCTACTCGGGTATCGAACTCGAAACGATTGTCGACCGATATCGAAACGCAGTCGATGATTGGCGCTCGACCGCTATGCTTACCTGCATGGCATACACCCCGAAACAAGATATCGATACCCAAACCTTCGAGCTGCTCGTCGCTCAATTGGCCGACATCTACGGTCATCACCCCTCAGCCGGTGCGCACGAATTGAGCCGTGAGATCTTGATTCGGTGGGGATATCGTTCGAAAGTTGATTGGCTCAATCAATCACCGTGGCTCGAAGAAATCGTCGACTCCAGGAACTGGTACCACACCGAACATGGTTTACGCATGGCGATCATTCGCGCCCCTCGTGTCTTTTGGTACGGATGTTCGTCGGAGGATCGCTATTCCCACGACGATCCTTTGACCCTCAAAGTCTTAGACCACACGATGGCTTTTAGCTCGGAGGCGATCTCCACTCACCTCTATTCGAATGTTCGCCCCGAACTCGGAATCCGCTTCGACGAGGGTAGCGCACACGAGCCCTATCTGTCAGCCAAATTCGATGATATGAAACAATTCTGCCGGCGATTGAGCGCGTTAGAAGGGATCGACGACCCGGCTTCCGAGTACCGCTTGCCGACATTGTCGGAATGGGAATGCTTGGCCCGAAGCAGCACAATCTGTGAATCCTGGTATGGCGGCTACGAGGAATGGTTCGCGGACTCAGCAGACATTTTGAAACACTTTACGCCAACGGGGAGGGTGATGAACGCTAGGCTGAGTCCTTGTGAACTTGTCGGTACGACCAGTATCGAACACAGGGCCTATCCCAACGAAGAGGAAGCCAAGAGGTTCGAGGTCCTACTGTACACCAAGGGTGGATACCACTCCATCCGAAAGGGCCCTGTGCCTGATCATATCAACTCTTTCACCACAAACAGAATTCTACTTGAAACTGCGTTTCGCGTTGTGCGAACGCTGGATACTCCCCCTCTCCAAACGGACTAAGAACCTTTCATGAGCCAAGAGGCAAACGACGATAACGACGACAACGCCTCTTCGTCCTACGAATGCGTTTTTGAATGCAATGGATCCGTGTGGGTGCTTATCAGCGGTAATCCTCCCCCAGGCTACACCTGCCAACCACCTTCGGGAAATTGCTCTCCGAGTGCGTTAGGCCAACGAGTCGCCTATCCACCCATTCTCGAGTAACCCTTCGCGGTTCACCGTTGTGTCGATTGAATCCAACCGCAGCCTAGCGCTCGGCTACCTCGAAAAACCGCTGCGAGTTGCCCCGGTGAGACTCCAAAGGTTGGATCGTGAAACCGTACTTCGAAACTCCCATCGCTATGTCGCTGGACCATGGCTGGTTGCGGTTCGGAGTTGTATCGAATCTGCACCTCAGCCTCGAACGGAATCGCCCTGGGGAGATCTTCCGTCAACCAGTTGCTATCGATCGCCACTAACGACGTCCTTCCCAACGACTCGTGCGGTCCGATCACCACTTGTCGCTTCTCCGCATCGATCGAAGTCACAAAATATGGGGATCCCATCGCGACGCCGATCCCCTTTCGCTGCCCGATGGTAAAGCCCTCAATGCCCGCATGCGTCCCGACGACGCGTCCATTTTCGGTGACGATTTCTCCCGGCTCGGAAATTCCTGTCTTGTCCCTAATGAACTGAGCGTGCTGGCCGCTCGTCACGAAACAAATCTCTTGGCTGTCTTTCTTGTCGGCGACCCGTAAACCTACCTTGGCCGCCATCTCTCGTATTTCCGGTTTGTGATAGATACCGACGGGCAGGAGCATCCGCGACAAGTTCTCCTTAGGAATCCCGGTTAGCACATAAGCCTGGTCTTTATCGTTGTCCAATCCGCGGTGCAATTCCCACTCACCCGTTTCCCCTTGCACCATTCTGGCGTAATGCCCAGTCGCTACGTACTGCGCTTCCGCGGCATCGGCGTAATCGAACAGCCGCCCGAACTTGATCCAGTTGTTGCATTGCACGCACGGGTTGGGAGTCCTCCCATGCTGATATTCATCGATGAAGTAATCGACGATCCGTTTGAAATCCTCTTCCAAATCCAAGGCGTAGAAAGGGATTCCCAAGCGGTCGGCCACGCGCCTCGCATCGGCCGCGTCGCTGGCGGAACAACACCCTTGCTTGTGGTCCAACCGTCCCTGCAGGATCGGTAACAGCGGGTTTGGCTTTCCCGCTTCCAATTCGCACGCCTCGCTCGACTTTTCGCCGTGTCGCATGAACACGCCAATCACTTCAAAGCCTTGCTCCAATAGCAAACTCGCAGCGACACTCGAGTCGACCCCTCCGCTCATGGCCAACACTACTCGCTTGGCATTCATCACGCTTCCACTATCCTTTTTTCAAACAACCTTCGTATTCGTTCATCTCGCAACGTATCGGCGATCCATCGCGCTCCGTCGAACGGGCCGTGTTGGGTATGCGCGTTGGGTACCGATACCACGTAAGCTCCCGCGGAAACCCCCGCTCGCGTCCCGGTGGGACTATCCTCCAAAACCAACATCGATCCCGCGTCGACTCCCATTCGCCTGGCCGCCTCCTCATAGATGTCCGGATGGGGTTTGCCTCTCGGGACATCGGCTGCCGTCAACACAAAGTCAAATCGATCGAAAATGCCGACTTGCGTCAACGCCCTCGTCGCGAAACTTCGCGTCGAACTGGTGGCTACACACCTTGGAAGCCTCTGGCATTCGACATGGTCGAGCAATTCCTCCAAACCCGGCATCAAAGCCAACCGCGTCGGCAAAAGTTCTTCGAAGATCTCATCCGTTTCCCGCTGCAGTGCTTGCCATGTCTCCTGCAATCCCTCCGCCGCAATCAACACACCAAAGGCTTGGGGAGCGGGAAGACCAATCATCCGCTGCCGCACTTCCTCCCGATACATTCTTCCCCGTCGCGCCATGAGGATCTCCCCCACTTCGCCGTACAAGTCCTCCGTGTTGAGCAACAACCCATCCATGTCGAATGCGATCGCCTCTATTTTCGTGGATAAGTTGTCGATTGCCTGTTTCCCCATGTCTCTCGTATTTCCAAGTACCAACACCGCGAATTTCGATGTTCAAAGCTCGCGATTTCATCAACGTCTCTACCTTCTTTTTCTTTCGCTCCATCGACAGGTTGTCCACACAAGCGATTCGGGATCCCACCCAGCCTTTTGCTAGAGAAGGTTATCCAAGTCCTGGGTTGTGAACAAATCCTCGTCCCTTACTACTAATACAACATATGTTTAAATCTATATAGATAGACCTAAGAGCCTTCTAAATCCGAGGAACGCAAAACGAGTCGACCGATCGCGATCGCTTTCCCTGTCGAAGGATCGCAATCGACCCATGTTCCTGAGAGTCGCACATCCTCGGTCGCGACATGGAACGAGTTGGGATCAAAGGTCAGGGTCGTATTCAGAACCGGGGTGATGGATCGCCCCAGGATGCTCTCATACGGGCCCGTCATGCCGACATCGCACTGGAACGCCGTTCCACCCGGCAGGATGGACTCGTCGGCCGTAGGGACGTGCGTATGGGTCCCTAGGACGGCGGTCACTCGACCGTCGAGATACCGAGCGATGATTTGCTTGTCACTGGTTGCCTCGCCATGAAAGTCGACGAGGCGAATGCGGCAATCCTCGGGCATCCTTTCCAAAACGCGATCGGCCGCCAAGAAAGGACAATCGACCGGACGCATGAAGACGCGACCTAATAGACTGACGATCCCGATCGAGAACCCCAGTGAGGTCTGGATTGTGCAGAACTCCTGGCCCGGAGCACCGGGAGGGAAATTCGCCGGTTTGACGATGTTGCCCGCCGTGGTGAGAACGGTCGCGATCTCGCGCTTCTTGTAAATGTGATCGCCCAAGGTGATGGCATCGACACCGGCCTCCACCAATTTCTTGTACTGATTGACGGTAAGGCCAGCGCCGTCCGCAGCGTTTTCCGCATTGGCGACAATCGAGTCGATGTGGCCAACGCTCCGGAGCCATGGGACGGACTGGCATACGATCGAGACACCTGGTTTCCCGACGATGTCCCCGATGAGGATCAAACGATGAAGGTTCGAAGGTTTTGCGGGGAGTTGCGATAGTTTCAAGTGCATGTTTATCGAGGCTTGCGAGCGTAGACTTCGATCAAAGGTCCCAAGTGCAAACGAGATTCCCAGTAGTAAACGGACGATTTGATCCACTTGCCACAGGGCAATCGGCTGGCAAAGGATCGATTTCGACGAGGGGTTGAGGATTGTTCGATCGTCAACCCCATCGTCTCGAGCAATTGAGTGAGAGACGAGAGCGTGAAGAAGTGAAGATGGGTCGATGGGACGGAGTTGGATGGCCTCGGTTGACGAAGAAAGAGCTGGCGGACCCGATCAAACAGATCGCCGAACTCGTAGGGAACTTCGATAACCAGAACGCCGCCGGGCTTCAAAGCATCGATGAGTTGTTGAACGCGGAGCTTGGGCTCGCGGAGATGCTCTAAAACATGGCTGAGATGAATGCAGTCGTACGAGTTATCAGGAAGTCGTATCGATTCCAAGCTTTCGATGAGGATGGGAATGCCAAAGGTCTCCTTGGCAAAGGAAGCGCATTCGGGGCTCGCCTCGATGCCTTGAACCTCCCAACCCAACCGTTTGGCTTCCGCGAGAAAGAAACCCCGCGACGCCCCGACATCGAGCATTCTTCCCAGTTGGGGGAGCAATCGATGGAGAGCGTCGAAACGAGGGGCGAGTTGCTCCGAGACATGGGGGCCGCTGATGGCAAACGCTTCTCCCGCGGAGTCATACGACTCCGCATAGTCCGCGGAATCGTATATTTTTTGAATGGCCTTTTCATCCGGAAGCGGGAGCAACATTCCTTGACCGCACCGAGCGCAGCGATGCACGAACGCATCGGGAAAACGAGACCGAATGACGCCAGTGGTCGCGGCATCGGGGTTCCATCGATTGGACTCGCATACGAAGCACGCTGGATGAACTTTGGAGTAGGATGAAGACATCTTCCCAGTTTAGCTACGTGTCGCGGGAGTCGCGGAGTCGATCTTGTCCAGCCAAAGCGCATTTTCGGAAAAACCGCTACCCGACCGTATCGAATTGGTCATTCATGGACTTGCGGGAGGTGGCTCGGAGCGGCAGATGGCCTGCTTGGCAAACCATCTGGTGAAGAAGTCGGATGTCCGACTGGTTACCCTGTCTTCGGCATCGGAGGACCGATACCAGTTGGATGATCGGATCGAACGCCGAGGACTGGGATTGGTCTCGACGACCGGAGGTTGGTGGCGAGGTCCACTGGGAAACTGGCAGCGCATCCGAGCCTTGTATGAAGATGGACGCGATTGGGGGCCGAAGGCAATCGTCTCGTTCTGTGACTCCACCAACATCCTCGCGCTGGCGGCCTGGGCCAGCAGCGTCCCTGTTATCATTTCTGAACGGAGCGATCCGCGGAAGCAGAAGCTTTCGTTCCTATGGGAGGTATTCCGCAGGATCCAATATCCGCGGGCGTCGCAGTGCGTCGTGCAGTCGGACGATTTGAAGGAATACTACCAACGCACACTCTTTCGCAAATCGCCCGAGAAGGTCGTCACCATCCCCTCCGCGATCGAAGCGCCGTTGTTTGACGAGAAGGACTGGATCGAGAATCACTCCAGGCGAAATCGTTTCACCTGCCTCTACATGGGCCGATTCTCTCGCGAAAAGAGAATCGATCGAATTCTGCATGCTTGGTCCCAACTCGCGGCGCACCATCCGGATTGGAGACTCAAGTTGGTCGGCGAAGGTCCTGAGAAATCGCGACTGCAGTCGCTGGCGGACGCGAGCATCCCACCTCAATCGATTCAATGGGAATCTTGGACCACCGACGCTTGGAAGGAGTGGCAACAAGCGGATCTGTTCGTCCTGACCAGCGACTACGAAGGGTTCCCGCAGAGCGTTCTCGAAGGAATGACCGCAGGATTGCCAAGCGTCGTGATGAACTGCTCACCAGCGATCGAGTCGCTGTATCGAGATTCTCGCGCAGGACTATTGGTGGATAGCGAAACAGAGTTCGTGTCCGGCTTGAAACGAATGCTCTCATCCGCCGAAGAGCGCCGTGACATGGGATGGGAAGCGCACCAGATCGCGAGGCCTTACCAATGGCAAAACGTTGCACCGATGTGGGAGCAAGTCATCGCGGGTCCCGAGACCAGAGGAAGATAGACCTCGTTCGCGGACATTTCGTCCCCCCTATCTAGCGTAGAAGCCTCTTTGCGCTTCACGACATCCAGCCAAGCCTCTGCAAAAAAAATGTTGACACTAACTACAAATGTAGTTACCGTGACGCTTTGTGTAATAGAATGGGTTTCGCGGATGACAGCTGGGGGAAGATTTGCATGAGTAAGAGACGGGCCGAACTGTCGGCATCGCAACTGGAGATCATGAAAATCATTTGGGAACGGGGCGAAACGACGATTTCCGAAGTGTGGCAAGAGCTTCAAACACGACGCAAAGTCGCACGGGCTACGGTGCAAACGGTCATCGGTCGATTGGAAGAAAAAGGCTGGCTCAAACATCGAGAGATTGGCCAAGCATTCTTGTATTCGGCCGTAAGCGAGCAATCTGAAATCCAACGTACCCTGGTAGATAATCTTTGCAATCAAGCGTTCGATGGCTCGGCCTCGGGGCTGGTATGGACCCTACTCGATAGCCGTGGTGTTTCGAAAAAGGATTTGGAACGTATTCGTGAATTGATTTCCAAAGCGGAAGGTCAGAAAAATAGGAGAGGCCAATCATGACAGTTCTGTTTCAACTCGGCGCACAGAGCGACTTCTTGGTATGGATGTTCAGGGCTTTCGCATTCGTGACGTTCGTTCTCATCGGTGCTTGGTTGCTGGCCAGATTTGCAGGAAGAAACAATCCGGCGTTTCGCTCTACGGTTTGGACAACATCCATCCTGCTGACGTTGCTGTTCCCATTGATGGCATGGCTAGGCGACGTCAGCGAAATGCAAGGGATCCAGATACCAACACTTGGCTACCATCCAAGGATCGAATCGGGAATCGATCGGTCCACAATCGCATCTCCGAATTCCCCAAATAACGCACCGCGCATTTCGCAACCCGCAGCCCAATCCAGTCCGCGAAGCCGAACCCCAGCAGCACCAAGCGAAGCCATCTCGCACAACAATCCGAATGTAGATATCGCTCCTGCCCCCGAAACCAAAAGCGCAACCGATCCAACAATGGTTCCGGCAGGTACAGAAAGATGGTTCGAACCAATCGCCATCGAGAGCTTCATCTTCATTTGGGGCATGGGAGTCGTCTTTGGTATCGCTCGATGGGCGCTCACCATGGCAGGGATTCGTAGACTCTTGGCCAAAGCTCGTTTCCAGCATGCACCGAGGCTCGAACGGATCGCTCAAAGTGCGCGCGAGTCGATTGGAATGCGTTGGCAACCGACCATTGGAACCTCCGAACATGCAAACTCCGCATTCGCGGTCTTTCACGGCCTGCGAGGATGCATAGTCCTACCAGAGAGGATGGTACGCGAGTTGTCAGACAAGGAACTGAAGGATGTGATTACGCATGAGTGCGCTCACTTGCATCGATTCGATCCGGTTCTTGGAATGATTCAAGCGATCGCGATGATTGTTTACTGGCCGCACCCACTGATCTATCTGGCAAAGCGGGAGTTTATTAAGTCGCGAGAAGAAGTGTGCGACAACTACGTGATGAGAAACTCTGACTGCATCGAATACGCGAAGACTCTTCTTTCGATTGCAGAGCGAGGCGTATTGGGCTCTGCCGTCGCCGGGGCCACCTCCTTCACCAGCTATGCAATGGGCCTCGAAGATCGGATTGCAGGGCTTCTTTGTGGGAGGCGACTTCGCAGTATCTCGACCAGTTGGCATGCGAAAGGGAGCATCGTTGGGATATTTACCGCATTAGCACTTTTGTGCGCTACCTCGACATTTGGATTGGCTGAAGATCAAGGGGTTCCAAGCTTTCCATGGCATTCGGAGCGGATGCAAGTGTTGGGGGACGAGAGAGGAAGATCATGGGGAAAGACCTGGGGTGGATTGGATGTTCATCCCGATGGACATCAACTCGTGACAGCTGACAATTTGGGAAATGTGTATCTTTGGAACTCCAACACCTTGGTGCTTGAAAAGCACTTCCGTTTCGATCCAAGCGTCCAATCGGCTCGATATTCGTGGGATGGAAATGCGTTGGTGGTCCTTCGTGCGGAAAAGCCCATGCTATGGATCGACTTGAAGTCGGGCTTCTATACGACGAAGGAATCCTCGGATAGTCCTTTGCCTGCACAAATCACCCACAAATGGTTTGGCGATCGAAGAAGCTTTCTCGTTGGATTGCAGCTTCTGCAGATTTCCAAAGCAGGTGAATTGGAGAAACCACCAAGTGTGGAACTAACACTAGAAGAGTTTTCCACAGGGAAGCCTACACCGACTTACAGTATCAAGGCGCTATCGAACGACGGTCAAAAAATTGCTGGGGTGCGTGAGGTGAGAGAGGAAGGCCAAGATGAACAAGGCCGACGCACGTCGAGAGTTGTCGATGGCAACGTGATTATCATGCAACGGTTTTCCGGCTTCGGTAAAGATACATTCCGCCGTCAGTTTGTTCTCAATCAACCCATCGCGGTGCAAGCCATGGCGTTTTCGAACAATAACCGTCTCTTAGCGATGAGCACAGCCGACGGAAAGACAACGGTTTTCGACATCACTGGGGATTGGCCCGTTAGCCAGGCCGTCTTCGAACACAGCGGTCATGTCCAAACACTTTGCTTCCATCCCAAGGGGAAGATGCTTACTGTCGGGGCAACGGATTTGGAATTGTGGGCTCTCGACGAGGACCAGGCGACCAAGCTGGTGTCGATTTCACGCAATCGATCCAACGCAAACTTGTTCGGGGGGGGAGGCCAATCTGCATTGCTTAGCCCGAATGGAGACGCCTTGTTCTTCTTGGATGGCGACTACGGA
Organism: Pirellula sp. SH-Sr6A; assembly: GCF_001610875.1. NCBI lineage: Bacteria > Pseudomonadati > Planctomycetota > Planctomycetia > Pirellulales > Pirellulaceae > Pirellula > Pirellula sp. SH-Sr6A. Next base: position 3,405,911 of record NZ_CP011272.1, on the reverse strand, counting down.
ATAAGACGTTGGGATCTAACACAATCGAATAACGATTCAAACGACGCCGAACGACCTCGCTATGACGAAAGTCACCTACTCGCTTCCCGTTTAAGCACCAATCGACTCATTTCGTTTGAGCATAATTCTTATAACTGGCGACGGTATTTCGAAGAACCAGCGACCGGTGAAGTAGTCGTACGCGACTTGAAAGAACTCGACGCGCCACCCAAGTCACTATTCAAGATCGGGCCAGATCCTGCGTGGGGCATGTGCATGAGCAATGACCAACGCCGAATTGCGTTCTTCACTCAGCACGAGTCGAAAACGGCTCTCGAACTTTGGCAGGTTTCCATCGAGGGATCTCAACGACTGGACCGCATGGAGTTGGAAGCCTCACTACCTGTTTCTTCAGGAGGACTCGCATTCAGTCCTGATGGCACCACCTTAGTAAGTGGTGGAAAACAAGGTGCGATTCAGGTCTGGGACGTCTCGCAAGGAAAGCTTCGGCAGCGCGCTGCCATCGTACCGGACCCCGAGTTATGTGATATTCGTGGATTGCGTTTTTCATCCGATGGGTCGACCTTTGCGTCGATAGAATCACCTGGGGGAGTCAATCTATGGCGTCTAGAAACGCAGGACGGGGCACTAAAAAAACTGCGAACGATCGGCAACAGCATTGATGGTGTCGCGTGCGTTCACTATTCGAACGATGGAACGATGCTCGCGACGGGGGACGACCAAGGTAGGATCAAGCTGTGGCCTCTCGATAATGCAAATGCATCTCCGATAGCGTGCGCACACCATGATTCAAGAATCCATTCGTTGGAGTTTCGCTCCACGAACGACGAGATTCTATCGTGCGGGGAAGACGGCCAAGTCATCGTGTGGGACATCAAAAAAACAAAGATTATTCGCGCATGGCGTTATCCTGGTCCCGTGTTCGATGCCAGATTTGACGCCACTGAAAGCAAGATTGTTACCGCGAATTCCAACGGATCCATTTATGTTTGCGATTACCGTTGATCCAGGTCCTGTTGGAGTTTTTCGAGACGCTTGGGGGAGATGCTGATTCGGGTGCCGAGCTGCTGGGAGTGGAGCGAGACTCGCAACTCTTCAATACCCCAGCGGTATTCCAGCAGCTTACCCGTCGGCGACAATGTATCGACACCTAAGGCGTCTCTCGCTTTGCTTCGCACGCTTTGCCAAGTAGCCGCGGAGGGTTGTTGTCGCTCGATACGCGATTCGTAATCCACCCAAAATCGATGAGCGGTTTCCTCGATCGCCATGTCTTTGGTGCATCCTGTTGCTTTGAGCTTGTCGATGCGGACCGCGAGTGACTGAAGATAGCGAGGATACTCTTTGAGGATCACCCAAGGGGTGAGCCATGCCGAATGGGGACTCCACAAGCAGGTTAATTGGTTTTTGATCTGTTGAAGGCTGGGACCCCAACTCGAAGGGGCACGCTCCAAGAGCGCTCGCACTTTGTGATTGGCTTCCGCCAGCTTCGGTAGCCATCGGGCTACTTCGCCCGCTGCGAGACCGATTCGCTCGATCCGCTTCAATCTGGCCAAATCAAATTCGACTAGTGTCCGAGGAACCTGTGTTAGTGACTCCAAATGCCATTGGGTATCCAGGAAAGCCAATCGGGCGATGATGTCTCCGAGCCAATCGCGGAGTTTGTCCCCTGGCAATCGGTCGGATAGCCATAGTCCGCTGGTAGAGAATTGAGGCAAGTATTGGATATGGCTTCGAATTTCCTTCCGATCGATCCGGTGCATCAGTCGGGTCCAGCCAATTCGCAAGAGCTGCTCGGCCAGAAGAGGATGATCGACGGTGATGGTTTGCATCTGCTCGGGGGTCGTCAGCAATGTGGGATACAATTCCACACGTACCCCACCCCGCAATTCCGTGACCGATCGAGGAAGCTGCTCGATATCCCATTTTTCCAGCTTGCTTCGCATCCAGTCATACGAAGTCGACGGCGCATGCGTCTGAATGGCCTGGTGCACCACATGCTGACGTTCGCGCTGGATCGCTTCCAAATCCCGTCCGGTCTGGACTACCTTTCCTTCCTCGTCGAGCACTTCGATACGCATGCGCAAGTGCTCTGGCAGCGACGCCATATCGAAGTCGTCGCGCACGACCGGTTCGCGCAGATGGTTGGAGAGAATCTCACATAGGGATTTCCAGAACGGCAGCTGCGATTGGAATGCAGCGAGCCATTTGGGTACCAACAGCTTGGCGGTGTCCGGGACGGGAACCAGCTGTCGTCTCAAACGCTTGGGAAGCGATTTGATCAGTTGAATCAGCTTCTCCTCGAGCAATCCGGGGACCAGCCAATCCAGGCGGTCGGGATGAATTTGGTGAACGACCGCTGCTGGGATACTGACGCTGACTCCGTCGGTTTCATGACCGGGCTCAAAACGATATTTGAGATTTAATTGGGTCACTCCCACCGAGACTTGAGAGGGGTATTGCGCATCGACCTCGACCTTATCGATCGGGAGCAAGACATCGTTCCAATCGAGGTAGGGACTGGTGTTGTTTGCCTCTCGCTTGAGAGTCCGATCCCATTGCTCGAGGGTATTGCGATCGACGACGGCGGTTGGGATTCTCTTTTCGTAGAAGTCGATGAGGACTTGCGGATCGAGGATGAGATCTCGTCGGCGGGTCCGATCGGCCAGCGATTGCACTTGCTCCATAAAGGCTTGGTTGTGCATCCAGAATTTGGCCCGGGACACCAGTTCTCCGCCCGCCAACCCATGCTCGATCAGCAGCGTCCGGGCGAGAGGAGCATTCAATGGCGCGAGGGAAACCGCAATTCGCGGGGAAACCGGGAGCCCAAAAAGGGTACCGCGGCGCATGACCATCGCACGTCCCTGTTTTCGGCTGAAGTGAGCTTCTTCGTAACTGTACTTGATCAAATGGGCAGCGACCCGTTCGATCCATTCCGGTTCGATCTTCGCGGCAGTTCTCGCGTAGCGTTGGGTCGTCTCGATGCGTTCGGCCGAGACGATCCATTTGGGCTTTGCGCTTCGAATGCCCGAGCCGGGCCATAGCACAACCTCTAAGTTTTGAGCACCGCGGTACTTGCCCGTATCCTCCATCATAGCGATGCCAGAGAGCATGCCGGTGAGCAAAGAGAGATGAAGCTGATCGTATCCTTTTGGATATTGCGTATTGGCTTTGGGATCGGGTGCGCTTTCCCCTTTTCGATCCCCTCGACGTCCTGTTTCGGGGCGGAGACTTGGGGCCAGGTCCAAAGGCTCCAGTGCAACGGATGGTTTATGTGTCGAGACTTTGGAGTCTTTGCAATGCTCCAGAAGTTGCCGATGGACATCGGCCCATTCCCGGAGTCGGATGATAGACAAAAAGTTCTCTTGCAACGCTCGCGTTAAGCGGGAACGGCCCAATTGCTCACGCAGCCCTTGGTAGAAGTCCCAAATGCGAAGGTAGGCGAGAAAATCGCTGAGGGGATCTTTGAAGCGAAGGTGAGCTTCGTCGGCTGCACCACTTTTTTCAGGAGGGCGGATGCGGGGGTCCTGCGTCTCGAGTGCGGCGGCAACGATAAGCATTTCATGCAAGCACCCGTTGGCTTCGGCGGCGATGATCATCCGTCCGACGCGGGGATCGACAGGCCATCGAGCGAGTTTTCGACCTACATCGGACAAACGGTCTTCGGCATCTAGAGCGCCCAATTCGCGCAGGACATTCATCCCTTCGCGCACCGCATCCGGGCGAGGCGGGTCCAGCCATGGCAAACCCTCGATGTCCTCGATCCCCAGGGATTTGGTATGCACGATGGTCGCGGCCAAATCGCTTCGCCGGATCTCGGGGGTGGCAAAGGGGGGGCGGCTCAGAAAGTCTTGCTCGTCATAAAGGCGAATGGCGATGCCGGGACCCAACCGTCCGCACCGGCCGGAGCGTTGATTCGCGGAGGCCTGCGGAATCGGCTCGATGGGGAGCCTTTGGACTTTGCTTTTGGCGGCGAAGCGGGAGACGCGGGCGGTACCGGTATCGATCACATAGCGTATTCCCGGGACGGTGAGCGAACTTTCCGCGACGTTGGTCGCCAGCACGATGCGCGTTTTGCTGTGGGGCTGAAAGACCCTTTGCTGTTCGGCTTCGGTAAGTCTCGCGTAGAGGGGCAATACCTCGACATGCTGAACCATACCTCGCTGGGTCAAATGCCCTCGCAAGAGTTTGGCCGCATCGCGAATATCGCGTTCGGTCGGGAAGAAGGCCAGGATGTCACCTCGCCCTTCCGCGAACAGTTCGTCAACTGCGTCGCAGAACCGCGCTAATTGACTTTCGTCCTCGCTCCACTCTCCGGTTTCACGCGAGAGGGCTCGTTTGTCGTTAGCACCTCGGTAGCGGATTTCAACGGGATAGCTTCTCCCCTCTACCATGACGACGGGTGCGGGCCCCAGAGCGTCGACAAAGTGTTCTGAGAAACGCTCCGCATCGATCGTAGCGCTCGTGATCACCACGCGAAGTTCCGGGCGTTTCGGTAAAAGCCTTTGCAGGTACGCCATCAGGAGATCGATGTTGAGCGAACGCTCGTGCGCTTCGTCAACAATGATGCAATCGTATGCGTCGAGGAACCGGTCCCGTTGGATCTCGGCGAGGAGAACCCCATCGGTCATCAGTTTGATCCAGGATTCCGGCTTGGTCTGGTCGTTGAACCGAACTTTAAAACCAACCGCGTCCCCGAGCTTGGAATCCATCTCTTCGGCAACTCGGGCTGCGACGGAACGGGCCGCGATCCTTCGCGGTTGGGTATGCCCGATCCAGCCCGTTTGGCCAAACCCAGCTTCGAGGCAGAGTTTGGGGAGCTGGGTGCTTTTTCCGGAACCGGTTTCGCCGCAGATGACCACGACCTGGCGATGCCGGAGCAGATCGATAATCTTTTCCCGCGCGGCGGTGATGGGTAGCTCGGGATCGTACGAAAGATTCCTAGGTACCTTTTGCCGTCGCTCGTAGGTTTCCAGCGACTGGGCGAGCAGATGTTCCCACCGCTGGAGATCGGCTTCCCTCCGCTTGCCATCCGGGATGCGGAGGATGCGATCTCGTTGTTGTTTGAGCCGCAGGTAGTGGCGGTGCAGCAATCGGTCTTGGGGAAGCGGACAGAGAGATTGCGAACGATTGCGTTCCCCCGAAGGAGCTTGGTTCATGAACGTTCCCAGCGAACAGCGAAGAGTCGCGCGAGAACGATAAAAACCGCCGCGCATCCGGTGAGCACTCCTAGCTCCAATCCAATTTCCTCCAACGATAGCTCTCTCCAAAAGACTTTGTTGTAGCCTTCGAGTGCCCAAGCGTTAAACGTAGCCAAGCCGACCCGTTGCATCGATTCGCTCATCAGGTAGCGAGGTACCATGCTCCCGCCCAGAGCGCTCATGCTTAGAATGACAATCGTCGACATCCATCCCAGCTGCGTCCGCGATTTGCACAGAGAAGCGAGCAACAAGGCAAAGCTCGAAGCGGCTCCAGCGGTGACGAGTGTCATCGCTGCAAAGCCATCGAAGTGTCTCCAGAGCTCGATTCGAAACACGATCGATCCCCACAGAAACATTAAAAACATTTGGATGCACCCAACGATGGTCAAATAGGCCCACTTGCCCAACAGCAGCTGGTCCATCGTCAATCGGCTGCAGAGAAGGCGATCGAGCGTCGAATTCTCGCGTTCTTCGAGGAGCGAACCGCTGGCGGTCGTCGCACTGAACAGGAGAAACATCACCGCGATGCCTGCTGCGTACATCGCGATAACCGGGTTGGTTTTGTTACCGCCGATCAAGTCCACGCTTTCGATGACCGGCATTCCGCTCGGAGTGGAGGTTCCAAACGCGGTGGCTGCGGCGGGTGTGTAAGAAGCGGGAATGACGTCGCCGGTTCTAGTCCCCACGGTGCCCGCGCCGGTTGGCGGAGATCCGTTGGGCAGAGATCCGGTCGGAAGAAATCCAAGAGAACCCGGCGTTGGAATGGCTTTGCTTTGGGCCGTGAATACGGACTTCTGAACGACCGCTACCAACACTTGCGATGCCACTTGATCGAACGAGTCGGTCAAGACCTCTATCTTCGGTGCATCGGTTTGATTAGAGCTTTTCGAAAAGACGACGGCCGCGGAGACCATGCCGCGTCGGACCAACTCTTCGGTTTCGGCGCGATCGATCTGTTTGAGGGTTCCTGCTTCGTCTACATCTTGTGTAATTCGCAAAGACTTTTGTTGTTGCAGCTCGTCGATTGCTCTTTGAGTCAAGGAGGAGCCAGACTCATCGCAGATCGCGATCTTGATCTTCGGGGTCGAGGAAGAGGAATCTCTCGAACCGAAGATCAGTGCGAAGATGCTGAAGAACAAAATGGGCACGACGAAGGTCAGCACCATTTCGGAGCGATTGTTCTTCAACCGTCGCCAGCTTGTTTGCACGACGGTCCAGATCATTCCCGAAGCTCCTTGCCAGTCAAATGCAAAAAGACATCGTGAAGATTGGGTTGATGGACATCAAGGTCTTTCAAGGTCCCTCCGAGTCGCTGAATGCTTTGCAATAACTCAGGCAACTCCTCGGCAACGTTTCCGATGTAGGCGTGGAAGCGCTCGGTTTTGGAATCCCAGCGTAGGCCCTTGGGGGTGGTGACCATCAATCCTTCAATCGAAACACTGACCAAGCGATCCGAGCCGATGGTGGACTCCAAGAGGGACTGAATGGTCCCTTCCGCGATGACTTGTCCGTGATCGACGATCACGATGCGGTCGCTACGTTGCTCGGCTTCCTCTAAATGATGCGTGGTCAGAACGATGCTGGTTCCAGCGAAATGCAGTTCGTCGAGCATATCAAAAATGCGTTGTCGGCTTTGTGGATCGACACCGACCGTAGGTTCGTCCAATAGCAACACGCGAGGGCGATGCAAAACTCCGCAGGCGATATTAACACGCCGTTTCATCCCGCCGGAGAAGGTACGGGTCAAATCGTGGGCTCGGTCGGTCAGACCGATCCACTCCAAAGCCCAAGCCACCCGTTCCCGGAGACTGCCGGAGCGGAGCCCGTGCAATCGACCAAAGCACTCGAGGTTTTCTTTGGCGGTCAAATCTGGGTAAATGGCCAACTCCTGTGGGATGACCCCGAGATGTAGCAAGGCTCCTGGGGCATGGATCGGTTTTCCTAAAAGGGTGACCGATCCGCTGTCGGGTCGGACGCGACCGCAGATCGCGCGGATCAGAGTGGTTTTGCCCGCACCATTGGGACCGAGCAAGGCAAGCCGTTCCCCCTCCCGTACTTCAAAAGAGAGGCCTCGGAGCGCTTCGGTTGCACCGAACTTCTTTCGGATACCATCAACCCTGAGCACCGCGTTGCCAGCGGTGCCGTCCGGGGAGCTCGAAGTGTTCGTGGGAGTGAGAAGCGAGGACACTAGTAAGGCTGCACGAGGTGAAAAAATCGAGGAGGATGAAGCCGATTACACGGCCGATTATACGTACGGCCCTGTTCAAAAGAAATGTAGATTCCTACTCCCTAGCCGCCATTCGATACCTGGGAGCAAACGACCAATAAGGAGGGTTTTGGTTCGCTTGCATTTCCAAATAGTTTCGATTGTTGATCGGCAGGTCCTTGAGCAAGTTCGCGATATCTTCAAGAACGTTTACGCTGCTTCCGTAGTAGGAATGCCCCAAAAGACTCGAATCGATCGACGTGGCATCGATGGTCTCGATACCTGGGAACACGACCACACCGTGACTGGAATCTCCAACCCGTTGGCCTTGATTAAAGTATCTCGAGGCGAGTAGGGCGAGATCGGTTTGCGACGTATACAGCGTGACGCGTTTCGCTTTACTGGTAATCCGGGGAGCGATTTGCTCGCGGAAGACCCCTGCATCGATATCTGGAGCGGCCAAAATGACTTGGCTGAACAAAGGCCCGTCGCTTTCCAGCTTTGCGAGCGCCTGGGTCAATCCCACGTTCCCCATACTGTGGGCGACGAGATGGATTGCCTCTGCACCGGAGTCCCTCGCGAGTTGCTCGAGGAAGGCGCGTATCTGACCGACGCTGGCTTGAATATTCAATGCATCATCCGGGTAGCGATACCAATCGTTGTGGGAAGGCCAGCTATAGAACACAGGAGCTCCCTGAAATTGAAGATCGACTGCCATCTGCGCGGTGCGCCGCGCCGCATCTTCAAAGGAAACGTTGTAGCCATGAATAAACACCAGCAGATTCTTGCCGGTTTGATCCATGTTCGTGTGAAGCTTCTTAAAGAATTCATCTCGCTCTAATTGCTCGGTCTTCGCGAGAATGATGTGTTGCGAGGGATTCTCTTTCACTTCGAACCGCATGAAGAGCGAAGGGGATTCGAGTTGCCCTGGGACGTGGGTTTCCGGGATGGTGACCTGGCAGACACCGAACTTTACTTCATCCGCATAATCTCCGCTGTAAAGGGCTGGCGATCGGAGGAACCAAGCGGAGCCATCCAAGGTGTCTTGGGCGAGAAACACGACCCCAGCTAAACCGACCAATGCCGTCAGCGCGTAGCGCGTCGCTCGTTGCCAAGCAAAGGCAACCAAGCAGATGACAAGGCATAGGACGGCGATCGCAAACAGACTCCATCGCAACGCATGGCTGAACTGCGAGATCAGTTTCAAGGCGCGGTTGGTACCGTAGAACACATCCACTCGCCGCGAGATGCCTGCTTCGCGATCGACAGCGGAAAGAGGGGGAAGAGGTGCTGGCACAGCACGATCCCCCAGCCACTTGTCGGGCGGTGGAGGAGCGGTCGCGACAGCTTCGGCCGCGGGCCTCGGCGTTCCCACGACCTCTCCCGGTTCAGGTTCTCGAGCCGAAAAGACGATGGCTTGCCGCATTGCGGAGGACATCCCATCCGTTTCTTCTCCTCCTGCTCCCAGACCGTCGGTGAAGTCATCGACCAATCTCCAAGCTTGCAATGCGATCGGTGAATTCGCAGGGGATTGGTCGATCCTGGTGAAGAGCGCGGGAACAATCGAATCATCGAAATTCCAAGCGGTTCGAAGCGACTCTTCGAATGCCATGCCTTCTTCATCCCCCGACACATATTTGAGTAGATCATTCCAATCGGCCGCTGGCATTCCAACCAGAGTTCGAAAGGCGATCAACCTTTGAGGAAGGGAGGCCGTCTTGGATTCCAAGGTTTCACGAAGGGCTTTTCGGCCTGGTTCACCGATCTCTCGGGCGATATTCTCGATCGATTCGTCGAGCTTTTTGCTCGGAACCATTGCCAACAGAAGATGTATGGCGGTATTGGTTTCCCCTGCCAGGTGATAACCATACCGAGCGGCGCATGCGAGCAACTCGTCCTCGACGTGGGTGTATTCCGAGAGAACTGGAATGGCACAGCTACCGGTGGCATGCGCGAGCGTATGCAATGCAGCTGCCTTGATCTGAGGGGACTCGTCTTCCGCGTTGATGACATTCATCATGTCATTCACGACGGCCACTGTATCGACGGAACATAGGCCTCGAGCTTGATAAGCGGCGAGCCTTTCCTCGAGCCAATACGACGAGTCGTTTGCAATCCGACTGCAAAGCCTATCGAGCTGCTCATCCCGCGCGCCAACGATTTCACATGCGCGGAGCAAGTCAACAATGCAGCGGTTATCCGGGTCGACATGGAGATCGCGAAGGATCGTTTCTCGCAATCGTTTGCTTGCCAGTTCCGGATTGGATTTCAGAATTCTCGCGGCGCGCAACTTGGCTTCGGCAGACTCGCGCTTATCACATAGGAGCGAAACGATGACGGAGACTTCCCTTTCACCGAGGCCTTTGACATGCTGCAAAGCGGCCAAAGTGAGCTCGCGTACGCCACCATCGGTGTTGGAAATCAAGTCGATGAGTCGCGGTGCGATCTGCGAGCAGGCTTCTCCATGGTACGAACAAGCCGCGAGGGCCTCCATGACGAGGGAATCACTATCGACCTCCTCCTGCATCAGGAGACTTTCGATCGACCGAAGAACTTCGGCGTCACCAGGCAGATACTCGCTTAACGCATGAACCAATTCACCTCGCCGCCAGCTATCCTCGCTATCGTTTTCGAGGATGGCCAGCCCATATCGCTTGACAGCCTGTCGCTCGGATTCACTCACGCGATCTCGGTTCTTGGTGAGGAGCGCGAACAACTCTGTTAAACGCGAGGGTGACCGTTGTTGCAGAGAGAATCGAATGATTTGCGAAAGGATCTGCGGCTCGCACATGGGACTCTGAGCTAGGGATGCCAGAGCCAGCAAACGATCTTCCTCGCTCCGAGCCGAATTGCAAGCGACCGAAGCGAGCGCTCTGCGAACTGCCTCTCTTTGGGGCGTTGCGATGGTCAATAAGAAAGCTTGATTCGCGTCGAATTCCTTTTTGCCCTGCATCAACACCGCAGACAGCACATCGTCGTCATAGTTGTCCGAAAGCAGGAGCATGAACTCGAACCATCGCGGAGGGGCGGTGGTCACGAGTTCTTCCAGAGCCCGCTGTCGGTCTGCCGAGGAGAGGGCTGGCAAATGACGATGGGCATAACGCCACATCTCAACAAGTTGATCTTCTTCGATTCGAAAGAAATCATCGAGGAACTGTTGAGTCTCCTTGTTGATCGCACGTTGATTCGTCGGCGGAAGGCCCCGTGGGAGAGTTTGGGTGCCAGCAAGGTGCAACTGTTCGTTTCGGTCGATGAAGGCATCGATTTGACGTTGGATGCGAGCGTACGTCCCGATGGAATCCAACCGGGCAGACGCATTGCGATAGAGCGGAGCGAGGTCCTCCCACTTGGGGAAGCTTCGACGGGAAAATCGGATTCGATCAAGCTTGACCGCCGAACTTCCGATCGCCTTGGCAGCAGCGAAGCGAACTTCCTTGCTCTCATCGTTCAATGCCTCCACGAGCTGTGGAAGACTTTCAGGAAGTGTCGAGAGATCGCGGACGGCAAGTTCCCCGATAGCACGAATTGCCTCCGCTCGGCGCGCGACGTCGCTCTGGGGGCCCGTAAAATCGGGATACCGAGGCGTTTGCCCTTGAGCCCAGAGACTGAGGCAAAGAGCGATCAACAAGCCTAGGAGGTTGGAACTATTCAAAAAACGCATCGACACTTCCCCGCAATGGTTAGCCGGACAGGAATAGTCTGTCGATTAGCAGGATGAGATCGCTAGCACAAGATGGATTCGGAGGTCCGCTGTCAGTTTAGCAGCATGCGAAGGGCGGCAGCGGCCGTCAGCGCCAGAACGATGCTATCAAAGATCCGCTGGGAGACCCATTTCAGCAACATCTTGCCCAAAACAAGTCCGATTGCAACAACCGGAAGGAGGATGGCATTGAGCCACAACGTATCGACTCGGATCAGTCCAAGCCCCCAGCTAAAGGGGAGTTTGATGACGTTGATCAGGAGAAAGAACCAAGCGGCGGTTCCTACAAATTCCATCTTCGGCAGTCCGATCGCTAGGAGATAGAGACCGAAAACCGGTCCGGCTGCGTTGGCAAGCATCGTGGTCGAACCGGCCAGAATGCCCATGCTCCAAGCGAACCACGCGCTGTGAGGAACCGACTCGAGCCACTCCCCTTTCCAGATGCGGATAATCTGCAGACCTACCAAGCCGAGAATGATCACCCCAATCAAAGGCTTGTAAAGAGATTCGGGGAGCCAAGTCATCATCCAGGCGCCCAGGAGGATCCCCGCCAAGGCGGGAGGAAGCATCTTGCGGATAAAGCCCCACTTCGCGTGCTTTCCGTAGGTCCACATCGCGAACAAGTCCCCGGCAATCAACAGAGGGAGCACCAGTCCGGTCGATTCTCTCGCGCCGAAGAGATGGGCGAAGATCAGCACATGGACCATGCTGACACCTGCGAAGCCGCTTTTCGTGATGCCGATGCCCAACGCTGCAATCGCGAGGAGTGCCCATTGCCAAGGCTGGTCAATCATGCTGCTTCTCGGATCGAAGCTGCAGCAATACCGCGATGTCCAATTGTCGAAGGAACGAGCGAAGCGAGCGAGCACGATGGCTGATCGCACGTTTCACCCCCAATCCCATTTCTGCGAACGTTTGGTGGTACTCGGCGATCTCGAAGAGTGGATCGTAGCCGAACCCTCCTTGGCCCCTCGGTTCTTTTAAAACACGTCCCCAACATTCACCGCTCGACTCCAGATGAACCACGCCGTCGGGGTCCGAGAGAGCGATAGTCGAAACATAATAAGCATGTCGATGCGTAGCTGGAACGTCTTTCATGCGTTCCAGGAGCAACGAGTTGTTCGACGCGTCGGTAGCTCCCGCGCCGCTGAATCGAGCGGAGTAAATGCCTGGTTCGCCATCGAGCGCTACGACGCACAGCCCGCTGTCTTCGCCTATTGCCCAAATGCCACGATGCTGAGCCTGCGCCATAGCTTTGATACGCGCATTCTCGATGAAGGTCGAACCGGTTTCCTCGACATCAAAGTGGTCTTCGAAATCTTTGGGACAACAAATGTCAAAACCACGAGGTCGAAGTTCATTTCCGAGTTCGAGGATTTTTTTCTTGTTGTTGGTCCCGAGAAAAAGCAACCGGTGCTGCAATAGATCGCTAAGAGAGTATGCCATCTCGAATGCCGTGTCGCAGGCTCTCGATGGACGGCGACCGATCAAGGACTGATGCGACGTAATTTCTGAAGGGTGGGTGAATCGCTGCTACCCTCACGATTCTCGCCCTCTGCGCGATTCGGACCGCTCGGAGGCTTTCGAGTGGAAATCGGTCTCGATGCCGCATCGGAGGATGTCAGTATGGCATCCGGTGGAGGAACCACCGTTGCAACGAGCTCGGATTCTACTTCGAACACCTCTTCGACGCTATAACCGCCAGGTGTAGATCCGATGACGAGCGGGCGCTGCCCTCGCGCTGGATACTTGGTCGCCATCGCTTTGGCCGTGCTAACAAACTGATCTCGGACACGAGGATCGACGGAGTCCAATCGCGAAGCCAAGTTCTGCAGGCCGACCGGGTTGTTGACGGCTACCTGAGACACTTGACCTACAAACGCGACGCACTCCACAAAGTTGTAGTCAGCGCTCTTGTTGACCAGCGGTCCCAGGGTTCGGACGACCAAGTCCGCCCCTAGATTCTCCAACTTCAAAAACACGTCCATCGTGACAGACATTTGTGGAACTCCACCGGATGCTGGCAACGCTTTGTGATGAAGGACGACGACGCTTTTCCCGTGCAACTCCTTAGGCCACATGCTTCCTTTGTAGCCGCCAGTCACATGATAAATGTGCGTGGTATCGTTACCGAAAATGAGATCCATTTTGCAAGTCGTGCCGGAACCATCATCTCCTGCCAACTGGTACTGACCCAATCGCTGCAGCGAGACACGGGTGATTCCCATCACATCCCAAATGTTCACAATCACTTCTGGATTGCGCACCAGGAACGAAAACATCTCCGGGTCGCATTCGACCGATTGCGAGGGGAGGCGTCGGAAATAACTGGCGTGGTCGACGACCTCACGGATCTTCGACGATGCTGCTTGCGTCAGTTGTGGGTAGGGAAGCGATCGTATCGCTTGGTCGCGCGCTTCTCGAGTGGAGTTTCCGACGGGAATCGTGACCTCGGGTTCTGGCCGCAACCCCTGAGCCTGCGTTGCCGAGCAAGCCAGTACGACGGCAAGCCCGCTTGTCGCAAGCATTCGAATGGAATTCGCTAGACGCAAAGCTGGCATTCCAATTCCGTTCGGAAACGAGAATAAAGAATTGATCGATCTTTGTCTGGCGCCCCTACCAAACTCGGATGTCTCGATCGGTCTTCTTTTATCGTCAAGGGAGTCGGGGTTTGGCCAGACGAATTAATCAGAATCCTCATGGGGTATTTTCCCGATCCAGGTCCTGAATCAATGCGGTCAGATATCGTTCCCAACCGGCGCGATCGTGCGGAGTTACCGCTTTGAATTTCGCGTCTTGCTCGGCAGGAATCCGTTGCAACGAATCCCTAGCCAGCTCGAGAGAGCGACGGCAATCGGCGAGCCGACCAAGCTTTCGTTGGCACAGCGCGATCTGTTTGCGGGCTTCGAGCGATTCGGGTTCATTGATAAAGCGATTGGCGGCATCCGTATAAGCGATCAATGCTTCTTCGTACTCCTCGTCGTTGAAGTACAAATCGGCTTCTCCAAAGAAACTATTTCGAAGAAGATCGTCGAGGTTGCTGACCAGCGCACGCGAAGCGTCCCGGTCGGCCAAAATCTCTTGCCGCAATCGACTGTATGCCTTCCTGGCCTGAACCAAGAGCTCTTTCTTTTGCGACTTGAGAGAGGCCAATCGCTCTTCGCTGGCGATCTTGCTCTCTCTCAGTTGTATCTCTGGCCAAAACGAGGCATGCTGGTAGCCTTGTGCCATTTGATACAAGAATTGAAATCGGCGTACATCGGTGGGATAACGGCGGAGGAATTCCTCGATGCGCCGGATCGATTCCAGCAACTGCTCCTGGCTCGCTTCGACTTGGCCAAGAAAGTCTTGCATCTTGCTCGGATTCGCTTCGATCTCGTTCCGAGCCTTCAACAACCCTCTCTCCCCGCGAGAGAAGAGCATCAGTGCAAGCTCGAAGAGAGACTCCCTCCATATAGGACTTTCCGGTCGAAGTTCCCCCGACAGGTTTTCCAACATCAAGTCTTGCGCTTCATCGAACGCATCCTGTTGACGTTTCAACTTCGCCAACTCTAGCCTCGCGTCGTAGATCAGTGGTGTGTCGATATTGCTAGCCAGGATCTGCTGCAACGATTTCATCGCATCGTCACTTTTTTCCATCGATGCCAAGTTCTTAGCCCGAACGAAGTAACCTTTTGGCCGATTCGCACGGTCTTGCAAACTGATATAGCGATCCAACATCCGATTGCTGCTGAGATAGTCGCCTGATTTGCGATAGTTTTCGATCGAGCTCCAAAGCCAGTCGTCATACTCTTTGGCGCGTGGCAGCTGCCGAGTCAGATCTTCGTATGCTTTGCCCGCACTTCGATAATGCTCCAGTCGATCGCGATCGTTGCTTCCACCCTTCGGTAGACTCTCCGCCCACTTCTCATAGAGGCTGCTCTCGAGGCGGATGCGATCGAGCATGTCGCAGAATTTAGGGAGGCTGCTCACAAACTTCTGCGCTTGCGGATATCGCCCCATGTCAATCAACGTTTGGCAAGCAGCGGTAACTCTATCTCGCAATCCCGATATAGGTAACCAGTCGGTGTAATACCACCTCAAGTCGCCGAGGTTATTGGAAACCTGGACCATGGTATCGATTGCATCGTCCACACGATCCGCTTGGATTAGGGTTTCGATCTCTTCGATCCCCGCGGCCAAACTCTCCGGTTCATAGGGGGACGATAGCCTTAGGATGCTGAGAATACTGATCGCTTCGGTGAGTCTTCCTAGGGAACGAGTCACCTTGCCTTGATCTAAGTTCGCTTGCCTGCGAACCGAAATAGTCGTTTTGGGAGATTTGAGTACCGCTGCCAAATACTCCAATGCCTTTTCCAAACGCTTGGTCCTGCCCTCTGGAGAGTTCTCTCGTTTGGAAAGTTCCATTTCACATTTGCCAGCGAATAGGTCGCTCAAGGGGCGGTAGTTCGAGTTCTTGGGAATGCGAGCTTGCAACGCATCTACCTTTTCAAACTCACCGGCTGCGAAGTATGCCTGCATCTCTTTGATGTCCGCCCGCTCGTCGTCGTCGGCGGAGCTTCGCGGCAAGGTTCTCCAGTGAGAAATACGATCCAACGCATTCTCGATATCTTGTCGATCACGCGACAAGTCGATATCGACGAGACGCTCGATGGCGTCCGATCTGCCCGCGGGCCATCTCGCGGAAGCAATCGCCAATGGCTCTTCCGCCTCATCCCACCGAAACAAGTCGAAGAGCGCCATTCCCAAATGGTAATTGGCGAGTCCTTCGAATCCGTCTGGAAAAGAATAGCTGCGGCTCTTTGTGAGATACTCTACCGCTTTTTCGTTTCGCTCCATTGCGACGGGACGCTGCTCGATACTGCGCGCTAAGTTTCTCTCGCGAGCTCCCAGCAAGAATAGCTTTTTCGAATGGTCTGAGTTCTTGACGAGATCCGCGTCTTCGACAACCGACGCAAGCCTCGCAGCGACATCGATCTCCCCTTTGGACAGGAGCCTCAAGGCCAAATCCAGCTGCTCGGTGGGAGCTGGCTCTGGAAACGCATAGAGGTACACTCCGAGCGCTGCAAAGGAGGTGAGCACCAGTACGGCCACCGCACCTAAGAGTGTCTTCATGCTCAATCCGCGCCGTCGACGTTTCATCGCCGGAAAGCGAGCAGGCTTTCTCCCATGCTGCAACAGCATCACGGAACACCTGAGATCAAGTGCGTAAGTCCCGCGAGCGGCGAAGCAAGAAAAAGCTCCCGCCATGCCGAGTCCGACAGCAATCGCAAGACAAACACGGCTAACCACAGGCTCAGCGCGAGGGCGGCCGCTTGCTGGACCCGAAGTCGCCCCTGACTGGTTCGCTTGGGTAATCGATCGTTCCAACGCTCCAGATCCGATGAATTTGTTGCAGGGATGTCCGTCGGTGCATCAATGTGTTCAGATGAGCCGCTGTGGGAGGACGAATCCGAGTGAATAATCTCGATCGTTCCCAGGAACGGTATTCCCAAGTCGCAACGAGCGGGCGACTTTCCGTTGGGACGACGGTTCGAAGGAGTGACGTGAACGGCCTTGCCTCGCCATCGATCAATCCAAGGTTGCAGCTTTGGGAATCGGTTTAACGCGATGGCGATCAAGCTCCATGCGCTGGTGGCGAGCAGGAGGAGAATCGCTAACTTCGATCCTTGCACAGGTTGTACGACGGGATATTTCTGTTGCGACCCCGTCAGAGAAAGATATCCAATCGAGGAAGCGTGGGAGTTCGCGTGCCATTGCTTGAGCGATGCAACTTTGGCATCGCAGTCGCGGCACTGCGCGAGAAGCTCGGTACGCAACGCTTCGAGCGTGCGCTCCGAGGGTTGCAGCTCGGTGCTATTTTGATAACCGACAAACCGGAGGGGCGGGCCGTCGGAGCTGTTGTCGGAAGGTTCTGCAACAACCGGTTCAGCGATCGAATCGGCCGTTTCTCCAAGGGCCGCATAGGCCTGTGATTTCTGTTGTTGTAGTTCCAGACAGCGGCATTGGTGGAGGAGCGACTCCCGCGTCCATTCCGTTTTTCGGATCTCTCGCAGGAGGGAAATGCATTCGGACGAGGGCTCGCGAGGCTCGGTCTTGGAGAGCAAAAAATCCTCCAACTTCGCCAGATCGATGTACCGAGTCGACCTGACCCGAAACTTGATCGTGCACATATCGGAATGATCGGGAACCGTCTCGTCCCCGACAATCGGGCGGCATTCTAGAAATGTGTAGGGGCCTGCCTTGGGGCCGAGTTTCGCCAGCGAATGGAGTGCCTCCAGACGCTGTCTAGAAATAGCTATCGTCCCTCGTTGTTCGAATTGCACCTGCTGGATGTCCAGCCAGTTCAGTGCCCACACGAGAAGGGCCAGTGTCAGATACGACACCGGCTTGGCGACCAGCCATTCCTTCACTGTTCGGATTTGGAACCATACATCTCGCATCGAACGGTCACCGTGAATGCATGCAAACGAGTCAGGAAGTAATTCCAGGGTCTGTGAATTCATTCTTCGGACGTGGGGCGAGAAAACCTGAACCGTTGCTACATAAACGGCAAAAGGAATAGTTGATGCAATCGGTAGAGTTTCTCTAAATAACGCAGGCTCCGATGTCGATGACGGAGATATTCCCTTCTGGGTTTTGCAGGCCCCTTACCAGCGTTCCGCCATGATCCCGTCAACGAACCAACTCCACCGTTCCACCCGCGTCTCCAAGTTTGCTTGGGGATTGCTGGTCCTCGCATTCGCTCCGGGGTGTTCCATCTGTTGCCAGCCTTACCTCGACGATTATGTCGCGTTTGGCTCTCGCGTTCCGAGGAGCGATATGAAACGTGGGCGGGTGGGCTCCCCTTTCAGCGATCCGGCGACCCAAACGGTAATCCAAAGCGAAGCCGAGTTGCCGTATTACGAGGGGGAATACTATGAGGGTGGAGTGGAAGAGGTAATGGAAGAGGGGGTGATCGAAGACGCCCGAGCATTAGAGATCTCTCCCTAGTATCCGGTATGTAAATTCACGGGATCTCCGCGGCTGTGCCTACGAGTCTGATTGACCGCAGGTACCTTGGCGTTTAGCATCGAGGGGTTGTTTTCGTTCTCAGATTGTCATCTGGCGTTCATCCACCTCGTAAAGGGATCCCCTCCATGCTTCGTCGCAACCTGCGCGGCCTTCTTCGTCTCGCCGTGATTAGCTCTCTTACCTTCCTGCCCGTTTCGGTCTCGCTCGCGGAAATCCCTGCCAATCAGTTGACCCGTTCCGAAGAGTTGAGCGGTTGGAAACTTCTCTTCGATGGCAAGTCGACCGACCAATGGCGAAATTACAAGAAGGATGAAATCTCGAGCGGCTGGAAAGTGGTCGACGGGGCCTTGGTTCGAGAAGGATCCAATGCGGGCGATATCGTCACCAAAGAAAAGTACAAGCACTTTGAGTTGATGCTCGAATACAAGATCTCCGAGGAAGGGAACAGCGGTTTGATGTTCCATGTCAACGAGAAGAACGGAGCTCCTTGGCAAAGCGGACCCGAAATCCAGATCCAAGACAACGCAAAGGGACATGACCCGCAGAAATCGGGTTGGCTTTACCAACTCTACCAGCCTCCTGCCAATCGCGCCCTTGGAGAAACAGCACCTCTCGACGTAACTCGACCGGTTGGGGAATGGAACCAGCTTTACCTTCGCATCGCTCCGAACCAGTGCGAAGTCTCCATGAACGGCGCTGTCTACTATCACTTCAAGTTGGGCGACAAAGATTGGAACGATCGGGTTGCCAAAAGCAAATTCGCTCAGATGGCTGACTTTGGTAAGACTGGCGAAGGCCACATTTGCCTTCAAGACCACGGGAACCTTGTATCGTTCCGCAATATCAAGATCCGAGAGCTGCCTGAAAAGGGACAACCTCCTCAACCGATCGATGGAAAACTCTCTGTGAAAGGCGTCCCGGCTTTTCCGCAAATGAAGTGGGAAGGCTGGACCCCTGTCGAAGAGGATGGAACGATCAACAAACCGCTTCGCATCCTCGAGTTGACCTACGCCAAGGGATTGGCCCATCGCTTGTTCGCCATGGATCAAAAAGGCCGCATCTTCACCTTCGAGAACAAAACCGACACGAAGCAGGCTTCGCTCTACCTCGATATCCAAGACAAGGTGAGCTACTGGGCCGGGCCTGGTGCAAACGAGCAAGGGCTCTTGGGGCTGGCTTTCCATCCCAATTACAATGAGAACAAAGAGTTCTACGTCTGCTACACCCGCAAATCGGACGACAAGTCCGTCGTCTCGCGATTCAAGGCGAAGGGTGATGATCTGCTCAAGGGAGATGCAGGCTCCGAAGAGATCCTTCTGGAGTTGGAGCAACCTTACAAGAATCACAATGGTGGTGCGATTGAATTCGGACCTGACGGATACCTGTACGTCGCATTCGGTGACGGAGGTTTGCGCAACGATCCGAAGGCATCGGGCCAGAATCGCAAACAATTGCTCGGTTCGATTCTTCGAATTGATGTGAACAAGAAAAGCGATGGGCTTGCCTATGGAATCCCAGCGGACAATCCCTTCGCAGGTCAAACGGGGCTTCGACCTGAGATCTATGCCCACGGATTCCGCAACCCATGGCGAATCGCGTTTGACAAAGCGACCGGAACACTTTGGTGCTCCGATGTCGGGCAAGATCTCTATGAAGAAGTCGATATTGTGGTCAAGGGTGGGAACTATGGCTGGAGCAATTGGGAGGGAACCCATCCTTTTGGCAATCGGCCCGTGGTCGAAGGAACTTCGACGCCGATCGATCCGATTTGGGAATACGACCACGCGATCGGGAAATCGATCACCGGCGGACGGGTTTCCAACACCAAGCGGCTTCCGGCTTTGCAAGGCAAATACTTGTACGCTGACTATGTGAGCGGTGCGCTTTGGGCCTTGTCCTATGATGCCAAGAGCGGCAAAGCGACGCGCAACGAGCAGATCATCGAAGGAGGCGTTCCCGTCTTAGCGTTCGGGGAAGATGAGAGCGGAGAGGTCTATTACATGATGGACACCAACCGCGAACAATGCATCTTCAAATTCGAATCGAAGGAATAGTCTGCCCCTCGCTGCCGAACGGTCGACCCGACCGTTCAGCAACCGTGTTAAGGTGTCTAAAAGTTCAATGTCGAACGGTCGTCCTCGACCGTTTAGGATCGCCTTGAGGTATCTAAAAGTTACAAAGCCCCAAGGGTTTTTGGTTTTCTTGCTTTTAGGACGGTGGTCTAGGATGCTGAAGCAGTTGAGGACGACTGCTTGACGGGTTGTCGAACGGTCGTCCTCGACCGTTTAGGATCGCCTTGAGGCATCTAAAAGTTACTAAGCCCCAAGGGTTTTTGGTTTTCTTGCTTTTAGGACGGTGGTCTAGGATGCTGAAGCAGTTGAGGACGACTGCTTGACGGGGGATGTCTGGGGCAGATTCTCACCTGGCGCAATGCGTCAGGCGATGCTGATCTGTTGAGGACAACAGATCGACAATCTTCGACCATTCCTCTCTTTTGTCCTGAAAGGACTTAAGCGATTAGCCGGGGGTTGAGCGCGAGCGACACCCCCGGTGGATTTCATAGTCAATGCATCCCGACGGGATGCCAGCCCCACGCCTCATCGCGCACCTAGTCGAGATACTTGCGATCGTATGGAATGCCTGATGCTTCCAGCATCTCGACAAACTCATCAAGACTCGACTTCGTTTTGTGATGTTCTTCCTGATTGGCAATATAGCGCTTCACAGAATTCCTTGATGTGGGGCTAGGCGATCCAGAACTGTTGAGGCTCCCGTCGAACGGTCGTCCTCGACCGTTCAGGATCGCCTTGAGGTATCTGAAAGTCGCTAAGCTCGAAGGGTTTTTGGTTTTCTTGTTGTTGGGGCGGTGGTTTAGCGTGCTGAAGCAGTCGAGGACGACTGCTTGACGGGGGATGTCGAACGGTCGTCCTCGACCGTTTAGGATCGCCTTGAGGTATCTCAACAACGCATTCGCACTACAAGGACTTTCGGATGCGGTGGAACCCTTCCAAGATTTCGCCTCCAACCGACTTGAGCGATTCCCAAACCTCCTCGGCCGTTTCGTCGATCGCTTCCTTGGTCGGCGCATAGCGCTGCCTCAACTCGAAGAGCCTTTCTTCAAGCTTCCCTAGTTGCTCTTTGGCCTCCATATTTCCCAAATGGATCTTCAATCGCAATTCATCGCGCTGATGAGCAAGCTCCGTGAGGAGCTTTTCGAAGGTAGACTGATGGCTTTCGGTCATCTCATGCTCTCCTTGTTTCGAAACAAAATCTTCGACATGCGGCCTTCCTGTTTTGTTATATCACGTTTTCTGTCTCTCGTTTCCACGCTCGTTCTCGCTACGAACATTGCATTCGCATCGCCCCATGACGCATTTGTGATCGAAGCGATCGACGAAGAAAATGGACGCCCTGTTCCACTGATCGAGTTTCGGACTACGTCAGGGATGAAGTGGATCACGGACAATGCAGGAAAAGCAGTTATCGACGCTCCGGAACTGTTCGATCGAGAGATCTGGTTTTCGGTAGTGGGGCACGGTTACGATGTCCCCCGCGATGGCTTCGGTTTCCAAGGAGTTCGGTTGACGCCCACCCGCGGGACGACCCACCCCGTTCGATTGAAGCGTGCCTTGGCCGCCGAGCGGATCGGCCGACTGACCGGCAGCGGACTTCTCGCCGAGAGTCAGAAAATCGGGGAATACACCGACTGGAACGAGAGCGGCGTCGTGGGTTGCGACTCGGTCCAAACAACCATTTGGAAAGGAAAGCTGTTTTGGTTCTGGGGGGATACCAACTTGTTCCGATATCCCCTTGGTATCTTTCGAATGCTGGGAGCCGAATCGGAGTTGCATCCGTTCGACTTGGAAAAGATGCCGCTTCAACCCCAACTCGAGTTCTTTCGAGATCCAACGAACACATTGCGACCGATTGCGGATATCGAACATCCAGGCCCGGTTTGGCTAGGCGGCCTAATCGGTTTGAAAGACCGCAACGGGATAGAACATTTGGTCGCCAGCTACGCGAAGATTCGAGCACCGATGGACATCGAGGAGTTCGGACTTTGTGAGTGGAATGAAGTCGATCGTGTCTTTCGCGCCGTCAAAACACTTTGGAAGCGAGGCGCGAGCGAGACCACCGATCCCGAACAAGTCGCTGTACCGGACGGGCATGCCGTTCGATACCGCGACGCCTCTGGACAGGATTGGATTCTCTTCTCTAATCCGACACCTCGAATCCAGATCCGTGATACGTACGAAGATTGGTTCGACCCAGTGAAGTGGCAGGTTCATCCCAAGCTTGATGCGATTCGCTCCCGCGACGGAAGCACGATTCAGATCCATCGAGGCGATATCGCTTGGAGCGGCTATGCGAAAAAGTGGGTGATGGTATTCACCCAGCTGTTCGGCAAAGCGTCGCCGCTAGGAGAAATCTGGATGAGCACGGCAGACTCGCCGTTCGGAGAGTGGACTCCAGCAGTCCCTATCGTCACGCATAGCAATTACACGTTCTACAATCCGATCATCCACAGCGAATGGCTTCGAGATGATCAGCCTTGGGTCTACTTGGAAGGCACCTATACGGCTGAGTTTGCGAACAAGCCGGAGAGGACGCCGCGCTACGACTACAATCAAATCTTGTATCGCGTCCGAATCGACGATCCTCAGCTATCCACTATTGAACCGAAACGTTGATCGACGAAGAGACAGGTTCGGGTTGATTGCGACTTTGTGCGCTCACCGTGATCTGCTGCGATCCTCGCACTTCATGCTTCAATTGAAACACGATGGTGAACGCATCGCGCGGTCGGAAGAACTGAATGGGAGTCAACTCGACGACCCCAGTCCCCTCCACGACGCGGTAGTCCAAGCCCAGCGCACGGACCGACTGCAGCTTACACTCCTTGGGTATCTGGAGCGAAATCGCCACCTTTTGATCGGGTTGCTGTAGACGATTCTCCACTCGCAACTCATACGCAACCGTATCTCCCTGCTTGATGAGTTGAACAAGGGGTTGCACAGAAACATTCAAGCGCTCATCCGATGCAACACCAGAGCCGATAGCGGGTCGGGCGCTAGAGCCTGGCAATCCTAACCCACCGGGGGCCGTGGGTAGTCCCATGCCAGGAGCTGAGCTACCAGGTGTGGGACTGCTAGGCAATTCGCCGCTCGGTAGCCCGCCTCCAGGCAACCCACCACCAGGCAGAGCCCCGCTGGGCAAACCACCACCAGGCAACGCGCCGCTGGGCAAGCCCCCGTTGGGCAGAGGAGCGCTCGGTAAAGCGCCGTTATTGAGACCACCTGGCAGGACGCTACCCGGTCCTGTTGACGGGGGTGAATTTCCGGGAATGGTATTGGGATTGGCCAAGCCCCCCGGTGCGGAGCTGGCAAAGCCTCGTACCGTGGTGGTCTGCGAGGCGAGCAGTTGGCCCATGGCGTAGAGGCTGGCAGTGACGGGGTAGTCGCCGGGTTGTTGGACGAAGAATACAGGCTCCAGGAATTGGCGTTCGCCCGGGCGAAGGATTGGGAAGTCGCGGATGACACGAACGTCCCCGCTTTCCTTATGCACTAGACCAGGACGGCTATCGATTTGGATCCGTACGCTTTGGAGAGCTTGATTGCCGTTATTGGTGAGGACGCAGTCGAATACGACGTCGCCGTTCACGGGGGCTTGTGCCATATTGGCTTTCGGCGCGAATTGCAACGAGACCGCTGCTTTTTGGATCAAGGTTGGAACGGTCTTCTGCTGTTTGACACTTGGTGCAGCCAGTAGATCGAATACCACGCGGGCATCCATATCGGTCGTCGGCGTCGCTTGGATCGAGACTTCAAAGACTCGACGTGCATCGAGGGGGCCGATTTCCCAAATCAGCGATTGAGCCGCTTTGCGATGGGGTGGATAGGAGGTCCCATCGATCGTCATGCCATTGGGGATGGTTGCGGTAAGGACGACGTTTTCTGCGGGCAATCCACCGATGTTGGAAACCTTCACGAAGTATTGGAGTGACTGACCGGGGCTTCCTATGTCGGGGCCGAGAGCGTCGAGCACCAGTTCCGGCGCGTTCCATGTCACCGAGGTTGTCCCGCGAGCCAACGAGAGTTCCGGCATATTTTCGCCAGGTTGTTGTGGGCGAACGACTTCGACTTCGACCAATGCCGAGCCGTTCTTCGGGAGGCTGACGCCGCTAGCCGCATTCTCCAATCGTTTCAGGTAGACGTACGCAATTCCATTTTGATCGACGATCGCATCGACGGAATCCTTGAGTTGCTCCCCGGGACGTGTTGGGTCGGTGCTGGTCAACACAAACTGCGCAAACTCGGGATTGAGAGACCGGTATCGCACAATCCAATCTTTGGCCGCGACGAATCCCTCGCTGCGGGTTACTTTGGTCGCTAGGCGAGCGGGGGCGTCGTTGGTGATGACTTGCGGTAATGGGAAATCCCAGCTGACATCGATCCAATAGATCGTTGCGGTTTGACGACGCTTGTTCCATACGTCGCTTTCTGGCGCCAGGACGGTGACCTTTGACACGCCTTCCGAGGGACTGGTGAGGCTGACCCAAGTTTGGCCTTTGCGAATTGGTAGATCGTCCGAGCGATCGGCAGTCCCTTTGGTGATGATACCGGGAGCGTTGCTGGTGCGACCGCGTGCGAAGTCGATACCCAATTTCTCCACCTTCGGACTGGACGCGGGCTTCCAAAACGACTGGCGTTGGCCTTTTGCATCGTCCCCCACTTCGACAATTTGCCCCACGCTGTCAGGTGCGAGCATCCATTCGATTGGCTCATTGGTGACCAGATGATCATCGGTTCCGCAGATACCGGCCAGCAAAACCACTTCGCCCCCGACCGGGGCGACCAGTCGATTCGGTGTAATCAACAAGTCGCCGCATCGCCCTCGCATCTCTTCGGCTTCTTGCTTCTTTCCAAAGACGCAGCCTTTGCCTGAGAGACACCCTTTGCACAGCTTCTTTTCCCCGGTTTGCACACATCGAGGCGGTGTTGGAGGAGTTTGAAAGGCAGGCGCGGTGCTGGGGTATCCGTTGTTCGGATCATGGGGCGAGACAAAGGTCAACGGCCGATTGGGATCGAAGAGTCGATTGCCGCTAGGATCGATCGCAGGAAGAGAAATAGTTTGACAACCCGTTGCACCCGAGAGCAGAGCCAGGATGAACGGGCACCATGCGACCAAGCCGCGAGCGAGCGCTCGCAGTGTTGGTTGGGTTGGTGATGTGGCGTTGGCAACCATCCGTGCATGACCCTCAAGAAACCGTTCTAGCGGGATACCATATTCCCTGTGGGAATGTAGCCCTTGAAACGTGGCATGCTGGAAAAATCGGGCGCGCGAGTAGGAGAATAGCGCGACTGGTTAACGAATGTATCAATGAAAAAAGGTCGAGGGATTTCCTCGACCTTGGTTTGGAGAGCTTCCGTCATGGAGAGTTAGGCAGAGCTATCCCTCGCTGACGTTGCGGGGAGTCGCTCAGGCGCTCTCTTTGCGTTGGGGGATGCTTTTGCAGTGTCGGACTTTTCCATCGGTTGAATCGACGTCGATGGTGTAAGTGGTTCCTGGCTCTTGATCGGGCAATTCGAACATCACGTCCAGCATGATTTCCTCGACAATCCCTCGTAGGCCCCGAGCACCCACATTCTTGACTTGCGCTTTCTGTGCAATCGACTTGAGGGCCGCTTCGGTGAAATGGAGTTCGCAATCTTCCATACCAAAGAGGGCTTGATACTGCTTCACCAGCGCGTTTTTCGGTTCGGTAAGAACTTTGATCAAACCGGGAACATCCAGCGGCGCGAGGGCGGTGACGACAGGGAGACGTCCGATCAATTCGGGGATCATTCCGAATTCTAGAATATCGTCCGAGTGAACTTGGCCGAGCAAGGTCGCGACGTCTGCCTCTTCCTTTACGGTGGAGCCGGGGCCGAAGCCGAACGACTTCTTGCCCAGTCGTTTGCGGATGATTTCGTCCACACCGACAAACGTTCCGCCGCAGATGAAGAGGATATTGGTCGTGTCGATCTGGATGTATTGTTGTTCAGGGTGCTTCCGTCCGCCTTGTGGCGGAACGTTCGCGACCGTTCCTTCGAGCATCTTCAAGAGAGCTTGCTGGACTCCTTCACCGGAGACGTCGCGGGTAATGGAGACGTTCTGGCTTGTCTTTCCGATCTTATCGATCTCGTCGATGTAGAGAATGCCTCGCTGGGCCGCTTCGATATCGAAATCGGCAGCGTGCAACAACTTCAGGAGCAGATTCTCGACGTCTTCTCCGACGTAGCCCGCTTCGGTGAGGGTCGTCGCATCCCCGATGGCGAACGGGACGTTCAGCATTTTGGCCAAGCTTCGAGCGAGCAAGGTCTTTCCGCTGCCGGTTGGGCCAACGAGCAAGATATTCGATTTCTCGATCTCGACATCGTTTCCGCCTTCCCAGGTCGCGCTCAAACGTTTGTAGTGATTGTGGACGGCGAC
This sequence comes from Pirellula sp. SH-Sr6A, assembly GCF_001610875.1. Classification (NCBI taxonomy): domain Bacteria; kingdom Pseudomonadati; phylum Planctomycetota; class Planctomycetia; order Pirellulales; family Pirellulaceae; genus Pirellula; species Pirellula sp. SH-Sr6A. The sequence goes on along the minus strand of NZ_CP011272.1, from coordinate 3,379,321 downwards.
CGCGAGCGCTCGTTTCGTACCTGTTTGACCGATGACATATTCATCGAGGTGGGTCACGATATCGCGAGGGCTGGGAATTTCATTGAAGAGCTTTTTCTGCGGCTTCCGCTTTTGCTCTTGATCCAAGATCGATTGGCAAAGCTCGATGCATTCGCCGCAAATGTACACGTCGCCTGGCCCCTCGACCAACGGTCCGACGTCGCGATAGCTCTTGCGACAAAACGAGCAGAAGGCATTGCGACGAGTGGTGTTGCCACTGCCGCTACCACCCACGCTACGACGACCGGGAACGACATCCTTACCTTGGGGCATTATCGACTCCTTGCTGTTCTCTCAAGCCGCATTGACGGGCTGCTCAAGAAATGAATTGGGACACTGGATATATTGAAGCTCGAGCCATCGCAAAGTCTTCGCAATTGGATTTGCGTCGGTTATACGACAAGGGCATCCGTGTCCACCATTCGAGCCGAATTCATCATTGGGACCGAACATTCCGCAAAGCTTTCGTCGCTTTGCGGACCGGTCTCAGCCTCCCAGGCTGATCGATTGTTCTGTCTCTGTAAGTCTAACACGCGAAGTTGCCGAGAGAATCGTTTTTCTCGCGCCCCCTGAGGGGCTCCGAGGTTGGAGCGGTCTCCACGGACATCGTCGGGTTAGATCTCTCATCGATCGTTGCGTGAGGACGCAACCACCGTGAGAGACGCACTAATCTTTCGGAATTCTGCTTCGCTGATGTCACCCTCACTCCGCATTTCTTCGAAATTCTTTTGGAGCAAGTCGGCCAGTTCGCCCTCGCTTTTGGTGGATCCGCGCAACTTTGCCAACGACTGAAACGCAACAAAGGACACGGCCATCAAAATCAGAACACCCAGTATGGCCTGCAAGGCAGGGTGGGATACCAAATCCCACAACCCTATTTGGATCGGTGCAGAGCTCGTCGTGTTCATCACAGTGAAGAAACAAGTAGGAAAGAATTTCCGCCGCCAAGATCGACGAGCATACTCTGTTCAACCAGGAGCTCCCTCTCCCCTGAGTCGCCCCAATAGTACGCATGTCCACGTCGCGAGGACCAGCGGCAACAACTCTATTTTCCTCGAAAACAAGGCATCGGGTTTGCCGATTGCGAAAAGTCTCAGAACGCCTCCATTTTAAATGCCCAATGCCCTGACAAAATGACTCATTCAACCCACCTGAAGCACCGGCCGAAGCACAAATCCTCTTTTTACGACTCTCCACCCTTCTGCCCACTTCATTGTCCTTGGTTTGGTTTTAATGGCATTTAAAAGGCCTTTGATAATTCCAAGGCCGACTTCGCGTAGAGTTTGGCAAAATAGTTTAGGAACTGTACGCTTCATCTCATGGCAACCGGCCTTAGAGCGGCCTACGCTAGCGTGGAAAACTTGTTGTTTCCTTGTCATCTCGCTGTTCCAACCGGTCGATTCCCTGTGCACCAATGCAGCTCCCCATCCAGACGACAGGTCGTTTTGCTGATCGAGACGTCGAGCGCGTATGGACGCGGGTTGCTGGCGGGGATTGTGCGTTTCATGCGGATGCACGACGAATGGTCGGTCTTTTTGGAGCAGCGCGATTTAACCGCCGAACCTCCAGCTTGGTTAGAGAATTGGCAAGGTGACGGGATTGTTTCTCGCGTGACCACACCTCGTTTGCTTGAGATTGTGCGGCGCACCAAGGTACCGACCGTTGAATTAACCGATCGATACGCGAACTCCGGTCTGCCGTTGGTTCGAACGGACGACTTGCAAGTGGGGCGGCTCGCCGCGGAGCACTTGCTCGAACGCGGTTTTCGGAACTTCGCGTTCTGCGGCTACCGCAATGAAGCTTGGTCGGAGCGGCGGTTGATCGGGTTTCGCGAGCGGCTTCGCGAGCAAGGTTTTGATTCGACGGCGCATCATGTCGCCTGGATGGACACGTCGACCCGGACCTGGGATGAAGAACAGAACGATCTGGCTGCGTGGCTTCGTACCTTGGAACGACCCTGCGGCGTCCTCGCCTGCAACGATGCTTGCGGCCAAACCATTCTCTCTGCCTGTATCCGTGAACAGATCGCTGTTCCCGAGCATGTGGCTGTTTTGGGCGTCGACAATGACGACCTTCTCTGCAGCGTGTGCGAACCCGCTCTCTCGAGTGTTGTTGTCAACGCCGAAGGAGTCGGTTTTCGAGCCGCAGAAGTTCTCTCCGCTCTGATGTCCGGAAACGCGAGCGATCCAGTCGAGACCACCATCCCACCTCTCGGAATCGCCGTCCGACAATCGACAGATGTCGTCGCCATCGATGACCCCGCCATCGTGTCCGCGTTGCAGTATATTCGGCAATATGCGAGCCGTGGAATCTCGGTGCAAGATGTTGTTCGGCAAACCGGGATATCCCGAAGTTCGCTGGAACGAAAAATTCGAAAGCATCTCGGACGCACGCCGCAGGAGGAAATTCGCAATGTGCAGATTAAGAGAGTCAAAGAACTGCTTGCTACCACCGAGCTTTCTGCAGAACGCATTGCACCCCTCTGCGGATTCGAGCACCCCGAATATATGTATGTCGTATTCAAACGGCACGAGAACTTGACTCCAGGTGAATTTCGCATTCAAGCGAAACGGGGATAATCCCCGCCTTGAAACCTCCCTTTCCACTTTCGACCCTCACGCCTCGCAAGGAAAACGAAACGATGATGAAACGTCTCTCCAACCTGCTCGGGATTCTTTCCCTGAGTTGGGTTTGCCTCGCTGCCGCCATCCCCAAATGTTCGGCAGAAAACCCGATCGAAGATCGTTGGCATTACTTGTTGCGCAAACCAGCACCGACTTGGATGGCGACCGACTTTGATGATGCCAAATGGCGTCGAGGTTTCGGCGGCTTTGGGACTCGCGGTACGCCAGGTGCTCGAATCGGTACTCCGTGGAACTCGCCCAACATCTGGATGCGAAAAAATTTTCAGCTGGACACCGTTCCTGCCAAACCAGCTCTCTACTTGCACCACGACGAAGATGTCGAAGTCTATTTGAATGGTTCCAAGATTCTTACCAAACGGGGTTACACGACGGAATACATCGTCGTACCCATCGATCCCTCCCAGCATTCCTTGGTGAAGAAAGGGAAAAACCTCCTCGCCGTTCACTGCAAACAAACCGGCGGAGGCCAATTCATTGATGTGCATGTGATCGATGCGGATGCCGTTCCGAAGCTGCCTGCTCCCAAGATCCCTGAAACGCCGTTTCAATCCGATCTGGTCACCACGTGGGGGACCGAGGTCACCCCGGAGAATGCTTGGCGAGAATACCCACGCCCCCAACTCAAACGGGATCGATGGACCAATCTCAACGGCATGTGGAACTATGGGATTACGTCCGCCGAAGAACTCAAAAAGCCAACGGACTGGAAGGGGCAAATCCTGGTTCCCTTCTGTTTGGAGTCCAAGCTTGGGAAAGTCGGTCGTCTCCTGCTCGACAACGAAGCCCTTTGGTATCAACGCTCATTCGATGCGTCTCCCGTAGAAAATGAACGAACTCTTCTTCATTTCGAAGCGGTGGACTACCGCTGCGAAGCGTTTGTGAATGGCAAGTCGGTGGGCACTCACATCGGAGGGAGTACCCCCTTCTCGTTCGATATCACGGACGTGGTAAAGAAAGGCTCCAACGAACTGGTTCTTCGCGTGGAGGACGACACGATGGGATTTCAACTGCAAGGGAAGCAGCGCCCAGATCCACACGGTATCTGGTACACGCAGGTCTCCGGCATCTGGCAAACCGTTTGGATGGAGCAAGTTGCTGAGACATACATCGAAGACTTGACCATCTCCACCGACGCGCGGGCAGGATCGATCACTCTTCGCGCCGATAAAATTGGAAAGTCGAAGGATGCTTCGATGAAGGTCACGGTTCGCGACGGTGACCAAGTGGTGGCTGAAAAAGCGGTCGGAGGAAACGAAGTCACAGTCACCGTTCCAAGTGCCAAACTTTGGAGCCCTACGTCACCGCACTTGTACGAATTGGATGTGCAATTGATCGATGCCAAGGGGAAAGCGATCGACAGTGTTAAGTCCTATGCAGGGATCCGAACCGTCGGCAAGAAGGTCGATGCGGATGGTCATATTCGCATGACACTCAACGGGGAATTCTTGTTCCATTGGGGGCCGCTCGATCAAGGCTGGTGGCCAGATGGTCTTCTTACACCTCCATCGGAAAAGGGGATGCTCTTCGATATCGAGTACCTCAAGGAGGCTGGCTTCAATATGATTCGCAAACACATCAAGGTGGAGCCGCGACTCTATTACTACCATTGCGATCGGCTGGGGATGATGGTTTGGCAGGATCAAGTCAGCGGAGCCGTCAATCCACCTTGGACCCGCCTGGCACCAAACCCTGTCGACGCGACTTGGCCGGATGAAGCCCATCAGCAATACATGCTAGAGCTGGAGCGGATGATCGACCATTTGGAAAGCCATCCGTCGATCGTCGCATGGGTTCCTTTCAATGAAGCTTGGGGACAACACCGCACCATGGAAGTGGGGAAATGGGTATCGGAGCGAGATCCTTCTCGACTGAACAACATTGCTAGCGGCGGAAACTTCTGGCCGGCGGGAGATATCGTCGATGAACACAGCTATCCAGATCCTGCATTCCCCTTCGGTGACAAACGATGGGATGGGTTCATCAAAGTTGTCGGCGAGTTCGGTGGACACGGGTTCCCCGTGATGGGGCACCTTTGGGATAACGACGCCAACAACTGGGGTTATGGCACATTACCCAAAACCGAAGCGGAGTATCGCGATCGGTACAACAAATCCCTCAAGAAGCTTCAAGACATGAAGAAACAAGGCATCGCGGCAGGCGTTTACACGCAAACCACCGATGTCGAGGGTGAAGTGAATGGTTTGATCACTTATGATCGCAAGGTGATCAAGATTCCCGCAAAGGATCTTGCTCCTCTCCACAAAGACCTTGTGGAGAAATAGAGTCGGCCACCCGATCTAGGCGATGGTACAATCGCTTCGAAACGATGTCCCTCTCAAGCCCAGGAACGGAATCGAACCAAGTATGGGAACCGAGCTTTATGATTTGCTAGTCCAGGAGTTTTCCGATTTGGATCTCCTGGAGTTCGTTCGCGTGGCGGTCCGTCTCACGGTGGCCGCCGTTCTTGGCGGGATTCTGGGTTTTGAACGGGAACAGCATGGAAAATCGGCTGGGATCCGAACGCATATGCTCGTCGCGATGGGGTCTGCCATGTTCGTCATGGTGCCGCAATTCGATGGACTGGAAGATGCGGAGCTCAGCCGAGTTTTGCAAGGCATTATTGCAGGGGTTGGATTTCTCGGAGCAGGGACCATTGTCAAGAACTCCGGAGAGGATGTGCGAGGTCTGACCACCGCAGCGGGCATCTGGCTGACCGCCGCGATCGGTGTTTCCGCCGGGCTGGGTCGGGAACTGACTGCCATTATCAGTACCGTGTTCGCCATGATCATTCTCTCGCTCATTCCCCATATTCCGTTTGTGGCGCAAGAGAAGCAGCGCAAGTCGAATCATTCCTCTTCGTCGTACGACGAATCGCAATCGAATTAAATCGGAAACGCCTGACCGTGCGCGGGAATGAAGACATTCCGAAAGCCGATTTCCTGACAGCGTTGCTTTAGCGCAACTTTTTGTTCGGATTCGCCGTGGATAAGAAACAGATTCTTCGTTTCGGTCGCGGTGGAAGAAAGTACGCGAAGAAGATCGTTTTGGTCTGCATGGGCCGAGAATCCACTGACTTGATGGATGTCGATCCATTTGTTCCAAACCCGTCCCTTGAATCGGACGATAGGGGTGGGTGAAAGAAGCTTCGCGCCGAACGACGCGGGAGCTTGGTAGCTCACCATGACCAAGCTGCTGCGGGGGTCGTCGATATGATACCGCAGGTGGTCCAGGATTCTTCCGCTATCGCACATACCACCGGATGCGATGATGATGGACGAGCCGGGCTGGGTGGAACGGTACCAAGCCTCGTCGCTATCGTTAATCCAGTTTCCAGCGAGACTTCGCAAGGCTTCGTCGCCGAGATGTTCGTGGTAAACGTCATCCAGCCTCTTGGCCAAAGGGCTGTCGATGTAGATCGGGCAGTTCGGTATCCGCCCATCTTGTTTGGCGCTTTGCAAGGTGTGCATCACCAAATGGATGCGCCCCAAGCTAAAGGCAGGGATGAGGACTTTTCCTCCTCGAGCGACCGTTTGCCGGATGATCGACGAAAGTTTGTCGATGGTAGAGGGGTAGGACTCATGTTGTTTGCCCCCATAGGTGCTTTCACAAATGATCGCGTCCGCGGTGGGAAGTGGGGAAAGATTCCCGACCAACGGCAGATCCGACCGCCCCAGGTCTCCGGTGAAGAAGACTCGCTTCCATCGTTCTCCTGAACGAAATTCCACTTGAAAACTGACGCTGCCGAGGACGTGGCCGGAATCGATCAATTGCACCGATACGGTAGGGCATAGCCGGAATGGTTCGCCGAGCGGGAGGGGCGTGCAAAGACGCAGCGTATTTTCGACATCCGTGTAGGTGAAGGACGTCGATTCGTCTTCTTGCCAGCCGCGAGAGCGAAACGAAGTGCGTCGCAGCGCGCTCCGTTCAAAGTAGTGGGCTCGGTCACTGAGGATGACTTCCAGCAGGTCGTACGTGGCGTGAGAGCAAAGAATCGGACCGCGAAAACCATCGCGGACCAGCAGAGGAAGCCCTCCACAATGATCTTGGTGCGCATGGGTGATGCAAACAGCGTCGATCGATCCAGGTTCAAATTGCCAGCGAAACGGTTTCTTGCGTCCCCGTTCGTCTTCGCTCGATTCATTGCCGCAATCCAACAAGAGGCGATACGAGCCGGTATCGAGCAGATGCATGGAGCCGGTCACCGAATCGGTGGCGCCCAAAAATTGAAGGGTGGCGGAGGGCTGAGGGTTCAAAGAGCTTCGGTCCATGCTCGATATCGTAGGGGATCCACCCTGAATACACAGCCCCAGAATACGTACCGCGACCTGCTATACTGATCCTTTTATCATTCCAACGATCCATCCAGGCATCGTTTAGGGATTCAAAATGGCACGGAGACAAGGTTTATGAGCAATGTATCGCGACGCCTCTTCTTTTGGGTTGGTTCGCTCTTACTAGCCGTTGCGACCGCACCGATGCAGGTTCGTGCTCAAGTCACGTTGTTTCAGAACGTTCAAATCTTTGATGGCATTCACGACGAGTTGTCACCACCTTCGTTCGTTCTCGTTCGGGGAAATCGGATCGAGCGGATTTCGTCTTCACCGATACCCACGGACCGCCGCGGGGATACGGTTCTCATCGATGGTTCGGGCTGTACGTTGATGCCGGGACTCATCGATGCCCACACCCATTTGCTTTTTTCCCTGGTTCCCCAGCAAGCCGCTTTGATGAGTGATGCGGGATTCCTCCACGTCGTGTCCACGCGCGCCGCGAGCGATACGCTGATGCGAGGATTCACATCGGTCCGCGATCTCGGGGGGCCCGTTTTTGGTCTTAAAAAGGGGATCGACTCCGGCTTGGTCGTTGGCCCGAGGATTTGGCCCAGCGGAGCGTTTATCTCTCAATCAGGAGGGCACGGAGACTTTCGAATGCCCAATGAGTTTCCTGCTCCTGCAAACAGTCTTAGCGTCTCGGAACGAATGGGTGGTTCCGCCATTGCGGATGACGCAGCGACGGTTCGAAAGCGAGCGCGCGAGTTGCTCGGGCTCGGTGCGTCCCAAATCAAATTGATGGCAGGGGGAGGCGTCTCCTCACCCTACGATCCTATCGATGTCACCCAATACACGGTTGAAGAGTTGCGAGCTGCCGTCGAGGCCGCGGAAAATTGGGGGACCTATGTGACGGTTCATGCTTACACCCCGAAAGCGGTTCGGCAAGCCATTGAGGCTGGCGTGCGATGCATCGATCACGGCCAACTGCTCGATGACGATACCGGCAAGCTCATGGCAGATAAAAAAGTCTGGTGGAGTTTGCAGCCGTTTCTCGATGATCGCCCAAGTCCCTTTGCCGAGGGCTCTCCCAATCGATTGAAGCAATTGGAGATGTACCAAGGAACCGACCTCGCGTACAAACTTGCTAAAAAATACAAGATCCAAACCGCTTGGGGGACCGACAACCTCTTTAGCGCAGAAGGCGCGAAGCTACAAGGGGCACAGCTTGCGAAAATGACTCGCTGGTACACTCCAGTGGAAGTCCTGAAAATGGCGACTTCGGGGAATGCGGCATTGCTGGCTCTCTCCGGGAAGCGTGCCCCCTACGAGGGCAAACTCGGCGTGATCGAATCCGACGCCTTGGCCGATCTGATTCTCGTCCGTGGAAACCCACTCGAAGAAATCGAATTGATCGCCAATCCTTCCAAGGCCTTCATCGTCATCATGAAGGATGGGAAAATCTTCAAGAACACGGTAACTGCCAACACGGTGACTCCCAACACCGTGAATTCGTTCCCAGTCGATTAAAGCACGGTGTAAAACAAACCGTTCGCTCCAACACCCGGACCCACTAAAACTGTTACTCTCCACGCAACCCATAGAAAGTTGGTTATGAATTCGCATCCGTCCAGTCACCCCCAGAACCCGGCTTGGACCGCTCTCACCGAACATCACCACAAACTTTGCCATGTCCACCTTCGAGAGCTCTTTGCGGAAGAGCCTCTCCGGGGCGAAGAGATGGTGATCGATGCGATCGGACTTACCCTGGATTACTCGAAGAACCGGATGTATCGCGAAACGGTCGCGCTCCTTGTGCAGCTTGCCGAAAGTTGCCATTTGCGAGCGCGGATCGAGGCGATGTTTCGCGGAGACCGTATCAATACTACCGAAAATCGGTCGGTGCTTCACATCGCGCTTCGCGCGCCTCGCACCGCTTCTATTGTCGTGGATGGCGTGGACGTAGTTCCGCAGGTTCATGCAGTGCTCGACAAGATGACTGCGTTTTGCAATCGGGTGCGCCGGGGGGAATGGAAAGGGTACACGGGCAACCGGATTCGCAATATTGTCAACATCGGAATCGGAGGCTCGGATCTGGGACCCGTCATGGCGTACGAAGCCTTGAAGCATTACAGCGATCGATCGTTGGTGTTTAGGTTTGTATCCAATATCGACGGCACCGATTTCGTAGAAGCCACGCGCGACCTGGATCCCTCCGAGACGTTGGTGATCGTGTCGTCCAAAACCTTTACAACCCAGGAGACCATGACCAATGCCTTGAGCGCTCGCGAGTGGCTTTTGAGCGGATTGGGGGGAGATAGCGAGGCGGTCGCCAAGCACTTTGTCGCGGTTTCCACCAACGCGGAAAAGGTCTCGCAGTTCGGAATCGATACCGCCAACATGTTCGGGTTTTGGGACTGGGTTGGAGGCCGCTATTCGATGGACTCCGCCATCGGGCTGTCGACGATGCTCGCAATTGGCCCCGAAGCGTTCTTGGAGATGCTGGGTGGATTCCATGCGATGGATGAACACTTTCGCACGACGCCGTTTGATCGCAATTTGCCAGCGATGCTTGGATTGATCTCGGTATGGAATTGCAACTTCCTCGGCGCCCATACGTTGGCCATCCTTCCGTATGATCAGTATCTCAAACGCTTTCCCGCGTACTTGCAGCAATTAACGATGGAGAGCAACGGCAAACAAGTGACGCTCGATGGCCAACGGGTTAGCCATTCGACGGGGCCAATCTATTGGGGCGAACCTGGAACGAACGGGCAACACTCTTTCTACCAGTTGATCCACCAAGGAACTCGATTGATCCCTTGTGATTTCATCGCATTCCTGGAATCGCTCCACCCGATCGGTGATCACCACGATAAGCTCTTTGCGAATGTGTTAGCCCAATCCGAAGCGCTGGCATTTGGCAAGACGACGGAGCAAGTCATCGCCGAAGGAACGCCGCAGGAGTTGGTGCCGCACCGTGTGTTCGAAGGAAACCGGCCATCCAATACCATTCTCGCTCAAAAACTTACCCCCGATATCTTGGGTAAATTGGTCGCGCTGTACGAACACGCTGTGTACACGCAAGGAGTCATCTGGAATATCAATTGTTTTGACCAATGGGGGGTAGAACTCGGTAAAGCTTTGGCGCAACGGATTGTTCCAGAACTGACAGCGTCTTCCGAAGCACCCCTGCAGCACGATAGCTCTACCAACGCACTCATCCGGCGATATCGAGATGCACGAAGCTGACCGGGATCGGTCGAGCCACTGGCCATTAGAGCCAATGCGTCGGGTAAGCTCGCTCTGGCGTTAGATTGTTGAAGACAAACGTCCAGAGGACGATCAAGATCGATCCGATTGCTACCGGCGCGATCAAGAAGTCCCACGAGACATCGGCCATCACCCCCACCAACGCGACCGCGCCAGCGGGGGGGTGGACCGTCCGTGTGATCTTCATCGTCACGATCGTGGTCGAAACGGCGATGGCCATGACCCAGGGATCGGTCCCAAACAAGGCCACAACAAGGACGGCGATGGCGGCACCGATAATATTGCCACCTACCACGTTCCGGGGCTGCGCGAGAGGGCTCTTGGGAACGCCAAAAACCAACACCGACGTTGCCCCCATGGGCGCAGCGATCAGAGGGTATCGGCTGTAATACGAGAGGTATGCCAACATGGCGATACCTACAAAGCTGCCTGCCCAGGAAAGGGCCATTTGGTCACGGGAAAATCGAGGCTGGAATGCCTTCCCTTTTCGTCGACTCCGCTTTGCTGACACCACCAAACGACGACGCTCTCGTCTGATGCGCAGAATAGCGGAACGGTAGCGTCTAATTCTAAGAATGATCCATGAACTCCAGGAGAGGTAGAGTGCACTCTCCAGACTAAGTCGTCCCGTTCATTCCGTCAACCTGCGTACAACCGCAACACAGGTATAACACCTCGAGGCGGTTCCCCTTATGACGAGGACGAGAGTTCCATGACGCGCCGCGCCAAGGGGGTCGTTTTTTCTCGGTCGCCATGCAATAGGTATGTGCAACCCGCCAGATACAGATCTCGCCACTGCGGTGCAATGGATTGATAATCCTCGAGGCATGCGGAACTGAATTTGTAATCGTGGGAATCGGTTCCTTTTAGAAATACGAACTCCCTCGACTTGCGGACCAATTCCGTCGCGGATCCTCCGTTCGTGAGAAACTGCAGCGTCTTCTCCGCCGCTGCTTTGCGATCCTCTCGAATCGTCTGAAAGACGGAATCGATTCCAGGGGGCGTGTCCTGCCCTGCGAGGGCATCGCGAAACGCCTCGATGCGGCCATCCTGAAGATCGCCTCGCGCATTGGCGGCCTCCCGGAAGTGAGCTAAAAAAGACGCATTTTGAAGGAGCAACCAGCATCGTAGCGAATCGTCTTGGACATGCTGATACAGATAGTGCATCGCATTGCTAGTCGTGATGGCATGCAAGGGAACAATGGCAGGCTGACGGGTTACCAATTCCGAGGAAGCCAAGAAGATACCATCATAAATGGAGCTTGGGTGCACCCCTGCGTTTAGCATCTCTTTGACCATCAGCGATGCCCCGGTGGGGGTGAGGGTTCGAAGCCCCTCTAACACTCGCACGCTAGCCTGCGGATCTCGCTTTCCGAAACTCCACTGTTTGGTGATGGAGGGAACAAGCTCCCAGTTGAAGCGACCGGCGCGATCGACTTCCGCATCGGTGGTGGACGGGTTGGCCTCCCCAGTGTGATTCAATATCGCGTATGCCAGCGAACGAATCACCGGTTCCGAGTGCTCCCAGCCGATCACGGCGAGAGTTCGAAATGCTCCTGCGACGTAGATGCTTTTATGACCGATGCTTCGGAAATCGCGAGCCGCATGCTTGGCCAGGAGGTCGAGCAAGGTGCTCGTGGACAAAACTCGTGATGCGGCCGCTGCGGCGGCATCCGCCTTCTCTACGTCCCACTGTGCCATGGCTTCGTCGAGCTTCGCGTAGGCTTGATGGGCCTCGGGCACCCGGGCCTCGTCGACCGCAGCCATGGTCCAGTTCCCTTCGGAAACGTCCGTGGCCTGCGCACTCTTGAAGTAGTCGATCGACCAGAGCAAGGGTAGCCATCTCTGTTGGTCGACCGCTGCCATGGAGGCTTGATGGGCCGCATGCACCACCAAAACCGAGTGGAATTTGAACCCGACCGCTGGTCTAGGTTGCACATTTCGAATCCCGGCCAAGAACAGCGCGGCCAGCCATTCCTGGTAACTGACTCCATCCCTTATTCTCGTCATCACCGTTTCGACGATCTTCTCTCGCGGAGTGTCTTCCAGCAATCGGACCAAAGGCTCGATCTCTGGTCGGAACTGCACCATCCCGCTCGGCACTTGCATTTCCGAAGCACGAACGCTCGGCAGCCAAGATCCTGAGAAACCCAACGAACCGGCGGCAGTCGTGGCTGCCGATACCGACAAGAAGTTTCGTCTCGTTTGTGACCCCATTTCCAGAACCTCCAGAGTAAGAATTTGAGCTGACACTTTCCGACTCCGTCGAAAACGGAAAAGCGGAAGTGTGCGAACGGGATGAAGGACGTTTGGGCCTGCTCGACCGATGGCTATCGCCCCTCTTCTGGTATCGGACGCAATACGATTTTACGAATATCCATCACAGCAATCTTGGACTTGGTCTTCGGCCGAACCTCCAGTCTCGCCGTACCCGCCGATAGATTCGCCTTTCCAACCGTCAAATAAACCATGTTCTGGTAATGACCTGTGTCGGGAACGACCCAATCGAACGATTGATCGCCGATCGACAATGCGACTTGCGAGCCACCGTTTCCACTGCCGCAACCGCACTGGACTTCGATCTCATAGGTCCCATCGACGGGAATGTTCAGATCCCAATGAGCCCAATCGTCCACCTCGGTCCAGTATCCCAACACATTCTTATGAAGCTCAGGTTCGTACCGAAGCTTCATTCCATGCGGGACAGCTTGATTGGCGAACAACGTCACGGCTCCCTGCGGTGTTTTCAATATCGGCTTACGACCCTTCGACGCTTGGTCCATTCGCTCTCGCCATACTTTCCAATCCTGTCCAATCTGTTTGGCGCTGGCATTGGCTCGCAATCGGGAGGAATCGAATTGACCATAAATTGCGTCGTATTGTTTGGGATCAAACTCAGGATTCGGCGCACATCGCTGCCCACCGACCGAGTCGAGCCATTGATCCAATTCCGCTCGCAGCTCCCGCGCCTTGTCCGGCATCGATGCTGAAAGATCAGACTCTTCACCGATATCCTTTTCCAGATCATAGAGTTCGAACGAGTTGTCTTCATACTGCAGGATTCCTTTCCACTTCCCTTTCCGAATAGCCGCGGCAGGTCGGCTACCTTGATTGGTGTAGTGTGGAAAATTCCAAAAGAATGGCCTATCCAACGACGGTTCTCGATTCTCGAACCAATGCGAACTCAGATCGATACCATCCAAGGGCCCGAGGGTCTGGCCGACGTTTACCCCCGCCAACTTCAGGAAGGTGGGCATCAAGTCGATCAAGGAAGCAGGGGCATTCGAAACACGGTTCGGTGCAATCGATTGTTTTGTTGAGGCGATGATTAGCGGGATGCGCACCCCCCCTTCATAGAGATATCCCTTTCCGGCTCGAAATGGGGTGTTGTGAGTCATGGGCTCTTCATGAAGCTCTCGCACATGCAATCCACCGTTGTCGCTGGTAAATAGGATGATCGTCTCTCGTTCGGAGGGCTGACGGTGTATGGCATCGAGCAGCTTGCCAACGGAGCGGTCCAACGACTCGATGCTTGCCGCGTAGAGGGAATTGAAAGCTTCGGAGTTCTGTCGCTTCGCTTCCTCCGTTGCCTCCAACTTGATATGGGGCGAGTGGTGGGGGATATAGCAAAAGTAAGGTTGATCCGACTTCGTCGCAATAAACTCGGCTGCGCGACGGGTGATCAAGTATTCATTTTTGTCGCCGGTTTCTTCATCCAGCTTTCCCTTGGCGGGCAACTCCGCTACGACCTCGAAGCCTTGCTCTTTGGGGCTGCTTTCTTTACCTCCTAGATGCCATTTCCCGAACATGCCGGTCCGATAGCCCGCTCGCTGCAATTCTTCGGCTATGGTCCGTTCTTCGGGTGGCAAGGCGGAATGGATGCGTGCGTTGAGGACTCGCTGCGAAGGGTTGTCGGCTCGACCGGGCAAGAAGGACGTCAGGTGCAATCTGGCCGCCGACTTGCCGGTCAAAAGTGAAGCTCGCGATGCGGAGCAGATCGACAATCCGCAATACGCGCTGGTGTACCGAAGGCCTTGCTTGGCCAACGCGTCGAGATGTGGAGTGCGATGCTCCTCGCGACCATAGCAATGCAAATCATTGACGCCGAGATCATCGGCAAGAATCAACACGATATTCGGACGTGTATCTTCGGTTTCAGCCCCCTCCACACGGGAGATCAGGAGAGGAAAGCAGAGCGCGATGAAGGCAAAGATGTTTTTCATGGGTCAATCGAACAGGGGAGGAAGGCTGCTTCGGAGAAGCTCGATTGTATCCGATTCCGAAGTCCGCCACCGGAATGTTTATCGCATGGACGATTCCCACCACACCCAGAGGTCCTTCAACGGATCAAGTTCGGTGGGATGGACACGGCGTTTCGCGTAGGCAATGCGTCCGTAGAGATGACCCAGGTGGATGAGACTTGACTGCTGTTCGGAATACTTGCGGGCCACCCTTCGAACGAATTCGTCCGGCGTCTCTTCCTCTCCTCGAGCAAGACGATGCTCACGTCCCCACGCGATCAAAGCTCGAAAGGTGTGTCGAACGATTTGCTCTGGATTGAGTTGCATAGAAGTAAAGGGGTTGCCGTAGGTAGAAAACGGCGCAAGCGGTTCTGTGGATTCTCCTGAGACAGGTTCGGCGTCAAGCTCTTTCGCGGTCGGTTTCCGACCGAACAGCTCGGTGAGAAAGCGAAGCAAAGCGTGCCTTTGGGTCCAGCCCCAAACGACGGCGATCAGCAATAGAATCAATAGGAGCAACCAGGAGAGAAGCGAGCTCCCATTCCAGTTGATTTGCCACGAAGTGTTTTGGTTCGCGGCCCCCTGGGGCTTCCCCCCCTGCTCACCCCTGGCATCCTCAGCGTCTCTCCCCGCCCCGTCCCCTTCGTCACCACCCTCCCGTTCTTTGCCGCCATTTCCTTTGCCACCGCCCTCTCCTTCTTTGGCGACGGTTCCTTCTTTGCCGTCAACCTTGTCAGCCCTGTCAACACCGTCAACCTTGTCCCCCGCTGGGGGATTTTGATCCTGTTGACGCTGTTGATCCTGTTGACGCTGTTGATCCTGTTGACGTTGCTGATCCTGTTGACGTTGCTGATCCTGTTGACGTTGCTGATCCTGTTGACCTTGTTGACCGGGGGCTTCGACGGCGTCTTGGCCAATGCCTTGGGGGTGGGGTTGGAGATCGTCGCGACGGGCGATTTTGAACGGGGGTTGCCAATTCCATAGTGGTTGGCTCGGGAGTGGTAGGAACGCAAAGAGCAATACCAATGCTGCGACGGCGGTAACACCCATCAGGATCCATTGTGTTGCGAACGACATCTCCATGGGGATATTGCGCTCTCGCAAGTACTTCCGCAGCGTCAGCAACGCGATGAGCACTAGCAGGGACAGAGACGAAAAGAGATAGACGAAAACCATCCGATTGGCGAAGGCTCGGTCGGCTTGGGGGCCCATGAAGAATTGTCCGATGCCGAAGACGGGGATGGCCAAGAGCGAGAAGTAGAGAACCCAGACTCCTTGATTGTGCTTCCGTTGGCGTCCTACCGCTGGTGTCACTTCATTTGCTGGATCCCGAGGGTCTTTTCGAAACAAACCGATGGACTGAAGTAGTCCGGCCCCTTGGCTGGATATCCCCTCGTGAATCAAGGTGCAGTCGAAGGTAATGCGATCCGCGAGGTAGGCGATCAAAACCAGAATCAATAGTAAGAATGGAAGGCTGAGAAACGCGAGTGAACCGCTGGCGGTGAAAAGTCGCGAGATGACAAGAAGGGTTGCAGCTCCCAGTCCGGCCATATACACGAAACTCTGAGCTCGGGACTGTTCAATGGCTATACGCGCGATCAGCACGGAGGCGAATGTGTAGAGCCCGAGTACCCACATCAACCGACCCGTTTGCTGTCCTGGATAGAAGAGTACGATAAGAAAGTAGACGAGCGAACCGATCATCGAAATGATGAAGGCCGGGGCGATCGCCGCCAGGGTGTAATCGAGACTTTCGGGTTTTCGTTTCTTGTCCAGTTCCATCGCCCCAGTATAGACTCCGGCTGGACGCCTTTCGAAACGAGATCAGCGAATGGTATTGGGAACACCCGATAATCGAGCGGCGTTGCTCGGTGTGGGGAGTAAAGAAACCAATCGCGAATGCCATCGCTGGACCAGTTCCGCAGCCTGGGTGGCATCGGGGCCTGTCGCGAGCCACCGGCTGACCTCATCGAGGGACGTGATCTTGGATTCAAGGGCTCGATCGGTCGCCAGAAGGATTTGCTTTACCGACCCGATCTGAGAATGGCTCGGTGGGGCCCCTGGCGCGCTGAGACCCGGACCATTGCCTCGCCATCGCAGTCCATTGCCGTCCAGATGGAATGCCAGTTCCATCGAATCCACCGAGGCGGTTTGCGATTGCAAGGGTCGGAGATCGTGCGAGCACCATCCAAAGCGTTCCATCGTCTGTTTCAACCAAGGCACCTGGATCGTTTCATCGTGGGAGGAACCGGCAGATATCGAACCTTGAACGCGATCGATGAGCCCATTGCGAAGGATAGCTTCTTCGATGTGGAGATCTCCAAAACCTTGAAGCGGCTCTCCGATCGAGTGGGACAAAGCAGCCCAAGACGTATTGAGAAACGTGCTTTGATGGAGCGTGCTTTGCCAACCTTGCGCGTCCTGTTCCCAGCGGACTTGGCCGCGAAAGAGGGCTAAAGGGCCGACATGTTCGACGACGGGGAAATAGGGTTGGATCGCGGAACAGGGGATAGCAAGATCGCGCGTGTCGATCGCCCAATCGGTATGAGGATGTTTGGGGTCGTGATAGCGACGGACATGAACCAACCCCGGCGTCTCTGAGCCTTTGGGTTCCAAGCCGAACAAGATCTTGATGTCGGACAATGAAAGCGAAGGGGTGTATTCGATTTGAATCTGGTGCAGCGATTCAAGCTTGGGGGCCGAGGCCAAATGGGGGGAGTTGGTCAAGGTCGAGGGGAGAATGCGCAGCGAATCGATCGAGACTTTGAGGATCGGGACCAAATTATGAGGGCGGCACAAAAACGAGTCGTGCAAGATCTGGAGAGCCAGGTTGGATTGCTCTTGTTTTATTTCGGCCGCATGCAGTTTGAGAGCCCAGCCCTCGTTGGTCATGACTCCGTCGACTTGCTCGGCCCGCAGGATGGGAGTCTGTGTTTCCGGATGGGCACAGACCAATTCTCGTATTCGAAATGTGTGAGGCGAGGGCTGCTCAATCGACTGGAAAACCACATCAAGCCCGATATTGCTCCGGATCCGTTCCCGCCATGCGGCAGCCTGACGAAGCTGGTACCAGCTGGTTTTCGAAAGGACCACGAAACCGGACGTGGCGAGGAGGGGAATGAGCCCGAGCAATAAAAGAACCGACCGATACAGCGCTCGCTGCGTCGACTCGTGAAGCCACAAATGCTTGCGTCGGCGTTGGAAATGCACGGTGTATCTGGGACGCTCGCACGTCGGAGGAACGGGGAAACGATGCTTTTTCCGCAATCTGTTCGATAGCAAATCCGATTTTTCGATGCAAGCGAGCTTCCAGGTTCCTCGCAAGGTTTCGGTCGACTTGTTTCAATGGTATAAAAGCGTGCATTCCTTGAGTTCGAATTTCCATTCGAATGCCCTCCCCCAATGCTTTCATTATGCCGATTGAACCTGCCTGGCGACGAGAGAACCGCCCTCCACGAGTCTTGATTGTCGATGACGATTTCGAAGTAGCTGAACCCGTCAAATTCGCGTTGGAAGGCTTGGGCTACACAGTCACCCATGTCTCCGATGGGAACAAAGGAGTCGATGCGATCGAAGTCGTCCATCCCGATTTGATGGTGCTCGACATGATGATGCCTGGCAGGAGCGGATTCCTGGTCTTGGAACACCTCCGACGCATCAAACGCTCCAACGTTCGAGTCATCATGGTGACTGGAAACGAAGGGGAGCGGCACCAGGCCTATGCGAGGATGCTCGGGGCGGACGAGTATATGCATAAACCCTTTGCCATGGATAAGCTGCTCCAGAGAGCCCAAGAGCTTCTCGCCATGCCGCTTCCGGACGAAGAGACTGTGCGGCGTGAGGAAAGTGAGCCGCGTGAGGGCAATGGACCGAGTTCCGAGAATCCAGAAGCGGAACCGACCGGAGGAACAGCGTGAGCAGCGATTACGATTCCGAACTATCCGATGCACCCATTTCGCTCATCGCACCCACCTTCGAGTATCTCTCCATTGCCTGGCGAGGAGATATTGATGGCCATTTGGAATTGCTCGATCAGACCAAGCTACCGCTGACGCTGGAGATCCAACCTTACCGCGATGTGGAAAGTCTGTTCGAGGCGATCGTTTCCCTCCGCGTCCGCGGCGCACCTGCGATTGGTATCGCGGCTGCCTACGGAGTGGTTATCGCTGCCCAAAAGGTCATCGAAGAGCCCTTGGCCAGCGCTGCGGCCGCCATCTTGACGCAATGTGACTATCTAGCGACGAGCAGGCCGACCGCGGTCAATTTGTTTTGGGCTTTGGATCGAATGCGAAAGATCGTCGATCGCAACAAAGGTTTATCCGATAGCGAGGAACTGACTCGTGCGCTCCTTCGCGAGGCGCGGTTGATCCACGAGGAAGATCGACGAATGTGCCATGCGATCGGAGCTTACGGAGCATCCCTGCTTCGCGACGCGACAGGCGTATTAACCCATTGCAACACCGGTGGTTTGGCGACCTCCGAGTATGGAACAGCATTGTCGGCGATCTTAACCGCGCAGGACCAAGGCCATGTGCTGCAGGTTTATGCGGACGAGACTCGACCTCTGTTGCAGGGGGCCCGTCTCACCGCTTGGGAATTGCAACAGCGTGGCATTCCGTGCACGTTGATTTGCGATTCGATGGCCGCGCAAGTCATGCGGGAGGGGAGAGTGCAAGCGGTAATCGTGGGAGCCGATCGCATCACGGCGCGGGGTGACACAGCCAATAAAATCGGTACTTACTCCCTCGCTGTCTTGGCAAAGTACCATTCGATTCCATTTTATGTAGCGGCCCCGACCAGCACGTTCGATTTGAGTTTGGTCTCGGGGGACGATATCCCCATCGAACAGCGCAAGTCGACGGAGATCACCCATGGATTCGGATCGCAAACCGCTCCCATGCATATTGAGGTTTACAACCCAGCATTCGATGTCACGCCCGCGGAGTTGATCACAGCGATCATCACGGAGAGAGGGATTATCGCCCCGGTGAGCGAGTCGAAAGTCCGATCGATGCTCTCTTAGGAAACACCATGATGGAGAGCACGCATTTGTCCCGTTGTTTATCGCTGATGCTGGTGCTCGCGATTTCACTGTTTAGTCCCTCCCATGTGTTTGGACAACGGAGAAACGTCACGGCGCCGCAAGTCGAAGAGGCGATCCGCCGAGCGGTCAATTTCCTCTACTCCGAGCAAGAGAGCAACGGCGCGAATCGAGGCGGTTGGAGGGAGTACGAGACCGGTTACGGTTGCGGAAGCTCTGCCTTGGTGACATTGGCCCTCCTGAGCGCGCAGGAACGCCCCTCCGACCCTCGCTTGAAAAAGGCGCTCGATTATCTACGGCGTACAAGGCCGACAAAGACCTACGAGATCGCGCTCCACTGCATGGCGTTGTGCGCTGCGGAACCAACCCGCGATATGGCCATCATTCGCAAGGATGTCGAATCGCTCGTCGAGATCCAAGCTTCCGACGGTGGATGGGGCTACCACTTGGGAGATGGTTCTTCCGACGAATCCAACGCACAATTTGCGGTGCTGGCGCTCTGGGAAGCGAGCAAATTAGGGATCGAGATTCCCGATGCGTGTTTGGAGAAGGCGTACCAATACTGGAACAGTCGACACACCGGGTCCGGTTGGGGATACCGCAGCGAACGAGGGACCTCCGGCAGCATGACATGCGCTGGCATCGCATCCATGCTCATCCTGCGCGACGCGTCGGAGAACGTAGACGCCCGAGTGGAAAACGGAAGTATTGTCTGCTGCGGCGGTGGGGCGGACGCCATGCAGCGCGATCCTGTTTCCCTTGGCTTCGCATGGCTCGTCGCCAACTTTTCTGTTGAGCAGAATCCCTCTGGTACGGGATGGCATATCTATTATTTGTACGCGCTCGAACGGGTCGGACGATTGACGGGTCAGAGGTTTTTTGGTGAACGAGATTGGTATCGTGAGGGAGCGAGCTACCTCGTATCGGTTCAGTCCCAAGTGAAGGGTTCCATCGATGGCGGTGGGATGGAGGCTCAATCGCCCGCCACCACCACCGCTATGGCCTTGCTCTTTTTAAGCAAAGGGAAGCGGCAAGTCGTTATTGGACACCTTCGACACAGTGAAGATCGTGACTGGCAGTTGCACCGAAGAGCGGTGCAGAATCTGACCGGCCAGATCGAGAAGGTTTGGAAACGTGAGTTGGCGTGGCAATCGGTCACCTTAAAGAATGCTACCCTCGCATCGCTGCTGGAAACACCGGTTCTTTACATTAGCGGTTCCAAGGCCTTTCGGTTGACACCCGATCAACGCCAATTGCTGAAAGAATATATCGACAACGGCGGATTGATTTTTGCTGAAGCCTGCAACGGCGACGGCTGCGATGGTCGAGCATTTGACGCGACGTTTCGAGATGAAATGCAACAGATCTTCGAAAAGCCACTCACCAAGCTACCTCCGTCTCATCCTGTTTGGTTTGCCGAAACGAAGATCGATCCTTCGGCGCTGCCCGAAGATTTCTGGCTTTATGGCCTCGACGCTTGCTGCCGCACGAGCGTGATCTATTCTCCCATCAGTCTTTCATGTCGCTGGGAATTGGCTCGTCCGTGGGGAAAGACGAAAAAACATGGTCCTGCGATCGACACCGATATCGAAAACGCGGTCAAGATCGGAGTGAACCTCGCATCGTACGCGACCGGTCGGGAGTTGAAGGAAAAGCTGGATGCGGTGGAAGTCATTGCGGCACCAGCGAATTACCAAACGTTGCCCCGAGGGGTTTTGAAACTGCCGAAGATCCAACACACTGGGGGTGCCGATGATGCTTCCAGGGCGATCGTCAATCTTCTCGATGTCTACCACCGTGAAACGAAATCACTTATCGATCGCGACACGCCTCTGATCTCTTTGACCGATGAATCGATCGAACGATATCCCCTCCTTTACATTCACGGTCGAAACAAGTTTCTGTTGTCCGACGTCGAAAGAGATTGTTTGCGCAAGCACTTCGAGAACGGGGGCTTTGTTCTCGGTGATGCAATCTGCGCATCGAAGGATTTCGCGGCATCCGTTCGAGACGAGTTTCTCAGGGCCGTGCCAGATGCGAAATGGCGAAGCTTGGATCCGAAACACTCGTTCATGCTCCGCGACGAAGTGAATGGTTTCGATGGATACGATCTCTCACAAGTCGATTTGGTGGATCCGAATATCGGCACCGGAGACTTGAGCCGCGCCAAACGGGAAGGCCCTCCCGAAATCGAAGCCCTCGAGTGGAACGGACGCATCATCGCTGTCTTCTCTCCCAATGACCTGAGTTGTGCGATGGAGTCTAAACATTCGATCCAGTGCAAAGGCTATGTGCGCGACGATGCCTTCCGAATTGGTATCAATATGATTCTGTTTGGACTTTCCCAATAACGGGATCCGAAAAGGAGTCCGTACCCCGCTCGATGGTCCTTTCGATGGCTATTTAGATTTGATCTTGAGGTCGGGAAGCTTGGCTTGCAGTTCGGCGAGCGCTTTTTCGCTTACAGCCGTATCGTTTATTAGTAGATCCTTAAGATTCTTCAATCCACTCAATTCCGCGACACCTTGATCGGTAACTTTTGTCTTGCCAAGGTGGAGAAACTCGAGAGTTGGAATGGCAAGGATAGCGGGGATCGCTTCATCGCCTATCGTGGCGATATCATCAAGGTTGAGTTTCTTGAGGGATAAGCCCGCGAGCTTCTTCAAACCAGCATTCGTCACACGTGTCCTCAGAAGATTCAATTCGCTCAGTTTCGGCAATTTGGCGATCGTGTCGAGGGATGCGTCTCCTATTGCGAGCTCGCTCAACTCCAGCGATACAAGGTTCGCGAAGTTGGGCAAATACTCCGCGATCGTTTGATCGGTCACCCCGGCCGCTCCTCGTACCCGAAGCTTGGTGAGGGATGGGTTGTTGACGAAGGGGGCCAAGCACCGATTGCCGATTTCCAACCGTACCAGCGAGAGCTCTTTCAGCTTCGTCAAGGACCGAAGAGCAGCCAGTTCGTCATCGCCAATCGGACCATCGAGGATGGAGAGAGCGCCCAGGTTCTCACATTTTGCGACAGTTCCTATCCCCACCTTGGATAGCCCTCGTCCGCTCAGAGTTAGATTGCGGAGCTTCGATTGTTGAGGCAAGAACGCCAACGCTGCATCGGCCGAGCCCGCTGAGTCTGGAAATGTGCATTTGGAGAAGTCAGCAACTTGCAGATATCCCATCGCATCGAGTTTGACTTTGATGCCCGGGAATCGCGCTTCCCAATCGGCTGCGGAACGGACTTCTTGGGCGATCGCCGGCCGAGATCCGACACTCAGGCCGTCGAGGGTGAAGCTGCCGACGCCCCCGATAAGGATGATAAAGCAGGAACAAGTGCGCATGATGAAATCTCTCAGTGGAGCCTTAAACAAATTTAGGTGCGGGAGTGAAGGGAGCGATTGGGATCTTCAAGCGAGGATGTCGTTTACTACTTTACCTGCTACATCGGTGAGGCGGAAATCTCGGCCCGCATAACGATACGTCAATCGGGTGTGATCGATGCCGAGCAAATGCAAGATCGTGGCGTGGAAATCGTGAACGTGAACACCCTTCTCGGCCACGGTGGCTCCGATTTCATCGGTTTCGCCATAGGTCATTCCACCCCGAATCCCGCCACCTGCCATCCAGGAGGAGAAGCATGCGCTATGGTGGCCGCGTCCCTTGTCGCCATCCACGCCCGGTGTGCGTCCGAATTCTGTCGTCCAGACAACGAGGGTATCATGGAGCATCCCACGATCTTTCAAATCGCGCAGCAAGCCCGCAAGTGGCTTATCGATGTTCTTCGCATGTTTGGCGTGCTCCGCCATATCGCCATGCTGATCCCAATTGTGACTGCTGCTCCCATCGACCAATTCGATGAAGCGAACACCCCGTTCGGCCATTCGTCGAGCAACGAGGCACATCCATCCGAATCCTTCGTTGGTTTCTTTCGACACACCATACAACTCCAATGTGCGAGCGTCCTCTTTGGAGATATCGAAGGCATCCGGTGCATCGCTTTGCATATGAAAGGCTGTTTCAAAGCTGCGAATGCGAGCGGAAAGATCGGTGTCGGTCACTCGTTCGCTCAGGTGTTTATTGTTGAGCAGGTCAGCGAAGTCCAGCTCCAGTTGTTGTATCTTTCGCGATGCTGTGCGCGGAGCCAAGTTCGGTATGGGTTCACTTCCTCCCAGGACTCGCACACCTTGATGGTAGGCCGGCAAGAAGTCATTGTTGAAGATCTGCGTGCCTGCATATGGCATTTGCGGAGCGAGCGCAATGAAGGAGGGAAGATTCTGGTTCTCGGTGCCGAGCCCATAACTTACCCATGAACCGATGCTCGGCCGAGAAAAGAAAAATGAGCCGGTGTGCATGCCCAGCGTTGCGTTGTAATGTTCATTATCGTTCCCATTCATGGAACGAATCACACAGATGTCATCCATCCTTTCGCGCACATTGGGAAACAAATCGCTGACCAGAGTGCCGCACTCCCCTCCGGGTTTGAAATCCCAAAGTGGTTTGAGGAGAACCCGTTCCTGATTTGATAGTCCTCCCCCAACCCCTTTCTTCTTTCCGTCTGCCTTGAACAACTCCGGCTTGTAGTCGAAGGTATCCATATGGGAGGCTCCCCCATTGGAAAAGATAAAGATGACCCGCTTGGCCTTGGCTGGAAAGTGAGGTTTCTTCGGCGCGAGGGGATCGGTCTCCAATTTGGGAGACGCCGACGACGACTCGTCCGCCAATAGCTCACCGAGCATTCCGGGCATGACGAGCGATGCCCCGAACAGCGATCGAAAGACCGCTCGGCGAGACGGTGTGGACGAGCGAGTTGGGGAGAGAACCATGTTGCCAGATTCCTTAGTCGATATATAGGAACTCATTGAGGCGGAGCATGGCGCGCACCTGGGCGAACCACGCTTCGCGTTCCGATTCGTTGTCCGAATTGCCTCCCTCGCGAGCCACCTGTGCTGCTGCGAGGAGAAACCGATTCGACGCGTCCAATTCCTCTTCGGAAACCGGTCGCCCGAGGATATGTTGGTACGCGAATCGGATGCGGTTTTTTTGTTCAGGTGCGTGATCCAAGATGCGTTGGGCAATACGCTCGGCTTGCTGATGGACAAGCGGATCGTTCATCAAGGTGAGTGCTTGGATCGGGGTCGTGGTCGATGACCGCGAGCCGGTGCTCGTCGAGGGATCCGCTCCGTCGAACGTCGCGAGAAAGGGATGACGTTGAATGCGCTGTGTCATTAAATAAGCACTGCGATGCACCGACTCGTAAACGGCTTTGAACGGATTGTGTTGGGTGTATTTCCAGCTCGACGAGGGTGGAAAGGGGTGGAGTGCAGCCGGGCTCAGATTCAAATTCCCTCCGAGATGGAGAAGGGTATCGCGAATGGATTCGGCATCGAGTCGTTGGCGTCGAAACCCAGCGAGAAATTCGTTGCTGGGGTCCAAGGCGATCGCCTTGGCATCCCGGAAACTCGATAGTTGGTAGACGCGAGAGAGCATAATGTCTCGATGCAGTTTCTTGATCGACCATCCATTCTCTTGCAGACTGCACGCGAGAAAATCGAGGAGTTCCGGGTGGGTCGGAGGTTTGCCTTGCTTTCCAAAGTCGTTCGGTGTGGGGACGATTCCCCGTCCGAAATGGTATTGCCAAACGCGATTGGCGATCACCCTCGCTGTGAGAGGATTGCGTTCGGACACGATCCATTCGGCAAGCTCTCGACGCCCGCTTTCGTGGCAATCGACCGGTAGATCTCCACCTCCCATGATGGCTGGGAATCTTCGTCGAACGATGTCACCTTGCTTGGTAGGTTCCCCTTTGAATTGGACCGCGGCATCCACGGGCGACTCTCGATCGGCCACCGCGTACGCGGATTCGAAGAGGGGGGGGTGACTAGCGAATGCGTTGGCCTCCTTTTCCGCTTCTCGGTATGCCTTTTCGGCTATCGCCTTTTGGTCTTCCTTTGCCTTTTCAAACTCCTTTTTCCGTTGCCGGGCTCGTTCGTTGAGCTTGGCCAACTCCTTGTCTCGTTCCGACTGTTTCCGCAGGGTCTCTGCAAGCTCAGAGGCTGGGACCAATGGGATGAAGTCCCGTTGCTTCTGATCGAGTTCAATGCCAGGCCACGGATAACGAGTACTCGCAAAGATCCCATAGAGACCGTAATAGTCTTGCGTCGTAATGGGGTCGAATTTGTGATCGTGGCAGCGAGCGCAGTTGATGGTGACTCCGAGAAAGGCTCGACCGAGATTGTCGATGGTGTCTTCGATCGTCAGGTGCCATGGATAGTCGTCGACCCGCGAGCCGAATCGCCGCGAGTTCGACAAGTAGCCGGTGGCGACGATACGAGACTGACGCTCTGTTTCGTTCTCGCCACCACGAAGGTCGCCCGCGATTTGATCCCGCACGAATTCATCGTACGGCAAATCCCGGTTGAACGCATCGATCACCCAGTCGCGGTAGCGCGCCATTTGCGGAATTGGGAAATCGGAATTATCTCCGGCGGTATCCGAATAACGAACGACGTCCAGCCAATGCCTACCCCATCGCACTCCGTATTGTGGGGATTGGAGCAATCGATCGACCACGGTCGCAAACGCCTCGGCGGAATCGTCAGCCAGAAACGTTTCGAGCTCGGACTGCGTGGGTGGAAGACCGGTGAGATCGTAAGTGGCGCGTCGCAGAAGCGTTCGTTTGTCGGCGAGGGGCGCTGGGGTTAGCTCTCGCGACTCCAGCGAATGAAGAACGAAACGGTCGATATCGGTGATAGGCCAATCCGAATGTTGCACCGAAAGTACCGATGGTTTTGTTAAGGAACGGAACGACCAGAATTGGCGGGCCAACTCCAAGTCGATTTTTTTGCCCGTATGCTTCGTCACGACGGTGCGAGGATCAGGGGCACCGATGCGGATCCAATGAGCAAGATCTGCGATTTGTTCGTCGGAAAGTTTTTCGTCCGGAGGCATTTGCAAGTCGTCTTGGTAGCGGACCGCTCGGAGGAGCAAGCTCCCTGACTCATCGCGTGGCACGACGGCGGGTCCTAACGAACCGCCGCGACGAATCGTCCCCCGCGAGTCGACGAGAAGATTCCCTCCTAGCTCGTCCGAATCGCTGCTGTGGCATTCGTAACACTTCTCGACCAGGAGAGGACGGATCCTCTTTTCAAAGAACGCGAGATCATCATTCGAAATCGATTCTTCCACGCCATCGAATTCTCCTTTCCAAATTTCGATGCCGGAAAAGTTGGCAGCACCTCCCCGGCTCGTGACGGTGACGCTTCCATTCTTGGGGGTAATAAACCATGGGCCTAACTTTTCCCAATGGCCGGCGCCACCGCTTTTGTACTGGGAGACGACTTCGCGTCCGTCGATCGAGATGTTGTAGGTTTCCGAGTTGTTGTCTTCCCAGACGTACAAGAATAACGTGTATCGGCCGGTGGGAAGCTCGTTCAATGTGACGCGATTGCCCCCCCATCGACTGCTTCGAATCATCGTCGCCCGGGCTTTATCTGTCTCGGGTTTTAATGGAACGGACTGGCTCTCAAATCCGCGATCCGCGCAATCGAACCATGGTGCGTCGTTTCCATCCCATAGGTTTCCATCGATCGTGATCGGCGGGCCATTCAGGTTCACACCGCGATAGAAAGCGGGTGCGGGTTCTTCCTCTGCGACACTGCTACCAAGTGTTAGGCAGAGTGTGGCAAGCACAAAGCAAATGGGGAACCGCCATCGAGTGAAGTGGAACATAGCGAGCCATGGGGAGGATGAGCACTGGCTTGTTGAACATGGCAAAACACACCCATATCATAGCTCGCTCTGTGCGCAGGGGATACGGAGCGATTCTGAATCGCCCCTGCTGGCAAGGCATGTCCCTAGACGGCTGCCCGCCTGCCCGGTTCTGCTTGGTTGAGTTTGTTGTAGAGGGTTTTCAAGCTGATCCCCAGCTCTTCGGCGGCAGCGGGCTTGTTCCCGTTGTGTCGATCGATGGCCTCTTGTACCGCGAGGACTTCCATGTCTCGCAGGGTGAGAGCGGGCATGCTGGCTCGGACTTCTCGCTTCATCCGCTTATCGCAGAAATGCTTGGGGAGATGTTTGAGGCCTATCGGAGGTTTGTCGCAAAGGATCGTCGCGTATTCCACGACATTGGCAAGTTCCCGGACATTGCCAGGCCAAGGATGCTGTTTGAATGCGGCGATGGTCTCGTCGTCAAAGAGTTCATCGATGGAATCGTGTTCTGGATGGTGACGCAAATAGAGGTGTCGCGCGAGGAGCATGACGTCTTCGGAGCGTTCTCGTAGCGAAGGGACATGGATTTCGAAGGTATTGATACGAAACATCAAGTCTTCTCGAAAGGTTTGGTCCTCGACCATTTGCTCCAGATTTCGGTGCGTCGCGCACACGACGCGGACATCGACATGATGGACCTCGTTGTCGCCTACTCGACGGATATCACCGCTCTCCAAGACTCGCAGCAATTTGGCTTGCATGGGTAACGGGAGTTCGCCGATCTCATCCAAAAAAATCGTGCCCCCATCGGCCTCATGAAAGAGGCCATCCCTCTGCGAATCCGCGCCGGTGAATGCCCCCTTCTTATGTCCAAAGAGTTCGCTTTCGATCAAGTGCTCGGGGAGGGCACCACAGTTGACGGCGACGAAGGCGCGGTTGGCACGCAAGCTATGTTCGTGGACAGAGCGCGCCACCAATTCCTTACCGCATCCTGTTTCGCCTCGAATCAGGACGGAGCTGTTGGTCTTGGCAACCTTGGACACCAAGGTTGCGATGGTCTTCATTTCCTCGGATTGCCCGATCAATACCGTGCGAGCATTTTGAGGTTGTTTTGCTTTTTGAAGGGCAAGAGTGTGAAGCTTCAATCCACGCCGCGCACGCACGCGTTCAAACAGTTCGTTCATTTCGGAAAGCTTACATGGCTTGCCGATGTAATCGATAACCCCGTACTTCAGTGCGAAGACGGCAGACTCGAGAGATTGTTTACCCGTCAGGACAACACAATCCATCGTGGGCGCCATTTTCGATGCCCGTTCGATGACTTGCAGGCCATTCATGCCAGGCATGTCGAGATCGACGATCATGCAGTCGAATGTGTCCTTTTCCATCGCAGCAATCGCAGTCAATCCATCAGGGCATACCGTTACCCGGTGCCCCATGTGTGGGATCTCCATGCGCATCAGTTCTTGAAGCGAGGTCTCATCGTCCACGAATAGAATCGATAGGGGGTCATGCTGCATAACGGTACTCTCGGGGCGACGAGGGGGAATGGTCGGATGTGGTGTGTTTGGATTCGGAGGGCTGGCAAGGGATTCGCACTTCGAAGCGAGAGCCATTTCCGGCTCCCAAGCTCTTGGCTGCGATACGGCCACCGTGATCGGCGATGATTCGGCTGGTGATAGGTAGTCCTAATCCCGTTCCGCGTCCATCCCGACGGCGTGTAAAAAAAGGCTCGAAGAGATGCTGGAGAACTTCTTCGGTCATACCGCTCCCGTTGTCTTGGATAGCGAATTCGATCTGTTCGTTTTGTTGTTCGATGGTGATGGTGACCAAGCCATCGGGGCGGTTCGGATCGAGCGATTCCAACGCGTTGGTAAGAAGATTGAGAACGACTTGCTTCATCTCCTGGGGGCTGGCCCAAGCCATCATGGCCGCGGGGCCAGGGTTGAATTCGATCTTCTTCGAACGAAATTGTCCCAAGTGCCGAACCATGCCGACGACATCTTCGATCAGTTCCGCGAGATCGACATATTGGCGGCGCTCTTCGGTTCCAAGACGAGAAAAATCGAGCAGGCGTTCCGTAATTCCTTTGCATCGAAAGGCTTCGTCTTGGATTCGTCGCAAATAGGTCTTCAGGGTATCCACATCGACTCCGGTCGATTCGTCCGGTTGGGACTGGCCAGCGGTCGCGTGCAGAATACGATGCAATCGAGACTCGAGCGCTTCGGCGCTCCATGCGATCGATGCCAGTGGATTGTTGATTTCATGGGCTACTCCAGCTGCCAGGAATCCAACGCTCGCGAGCTGCTCGTTCCGAATGACCTCGCGCGACCTCTCTCGAACTTGTTCATGCAGATCGCGTTGGATGCTGAGAAAGCTGGCTACACCCAAGTTGATCGCGTCCGCCAGCTCCGCCAATTCGTCCTTGCTGTCCGCTCCAATCCGAATGGTGAAGTCCCCGGCGGCGACACGTCGGGCACCAGCGAGCAACTCTTTGAATGGTCGAATCACGGCTCGCCGCGCGTAGCTGATCAAGCCGATCAGCATGACACCCGCCACCAACGCGCTGCTCCAAGTCAGCACGATCCAAGTTCGATAGCGATCTCGCACATCCTCTCGAAAGCTGGACATCTTTTCCGCGAGCAACATAGGAAGCTCGTGAGCAAGATTGGAAAGTTCTGCCAATTGTTCCTGCAGATGCTGAGCCGAGGGTGCGTCGAAGTTTTCCGCCAGAACCGATCGTTGTTGCGAATCGATCTCTTGAATCAAGTCGCTGATTTCGGCCACCAAAGCCAGTTCTTGAGAACGGTCTGCCAAGAAGAGTTCGTCTTCATCGGAAGATTCCAATCGAGCCCGATATCGACTGAGGATGCTGCGAACTCGCTCCAGCCCCTTTTGGAATTGAAGGCTTCGCATCTCCCGTTCGTATTCACGATCGAGCCGAAACTTCATCGGCTCCTTGATGTCGATCGTGCGATCTTGATTCCGCAATGCGTCGATCGAACGAGTCAGTGCGGCGGTCATCGGCATTTCCAAGGCACGCTCTCCGAGCGTGGCGGCCAAATCGCGGTACGCGTAGACACCTCGAAAACTGCTGTAGCCCAAAACGGCGATCACCAGTCCGAGGACCACCATTGAGACAAGCAGCTTTTTTCGAATCGTCCAGTTCGGAACGTTGGGGATCCACATTGCGAACTCCTTAACGAACGATCGCGCTATCCCACGGAACGCCGCGATAGCTGGCGCGCGGGAAGGCTTGAGGAGGGGCGACGGGCGGACTGACGATCGCTTGAGGATCGCCATTGGTCAGTTCGACCAGATTGATGACTTGATGGCCGCTCGTACTGGGGAACGTGAACTGGGTACCGGGGTCTCCATTCATGCCATTGACAACATACGATCCGACTGTGAGATCCAATTCCAAGGGAGGATCATTCGAACCAGGAATCAACTGGATCTTGATTTTATGCGGAAGCGATGTTTGTACCGCACCGTAATATTGATGATCCGATTGGAACGCATTCGCAATCAATCGACCGGATGGATCCCTCAAGAAGACCTGACGGGTCAAACCATATAGAGGATCGATCACGAGGGTTCGAAGATAATTCCCAGAAGGAGAAGGAACGGAGGTTGTGATCTGCCACAACCCATCGGCTTGCGTAACAGGTGCCTGCACCATCTGATAAGTGTCGAGCGAGTTGATTCCCAACGCTTCGATAATCCAGATCGGGGACACGGGCAAAATACGTCGGTTGATCTGCGCATCGAACAGGTCGTGTCGCGCAAAGTATAGTTCCGGCGTCATCCCACTTCGGACGCTCATCCAAAAGGCCTCGTTGTTGCTGCCAAGGTCAAAGCCTTTGAAGCCTGCGACAGTTCCCGTCATTCGAAAGTACTTGGGGCGAAGCCAAGTCAGGTTGGCATTGAGATTGAGCTCATTGTTCACGCGGACTGCGACCGAATTGGATTGCAGCGATTGGATCGTATTGGATCGATTGAGAACCTCTGCCAATTGCTCCACGGAAGGGGGAGATTGAAAGAGTTGCGTCGGCTGAAATTCGGGAATAGAGCGTTTGGGAAGACAAGTAGCACCCGTCGACACGAACAAAATGGCGATGGACCACCAGATCGGTAGCAGGCCGAGAACGGTTCTACTTCTTGGAAGATTATTCCTCGGCATAGAGCAACTCCGCCAACTTTGCTTGCAATACTGAGGACTGCTCGCGGTCGGCCGGGACGATCGGAACGTCCAGCACGCGATCGTCGGCAGCGAATCGAAGCGACATGTGCGTCGGCTCGTCGAGGTCGGATTCCTGCATCGCTGCTTCGAATGATTCCACTTCGATGAGGACGCGGCGACGAACCAACAACAGTGCGAGCAAATAAGCGAGCGACTCTTGACCCGCCGTATCGAGCAGTGCCTCCAGCGTATCGACGAGTACGCGAGGGGGAGCAAGGGTCTTGCCGGTCGTTTTCTTGCTAGGAATGGATGTCTTCCACCAACCGACCGTATCCGCGTCCGGACCTGACCAAGCGTCCAGGCCGAAGTCTCGACGCACCAGTTCGCTACCCTTCTGAACAATAGCCGAAATGTATCGCTCCCCAGGTTCGAGAGGACGATTGTTTCGATAGCATTTCCGGGATGATCGTTGAATCGCATATTCCTGCATACCGTCGGCTTGTAACAGATCGGTTTGCCGGAGGCCAGATCATTCGGCCGGCTGTCTCACTACGCGTCCAGCTCGGGATCCAACGGAGCCGGTGTATCGGGCTCGAAGATTTTCCAACCGGCGGCGAGGATCATGGCCCGTCCCAGCACATAGATCGAGATCCCCATGACAACCCCGATTAAATCGGCGGCAAAGTCATACCAGTCAGCCGTTCGACCGACCGGTATCTGCAGCAACTCATCGATGGCTGCATAAGCGACGCAAACCGCGATGGCGACGGCAACATTGATCCAACGGTTGCGTTTGGTCGGGATGGCCCAAGCGACGAGAAACGAGAGGCCGGTGAAGGCCCCTGCGTGCAAGAATTTGTCATTGGCACGAATCTGGCTCATCACCGCATTCGGCGGGATGTGGGTGCCAATGAACAACAGAATCCAGTAGGCCGACAGCAACACGACTGCCCATCGAAGGCCATAGACGGTTGCTTTCATGCGAAGGGCTCAGTTGGATTCGAGAAAGAAAAAACGGGCGTCAGCTCGACGCCCGTTTTGCGTGATAGTCTATTGGAAGGATCGAGATCAATCCCACCACCACTGATTCTCTCGCAGGTCAGCAGGGGCGCCCATCGACTCTGCTTTTTCCTCGACGGCCTTGTCGACCGAGACAGTGGAGGGGTTTACAAGCTTTCGTGCGGCGATGTGGACACCGCCCCCGATTGGAGTCATCAACTGGGATTCCTTCCAAATCGCATTGATGGCTGTCTCGACTTGGGTGACTTCCGTCCCGGTGCTGACTGCGAATTGATTCTCATTGCCAAAGATCCCTAGGTTCCAACTCGCCTTTTCGTACAGATTGCGATCTTGGATGAAGGCTGCGGCGATGCTCATGTCGAACAAGTTGCGCATTTCGTGGAAAACGGGGGTAACGTCGGCGATCAGATCAAACTTTTCGGTGAACTCGCGGGTGAACCCGACGCTCGCTGGATCGCCGGATTTCCCCGTATCCTTTCGCTTGCCGTCGGATTGAACACCTTCGAGCGCTCCAGAAAGCTTCACACCTCGACCGGCCAAGTGCATCGCGGTACCTGCTTCATTAGTCGCGACCGTCGAATAATCTGCTTCAAAGTACCAGCGTTGGAGGGCATTGCCACCGGGGTTGGGGCGGGAACGCTGGATCCATGTGGTCATTGGGACGATGGGGTCTTGAAGTCCGATCCCGATCAGCTTCATGCGATAGTCTGCCTCGACGAGAACGCGCGCGAAGTGAGTCGATTTGGGAACACCCTTGATCGTAACGGTTTGCATTCCCAAGGCATTTTTCATTCCGGCCACAAGCGGTCGGATGTCCGAGGGAGCTTGGCCGCCGAACTGCGAATGGAATTGCTTCATTCGCTTGAGCCCCTCCTGGGTTGGGTCGATGGAACAACCGATGGACTTGGTCGCCCCGCCATTGGGTCCGAAGGCACGCAAAGCGACGATCAGATCATCGAGTCGGAGTGTTGCGCGGCCGTTGGAAAGACCGACAAATCGTCCAGAACCATCGGCGTACCACTGATCCGCCGGGCCTGCGATCACGATGTCTTGGGTTTCAGGAAGATAGAGGACATACTCCAAACGTTGCAGTCCTGCGATACTCCAAACTTCGTCGTTCAGAGGTTGCCCCGCATCCAGCTGCTTGGAGACAAATTTTTCCAGACGATTCAGCGAGACCTTTCGCATCGGAGACTTTTTCAGCTCCCCGGGAGGGGTGCTTTGCAGCGTCGCCATCCGCTGGGCGGCCGCGACCCGAGGGTCGACCTGCATCACGCGCAGAACGCCGGTCGCGTCGATGTCGATCCCTGCGAGGCCGTTGGCGCCGTTGTTATTATTGTTGTTGTTATTGTTGTTATTATTATTGTTGTTGTTGTTATTGTTATTGTTCTGGGCTAACAACGTTCCGCTCGCGCTGCCGAGAATGGCAACCATTGCCAGTGTGCAAGCTGTACGTAAGAAGAAGTGGTAACGCATGCCGAGCAGCCCTGTGGATGTGCGATTCGTCGAAAAGGAGGACACGGACCTCCGGCGACTGGAAGCCCTCACTCCTCAAGAATAGTTGCCAAACAGCGGGTCCGCAAGAATTTGCTGCAAACGGCTCTCGACAATTCTTTATAGCTTTTTCCGGGATTATCGCCGGAATTCCTCAAGCTTTCTTGACCGGAAATCACAGAAAAGGCTATTCCGTCCATTCGGCGTCTGCATGCGTTGGTGCGGCTCCCGCGGGTCCAACCGTTCTAGTTCCTTTGCCAGCATTGGCTTCAGCGTGGTTTTTCGGTACCTTCCTATCCTCGCGATTGCTGCGATTCTCGGTCTTTCCCCGGGGATTCCGAACGCCGCTGCGCAAACCCGTGTGCAGCTCCCGAACAATACCTACCCAGTCCCTACAACCGGCGGGTACCCCGCGCCAACCGCTCCCGCCTGGGGGGCCCCCACCGCTGGCGCCTACCCGCCCAGCGTTCTCCCTACCACCCCGTCAACCGGCTTCGATCCCTATTTCCGGCCCAGTTCGCAACCGATGTTTTCCAACACGCCGAATTGGAACCTCGGGAATCTGTTCAACTGGAACACCTCCGCTCCCGTCATTCCACTCGGGCCCGCTAACCCGGGGGTCTATCCCAACTATCCGAACCCAACTGCCGGAACGGGATTGCCGACGACGAACCCGTGGGGAACCACCCCTGGCGTCTACCCCAACGGCTACCCTTCGAATGTCTATCCCAACACGACCCCCAACGTGTTGTTTCCCGGAACGAATAACCCTCCCCTCAATACCAACTGGAATTTCAATAGCCCGTTCGGTGCACCGCAAGGTTCAGGATGGTGGAACAATTTCTGGAATAACACCTCTTCCAACGTGAACTATGGCTCGAACCAAGTCGTGCGGCTCTTTCAAGGGGCTCGCTTCCGTCACACGTGGCTCAGCGGAACCAACGGGTTCAGCAACAGCGACGCGAATTCGATCGAAAGCAACGACACCGATGTTTCTTTGGTATTCGGGATCCCCAATTTCTTAAATAGTACCCGGTCCCTCTATATCATCCCTTCCTACTCGCACCACCTTTGGGACGGTCCGAGCGTTCCGGGTAGCGATTTGCCGAGCAAGGCCTTCAGCGGGTTTCTCGACGCCGGTTGGGATACGAATCCCCTCCAAACGCTCGGGGTGGAACTCGGGGTTCGCGTGGGGGTCTTTTCCGACTTCGAATCGGTCAGCTCCGATAGTATCCGCGTAATGGGTAAGGCGCTCGGGCGGTTGCGATTGACTCCAAACGCGACGGCCAAGGCGGGGGTGTTTTATCTGGATCGAAACAAAATCAAACTATTGCCCGCGCTCGGAGTCCTCTGGGCACCTAATCCCGACTCTCGTTTCGATATCTTCTTTCCTGAACCGAAGCTTTCGCATTACGTGTCTACCGTCGGCAATACGGATATATGGTGGTATCTCACCGGCTATTACGGCGGTGGCACGTGGACTATCGAGCATACCGACGGTGCAAACGACGAAATCGATATCAACGACATCCGCGTTATGCTCGGTCTGGAGTTCGGTCGATCGGATCAAATCCGGCAAGGCTTCCGATTGGGCTTCGTCGAAATGGGATATGCGTTCGACCGAGAGCTGATTTATCGCTACCGAC
Source organism: Pirellula sp. SH-Sr6A (assembly GCF_001610875.1). Classification (NCBI taxonomy): domain Bacteria; kingdom Pseudomonadati; phylum Planctomycetota; class Planctomycetia; order Pirellulales; family Pirellulaceae; genus Pirellula; species Pirellula sp. SH-Sr6A. Next base: position 3,343,773 of record NZ_CP011272.1, on the reverse strand, counting down.
CCACCAGCAATCTCGAGCTGGAAAACAGTATCGTGATCCGCGCCGGCCTGGCGTACTGAACGCTATACGAATCGGCGTGGCATACGAAAGCGGGTGCTTGCTGCTAAACTTGACGATTGGACTTCGAGGCCCACCGGCCCGAAACTCGGTTCCAAACGATCAAGACGAACAACAATGCTGCGACGATTTTTCTTCCTCCTGGTGTCCGTTCCCTTCTTCCTGGCGTCGCCGTCTCCTGTCCAATCGCAAATTCTCGACAAGGAGAAAATGCTGCAGCGCGAGACCTTTTGGGATAATCGGGACTGGAACTGGTACTCCAACCAGATTCCTTTTTTTGATTGCCCCGATCGAGAGATCACCACGACGTATTACTACCGTTGGGATCTTTTGACGAAACACTTGACGTACGGGTCCCCCCATAGCGGCTATTCCTTCACGGAGTTCATCGACCGACCGTTTTGGTCGGGGGCCTACGGAGCCATCAGTTGTCCAGCTGGTTTTCAACTTTATGAGTCGCGCTGGCTCCGCTCCCCTCGCATTGCAACGGACTATCTGAAGTACTGGTTCCGCACCCCCGGCGCGCAACCCCGCAATTACTCCACTTGGCTGGCCGACTCCGCTGTTGCGGTGGATCAAGTCCATCCGAACCGCGAGGCCTTGATCGATCTTCTACCTGATCTGATCGCGAACTTCGAAGGCTGGGAGAAGCGTCATTTCGTCCCCGAGGTAGGACTGTTTTGGCAAACCGGACACGACGATGGCATGGAGCTCAATATCAATAGCCGCCAAACGCAAGACATTCTTCGGGGAGCACCTAGCTATAGGCCTTCCTTCAACAGCTACATGTGGGCCGATGCCAAAGCGATCGCGCAGATCGCGACCCTGGCAGGCAAGGCGGAGATTGCAGCACAGTATACGGCCAAGGCAGAGGCGCTGCGGTCTCGCATGTTGGAACGGATGTGGGATCCCAAACGGCAGTTCTTCTTCCCTGTTCTCAAGAACGATGAACAGAGAGATGGCTTTACACAAAAAGCGCTCTCCCGCACCTACGAGAGTGGACAATTCGCGGGGGATTCGCACGGCAGGGAGTTGATTGGCTACGTGCCGTGGCAGTTCGGCGTGCTGAAGGGGAAAACGTCATTCGATGCAGCCTGGTTGAAGTTGATGGACCGCGATGGATTCTATGCCGACTTCGGCCCCTCCACCGTCGAGCGAAACGATCCGATGTTCCTCTTGCAGAAGAGTTGCTGCTGGTGGAGCGGTCAGTCTTGGCCCTACGCCACGACCCAAACTCTCAAAGGTCTCGCCAATTACCTTCAAAGCGGCGGGGATCAGATTGCTGCGGCGGATTACGTCGATCTCCTCGGTATCTATGCGCGTTCGCATCGAAAGGATGGCAAACCTTATTTGGCTGAAGCGCTCCACCCCGATACCGGTTCATTCGAAGGGCACGATGGCTACAATCATTCGGAACATTACTTCCACTCTGGCTATTGCGATCTGGTGATCACAGGCTTGGTCGGGCTCGTACCTCGGGGCGATGCGACACTCGAGATCCGACCGCTCGCACCAGACGATTGGGAGTATTTCGCATTGGATGAGGTTCCGTACCGCGGGCATCTGATTTCCGTCGTATGGGATCGAGAGGGAAACAAATATGGTCATGGCAAAGGACTGCATGTCTTGGTGGACGGAAAGCGAGCTGGCCACTCTTCAACATTGCGAGCGTTGATATTGCCCAATGCTGTTCCTGGGCAAGGCATCGAGGCGGACAGCCCCAAACAGTCCAGTGTTCCCACCAACTTTGCCGTGAACAACGACGGAACTTACTTCCCCCGTACCGCTACGTCGTACACGGCTTCGGGAACCTCGACAAGCAAACTGAACGATGGCAATTATTGGTATCTGCGCCATCCCCCCAATCGATGGACCTGCGAGGGATCTGCAAGCCAAGAAGATTGGATCGAAATCGACTTCGGAGTCGAAAGAGAAATCAATTCGGTGCAACTCTATGTTCTGGACGATCGAGCGGATGCGAACCCATCTCCTATTCGCGCGCCGGCTTTGGTTCGTTTGGAAGCTATGGTCGAGAACGATTGGGAGAATATCGAAGCGAGTGCGTCACTCCCGCGGCCTGAGGGGCATCGACCATATGTCTTGTCGTTTCCCCCAAAGAAGGTTCGAAAGTTGCGGACGTGGCTCGTGCATGATGGATCATGGCGATCGGGACTAACCGAAATCGAAGCTTGGGGGGATGCCATCTTGCCGATCGCAACGGTACCGCCTCCCGCAGGCAACTTGGCATTCAACGATGGTTCGAAAGAATTCCCGCGCGCCACCAGCAGTCACCATGACCGTTTTGGAGGCGTCCCCAAGTCCGCGATCGATGGGATTACGAACTTTCTTCCGTCGCCGACCAATCGGTGGACCAGCTACGAGTCCAAGACCGAATCGGATTGGTTGGAGATCGATTTTGGCAAGCCGACAGAATTTCGTCGCGTCGAGCTTGGTATCTACGATGATCGGGGAGGGGTTCAACCGCCCACCTCGATCGCCTTCCAAGCTTGGAATGGCACGGAATGGAAGGCGATTCCAGAAGTGGTTCTGTCGCCCTCCAAGCCGACGGGTAGTCAGTGGAATACTGCAAGATTTCCCGCCACTGCCGCATCCAAGCTTCGCATCCTATTCACACACTCCGGCGCAGCGCGTAGCGGTGTGACGGAAGTCATGGTGTGGAACGATTGATCGACGTGTGGGTGCATTACAGGCTTAGCGTGCGTTGGATTCTCGCGATCGAGCGTTCTTTCCCGAAGAGGCACAAGTAATCGAAGAGGGTAAGTCCCGATGTCTTGCCCGTCAGGGCGATTCGAAGACCTGCCATAAAGTTCCCGAGCTTGATACCACGACCCTCGACGTAGGACTTCAGGGTAGGTTCGAAGTCGGATTGGAGCGTGCTCGTAGACGAGCGGATGACCTCGCAGAAACCTTGGACGGCCTCGACCACTGCCGCGTCTCCCTTTAGCTTCTTGGCCATCGCATCGGAGTCGATCGAGAACGCATCGTCCGGTGTGAACAGTTCATCGAATTGAAGGATATCTCCTGCCACTTTGATTCGATCTCCGGCGGCGGTAACGACCTGCGTGAGGAACTCCGCAATGTCGCAGGGGGGAGGGGTTGGCACCCAGCCCGCCTTTTGAAGATAAGGCAAAACCATCGCGACCTTTTTCTTGGCATCGAGCTGGTTCATCCAACGGGTTTGGAACGCGACCAGTTTTTGAGGGTCAAACGACGCGGGAGCCTTGTTGACCCGCGCTAGGGAGAAGTGCTGAATAGCATCGGCGAGAGAAAAATGCTCGGTGCTGTCATCGAGAGACCAGCCGAGCAGCAGCAAGTAATTCAGGACCGCTTCGGGGAGAAAACCCGTCTCGCGATAGAAATCGACGACGACAGGATTGAAAGTCTCGGGTGCAACATTGAGTTTCGCTCGCTCGGCGATCGTCGCCCCGAGTTGATTGAGCGCTGCGAAGTCTTTCTGCTTCAGATACTTATCCAGTTTTCGTTTGCTCAGCTTGGCCGTTCCACCGGGCTCGGCGACGTAGGGAAGGTGGGCATAGATGGGCAAAGGGTAACCGAGAGACTGGGCGATGAAGATCTGGCGGGGCGTGTTGGGTAAATGCTCGACCGCTCGTACCACATGGGTGATTTGAAAATCGAAATCGTCGACGACGTTGGCCAAGTGGTAAAGGCAAGTCCCGTCGGCACGCTGGATCACGTGATCTTGTTCATCGCTCCAAGCGAACGAGCAATCCCCGCGGATCAAATCGTGGAATTGGCAGTGACCTTCGCGAGGCATTTTGAGTCGAACCACCGCTTCCCGGCCTTGGGCGCGAAACTGTTCGATCTTCTCTGGAGTATCCCCCATGAACGCCCGGTCGTAGAGGAACGATTTGCCGCTCGATTCGGCGGCCGCCCGCTGGGTCGCCAGTTCCTCTGCGGTCGCGAAGTCGTAGTAGGCGGCCCCGGATTCGAGCAATCGAGCAACGGCGGCTTCGTAAGAATTCGAGCGTTGGGATTGGAAGTAGGGAGCGAAGGGGCCTCCCACCTCCGGACCTTCGTCCCAGTTCAATCCCAACCATCGGAACCCATCCAAAATAGGTTGCAACGCCGCTTGCACATTTCGATTTTGGTCGGTGTCGTCGATGCGAAGAAGGAATTGGCCACCCGACTGTTTCGCTAGCAAATAGTTGAACAGTGCGGTGCGCACTCCGCCGATGTGCAAGTATCCGGTGGGGCTGGGGGCAAATCGGGTTCGTACGGTCATGGATGTCAATCGACTCTGTGTAACAAGCAAAAAATAACAAGCGATCGATGCGAGCAAACGCTAGCGTTAATGCCCCGATCAGGAGGAGGCGCTCACCGATGTTGTAATGTGATACCAAAGGGATTAGATTCCTTCGAGTGCTGCTGCTGCACGAACGGAGACTATTTCCCAGGGATGGTGTATCGCATGATTCGCAAAGCGTTGGTTGCGTTCGGATTGGTCGGTTTCGGGGTGATCGCCGGTGTCACCTTGCACGGCGCATTGCGATTTCCAGTCGCCACCGGGCAGCCTCCCGTTTTTCCGGCCGAATCGACTCCCGTCGGTGCGATTCCCAGCGCCGACCCCCCGCCTGCCTCCTTCTTCCCCTCAGCACCATCGACCGTGCCCGTTCCGGTCGCAGGTCCCCTGCCGATCGGTATCGATATGGGAGACGGATTTTATGCGATGACCGCCGAGGAGGCGTTGAATGTCTCGGTTTACGACCGGGCCAATCGCAGCGTGGTGAACATCTCCACCACCACCCTTCGCCCGGAGAGCATGCTGGTGAGCATGGAGGTCGAGGGGAACGGCAGTGGTGTTGTGATGGATAAGCAAGGACTTATCTTGACCAACTACCACGTCATTAGCGGGTCCCAAAAAGTGACCGTGACTCTCTTCAACGGCGATGCTTACCCAGCGAGCTTGGTCGGACAAGACGCCGACAACGATATCGCGGTATTACAAATCAGTGCACCTGAGACGGCCCTCTTTCCTGTTCCATGGGGGGATTCCAGCAATCTGCGTGTTGGGCAGCATGTCGTCGCGATCGGCAATCCATTCGGACTGGAGCGCACGATGACGACGGGGATCATTTCCAGTCTCAATCGTCAGATTCGGTCAAAGACCAAGCGGCAGATTCATTCGATCATTCAAATCGACGCCGCGTTGAACCAAGGAAACTCGGGGGGGCCATTGCTCAATTCTCGGGCAGAGCTGATCGGGATGAACACGGCCATCGCGACGCGCAGCGGCGACAATGCGGGGATCGGATTCGCCATACCCATCAACACGATCAAACGGGTGGTTTCGCAATTGTTGACGCATGGCAAAGTCATTCGACCCACGATCGGGATCTTGCAAGTCTTCGAGACCGATCGCGGTCTGCTGGTGGTGAACGTAACACCCAATGGTGCGGCGGAGCGAGCTGGAATCCGTGGATCCAAATTAGCGCGTCGAAAAAATCGGGTCGGGCTCCTGCAAGTCGAGCAAGAGATCGTCGATCACAGCCAATCCGATTTGATCGTCGGTATCGATGGCCAAAAAGTGAAACGTTCCGATGATTTGCTGGGCGTCATCGAATCGAAACGGCCGGGGGACCAAGTGGTATTGTCGGTGGTACGAGGAGGAGAAACGGTCCAGGTGCCGATCACCCTTGGGGGACATGAGTCCAACTAGCCAGCAAGGCGCCTAGGCGAAGATGATTTTGGCGAAATCGCTTGCTACCGGTGCAGGATTGGTGCAGACTACGTCTCCTCCGGTATCGCGCGAGCGACGCACGGGGCTGAATTCCGCAACAACTCTTTGAAGACTTCCATGCGATGAGTACCGCAACCCTTGCACCTTTGCAGCTTCTGCCCGCCAAGACAATCGATGGCCGCAAACCGAAGCGAGAGGATGTGCCGTCGAGCGAAGTCCTGTGTGCATACTGCACGGCGAAGTGCTGCCGTTACTTTGCGATGCCGATCGACACACCGACGACCGAACAGGACTTGGATTTCATCCGTTGGTACCTGCTACACGACCGCGCCTCGGTCTTCATCGAGGACGAAACGTGGTACTTGCTGGTTCACACCGATTGCAAACATCTCCAGGCGGATCATCGCTGTGGTATTTACGAGACCCGTCCCCAAATTTGTCGCGACTACTCGACCGACAATTGCGAATTCGACGAGGACGCCGTTTACGAGATGTATTTCGAGACCGCTGAACAGGTAGCCGAATACATGGAAGCGCGATTCCATTCCAGCGACTTGAGCGCGCTCCGATCCCCCGAACCAAATCCGCTCGCTATCCTGTCCTAGTTCGGCGGTTCCACGTCCGACCGTTAGTTCGCGTTGTTCAATCCGAACGGTCGCGGTAGCATGCAAGCTTTCCTTGCCGCGACACATTTTGAAAGAACTGGCCATGGCGTTGATCGAGCCTCGCACCCTCAAGGGATTCCGAGATTTCTTACCCGAGTCGATGATTCCTCGGGAAAAGCTCATGGAGACGGCTCGAACAGTCTACCGACGCTACGGTTTTGTCCCGATCGACACCCCGGCTCTCGAACTGTTGGAAGTGTTGACCGGAAAGGGATCGGATGAAACCGATCGCCAGATGTACCACTTCACCGATGCGGGAGGTCGAGCCGTTGGCATGCGATTCGACCTGACCGTCCCGTTCGCTCGATTCGCTGCCCAACACATTGGCCAGTTGGGAACTCCGTTCAAGCGGTACCACATCGCTCCGGTATGGCGAGGGGAAACACCTCAAGCGGGGCGATTTCGCGAGTTCGTACAATGCGACTTCGACACGATCGGTACGACGGGGGTAGTGGCCGATATCGAAACGGCGTTGGTGATTCATGAACTGATGCAAACCATCGGTATCGAACGTTTCGCCATCCGGATCAACAACCGCCAAGTTTTGACGGCGTTCCTCCAGTCGATGGGGCTTGAACACGCATCTACGTCTGTTTTGAGAGCATTGGATAAATTCGAGAAAGTCGGTGGCGATCAAGTTCGAAGAGAGCTGGAGCAAGCTGGATTGAATTCCGACCAAGCCAGCGCGGTGCTGGAGCTCGCGGCCCTCCGCGGCTCGACCGACGAGATTCTGAGCCGGCTCGACCGGCTCGTCGCAGGCGTCGAACTCGGGGGAGAAGGAGTCGAAAGGCTCCGCGCCCTCACCAGCGCATTGGAGGCGGCAGGTGTTTCGAACGAACATTATCGGATCGACGTCTCGATCGCACGCGGGTTAGACTATTACACGGGCGTTGTATTCGAAACGACTCTCGGTGACCTACCGTCGATCGGCAGCGTCTGCAGCGGTGGTCGCTACGATAACTTGGCAGGACTTTATACGAAGCAGCATTTGCCCGGCATCGGTGCATCGCTTGGTTTGGATCGATTGTTGGCCGCGCTGGAGCAGTTGGGGCGTCTCCCCAAACACAGCAGTGCGGCGGATGTATTTATCGCCTTGTTCGATCCAACGCGATTGAATGACTATTTTCGATTGGCGTCCATTGTTCGCCATGCCGGTTATTCCGTGGAAGTCTATCCCGACGGAAAGAAGCTGGCACAGCAACTTAAGTATGCCGATCAGCGAGGATTCCGGGTCGCGTTGATCGCAGGTTCCGACGAGCTGGAACGAGGGACCGTTCAAGTTAAAGATTTGGTGAATAAGATCGGTACCGAGGTGAGCTGGCGAGACGAGCCGGTTAAGCTTTCGCATGCAGTCGAAACCATCCTCCGATTGACGGGCGACGATCTGCTGGCTTAGCGACTCGGAGCGAATAGCTCACCTGTTTCCCTCCCACCGAATCCCCTCCGTACCTTGCATCTCCTCTCGTCATCACTTCGCGCCCGTGGCGCCTCTGCGAGAAACCTTCCGTCCCTGTAGTCCCATCGATTGCGTGGGGGATGAGTTTCTCACCAAGGCGCAAAGATCGCAAAGAGAAGAACGGAGAGCATTCTGCTAATTGAATCCCCTCCCGTACCTTGCATCTCCTCTCGTCATCACTTCGCGCCCGTGGCGCCTTTGCGAGAAACCTTCCGTCCCTGTATTCCCATCGATTGCGTGGGGGTGAATTTCTCGCCAAGGCGCAAAGATCGCAACGAAAAGAACGGAGAGCATTCCGCTAATTGAATCCCCTCCCGTACCTTAATCCCCTCCCGTCATCCCTTCGCATATTGGCGCCTCTGCGAGAAACCTTCCGTCCCTTACCGCTTTGTGACTCTCGGAAAGAAGCGGCCGGTTTGTTCCGCATATTTTGCATAGCGTTCTCCGTATGCTTCTCGCAGTGCTTGTTCCTCTTGCGGTAATCGAGCGGCCAGCAAAACGAGTAGGAGGGCGCAGCCGAGTGCGAGGAGTCCGTTGGCGGCAAGCAGGCAGACGCCGGTCATTAGGCCCGCGGTAGCCACATAGTAAGGGTGTCGCACCCAATGGTAGGGACCTGATGTGACCAGCTCCCCGCCCGATCGAACCGACGCAGTGCCCGTTAAGCTTTTGCCAAGATGTCTAAGCGACCAGATGAAAAGTGCAATGGCGGGTAGCCCAACGAGCATGCCAACCCAGCGAACGAGAGATGGAATCGGAAGAGACGCCCACGCGACCGATGTGGGGTAGATCATGTACGCTGCTGTGGATGCGACCAACAGGAGCGTGCAGGATTGAATTGCAAGGAAGAACCCAATCGTATCCCGCGGTTGGTCTTCCCTCCGCGAGTTAGTCGACGAAGCTCGTTTGGCAGGGACTATGCTAGCGATCGCTATGCCAAGAAGGATTAGGATTGCAGCGCGATAGGGAAGCTCTAGCAGCATAGGGCGTTTCGCAGCAACGTATGCGAGAGCTAGGCGGCGGAGGCGTTTCTCACGTTTTGCTGAGGGGCTCCTTTGGCGGGAAATCGGTTGGCCATGAAGAGCCGCTCCCACCAGTTTGCTTTGCGAAGTCGAGGGTCGGACAACGAGACCGAGTGGGTTTTCCCTTTTCGCGTTTCCAGGATCACGCTTCGATCTCGCACTTCGCGCACGATCCAATATTTGTCCACCTCGTAGCTGTAGAGCTCTCCATGCGGAGAGGGAGCGATGTTCTTCGCACGGGGGCCGGGCGATAGACTGTGCTTCTCTCTCGTGTACACAACCCAGTCATTGGGGTGAAACGGTCCGCTCATTTGAACGTGTCCTAGCTTCGCAATCAGGTGGAAAAAGCTACTTTGTAAGGCTTGGAATGCTCCATTGGGGAGTTGATACTCCCTTAGAGAATAAGACGACAGTGCCAGCAAGCGTTTGCCGGGGTTGAGGTGCGGGTAGAGGACCCCGCCAACCGCTGCAACTTTGTATTCTTGAATGAGAACGGTTGAGAATCCAGGTCAGCATGAGGGGAAATGGGGGGATTGCGGTGAAAAGGTGGGGTTTTCTTGCTTGAAGGGGATTGGGGGACTGGGATGGAAAGTCGGATCGTTTCGGTACAGTTTGTATGTTTAGGCAATATCTGTCGTTCGCCGGCCGCTCAAGGGGTGATGGAGGACTTGATCCGGACACGGGGTTTGGCCGATCGGTTCGCGGTCGATTCGGCGGGGACTGCCGGGTATCACATCGGCCGGCCGCCCGACACGCGCATGTTGGCGTCCGCGAAGAAGCGAGGGTACGAGTTGGCGAGCCGAGCGAAGCAGTTCGAGAAATCGCATATCCGGTCACGGACGCTCATCTTGGCGATGGATCGGGAGAATTTGCGAGATATTTTGGCGATGGCGGAAGGAGTCCCGACTCACATTCAGCTCTTCAGCGATTATCTCGATGGCTCGTGGCCTCGCGACGTGCCCGATCCTTACTATGGAGGCGAGGAAGGCTTTGAATATGTGCTCGATATGTTGGAGACGGGATGTCCGAGGGTATTGGAAGCGCTTCAAAAAAAGATCTCACATTCTTTCTAGCCCCGCATCGACGTGACCAAACGTGTCCTCGCATCGACGAAAAATACTCTCAGTCAATCGGAGGTCTGATTGTGAATGGGAGATGAATTCGATAGCATCGCATATCACGCGATGGAGTCGCACGTACGCCCAGAGATGACCTCTGCCCGGTGAACAAGTCTTAAGAGGGATGCTTGTTCACGTGACATACTCATAATCTCTCGCTTTGCTTTTAAGCGAAAAGGGAATGGAAGAATGGCCGCATCCAGCAAGAATGCAGGAAAGAAGAAGACCGACAAGGGAGGTTCCAGCGAACCCTCCGGGATGGAGAGCATCTACAAGCGCGAACCGGGATTGAAGACCACGCTGCAGCAGATCGAAAAGCAGTTTGGCGAAGGTTCGATTATGCCCCTCGGTGGTGAATCCCAGCTCAAGATCGAGGGAATCAATACCGGATCTTTGTCGCTAGATATGGCGCTCGGTGGGGTCGGGATCCCTCGGGGGCGAATCATTGAGATCTTTGGCCCGGAGTCGAGCGGTAAGACTACAGTATCGCTTCATATCTGCGCCCAAGCTCAAAAGGCAGGTGGCATCGCGGCGATCATCGACGCCGAGCACGCGTTCGACCCGAGTTGGGGAAAGAAACTAGGTGTCGAGCTCGACACGCTGTTGGTGAGTCAGCCCAGCAGTGGCGAAGAAGCGATGCAGATCACGGAGATGCTTGTAAAGAGCAACGCCGTCGATGTTATTGTCATCGACTCGGTCGCTGCTTTGGTTCCCCGGCAAGAATTGGAGGGGGAGATTGGCGATAGCCACGTCGGATTGCAAGCTCGATTGATGAGCCAGTCGATGCGGAAGCTCACCGGTGCAATCGCTCGTTCTAAGACGGCGGTGATCTTTATTAACCAAATTCGGGAGAAGATCGGGGGAATGTCCTATGGCAGTCCTGAGACGACCCCTGGCGGGCGTGCGCTCAAGTTCTATGCGTCGTGTCGAATCGATGTTCGCCGCATTGGGCAATTGAAGGATGGCGAGGAAGTCGTCGGCCAGCGCGTGAAGGTCAAGATTGTGAAGAACAAGGTTGCGCCTCCGTTCCGGATCGCCGAGTTCGACATGATGCATAACTGCGGCATCAGCTACGAAGGAGATTTGCTGGACTTGGGGACAGCCCACAAGATCCTTTCGCGGAGTGGTGCTTGGTACAAGTACGGCGAGACTTACATCGGTCAAGGAAAAGAGAAGGCCAGAAACTTCTTGGTTGACAACAAAGATGTCGCGACCGAGATCCGCGATGCGATTTTGGCTTGCGGTGGCTACACCGGTCCGGAAGGAAAACCGGAAGCGGGCGACGATGTGGACGAGGGAGTCGCCGACTCCTGATTCGTGGGATCGCTCAACCTATCGCTCAAAGCGTGGGCCTGCGGAGGCGAACCAATCCGGTTTTCTTCCGCGGCCCGTTTTGTGCGTTGCGATCGATCGGTGCCGAGCAATCAGCCGCGCAGACCGAGCGGCGGGCAGACGGCCGGGCGGGTAGACAGTGGTAATCGAATAAGGGTGGGCATCGAGCATGCGCAGGTTAGATCGTCAAGGGTGCGGATGGGCGTCGCGATGCTGCGCGCTTGTGCTGGCGATGGTGGGAAGTTTTCTTGGGTCTGAGGATTCCACAGGGGCTGAGTCGGAGTCTGCGAAGCCGAACATCCTTTGGTTCATCGTCGACGACATGTCCGCGAACTACTCTTGTTATGGCGAGCGGTCGATCGAGACACCCCATGTGGATCGATTGGCCGAGGAGGGGACGCTCTTTCGCAACGCGTTCATCACGGCTCCGGTTTGTTCCCCTTGTCGCTCTGCGTTGATCACCGGCATGTACCAGACGAGCATCGGGGCGCATCATCACCGAAGTGGGCGAGGGGAAAGAAAGATCCATTTGCCCGAGGGGGTCACGCCGCTACCTGTGTTATTTCAGCAAGCGGGGTACTACACCTGCATCGGGAGCGGGCTGGACGGGGCCTCCGATCCACCTACGGCGAAGCGCAAGGCTCTCGGCAAGACGGATTACAACTTCGAACACGATCTTTCCATGTACGATGCAAGTGATTGGCGGAACCGCCAGCCGGAGCAACCGTTCTTCATGCAAGTGCAATTGGCGGGTGGGAAGCTTCGAGGGGGAACCGATGCGTCGGCGACTCGATTTGCCGAGCAGGCGGCCAAGGAATTTGGTCGGTCGGTGGATCCCCAAAGTGTCGAACTGCCTCCTTACTATCCACGCGATCCAGTTCTTCTTCGCGACTGGGCTGCTTATTTGGATTCGGTTCGTATGACCGATTTGCATGTGGGTAAAGTCATCGAGAGATTGAAGCGCGAGGGAATCTACGAGAATACTTGGATTGCTTTCATGACCGATCACGGGATCAGTCATGCGCGAGGCAAGCAGTTTTTATACAACGAAGGGACGCATGTACCTTTGGTGATCCGGGGCCCGGGCGTTGCGGCGGGGAAGATCCGTGAGGACTTGGTCGAGCACATCGACTTGGCCGCGACCAGTTTGCGCGTGGCAGGGATTGGATTGCACGCGTCGATGCAGGGTGAGGATTTGTTGAGCGAGAGCTATGAGCCGAAAGATGCAGTCTTTGCAGCCCGCGACCGCTGCGACGAGACCGTGGAGCGGATTCGGAGCGTCAGGACGGATCGGTATTTGTACATTCGAAACTACCATCCCGAGCGACCTCACTTGCAGCCCAATGCTTACAAGGACGGCAAGTCGATCGTCAAGACTCTTCGGAGGTTGCATGAGGCGAAGGAGTTGAGCGCGCTTAGCGAGCGGTTGTTGTTTTCACCCACCCGTCCTGCTGAGGAGTTGTATGCGTGGCGGGAGGATCCTTGGCAGTTGACCAATCTCGCGGGGGATTCCCGTTATCGATCGGAGTTGGAGGGGCATCGAGCGCGTTTGGATCGATGGATTGTGGAGACAGGGGATCGCGGAGCCGAGTCGGAGCAGATGTATGACTCGGACATGGCGGTCTATGTGGGGAAGGGGAATCCCGTGGTCGAGGAGAATATCCGCCTCATGAAACAGTGGAGAGCGGAGGGAAAGTAGCGGCCTGCCCGGTGAAGGCAGGGGCTGCCTAGGGCTACGGAAACCGGAGCCCTCGAAACCAGACCGACCGAAAGCGAGGCGATTGGCAGCGTCGCGGACGATTTATTTTCGGCGGGCCAGGAGGATGGAGGTAACGAATCCGACCAAGCTGAAGGCGCCGATTCCGAGGTAGGTGTACATATACGGAGCGGCTTGTTCGAACGCCCGTTTCATCCGAAAGTAGTCGGGCGTGTAGGTTTCGGAGAGTCCGGTGTAGGCGATGACGTTCCAGGTGTCCCATGCGGCGACGGGGGGCATATTCTCGACCGCCTTGCGAGCTTCGGCGTAGTAATCCTCTTCGGTCTTGCTCAGATCGACAGGAAAGGTCAAGCGATCGTAGGCCATCAGTCCACCGTAACCGAGAAATCCGATCGCAGAAATCAGGAAAATTCCTGTGAGGACTCGCAGCAAGATGCTGGGAGGGGTAGTTGGGCGATCTGCGGTCGCGGTAGTGGTTGCGACGGGAGGGAGAGCGGCGATATGGCGAATGGTCGGGACGTCGATCGATTTCCCGCAAGAGGGACATTGCAGCGCCATGCCCGCTTGGGAGCGGCTGACGGGTATTTGAGCCCCGCAAGAGCATGGCAAGAGAAACTGACTCATAGATTCCGATGGGACCTGAGAAGGGGGATGGAGGTAGGGCTCGTTCGCCAATCGATTCTACCCTGCAAGTCATCGCAGATCATGCTTACGGCAAGGTTTGCCGATCGGTTTTCCGCGACTTGCTCCATTCCGATAAAGTCTTCACCCAATCACTGGACCGAGCAGAGGGTGCAGTTAAAATAAGAGTGCTGTTGCGACAAGAGGTGGAGGCGTCTAGCTGAAGTCTTTTTTCGAGCGACCTGCTAAACGATCCCACCGCTGAATTGTTCGAGTCAACTAAAGCTCCAACCGTTTTCCTATCTTAGGTTGGCAAAACAAAGAACACGACCGTCGATCAGCGCATGGGTAAGAGTGAACTTGCGAGGGGCGTAGCGCCTCTTTAGCAGTCCACTCTAGGTTGCAAAAGGAATGCTGGCAAATGATGCCTTGTTCTCTTTTCTGACCTAAGGTAGGCAGTATTCGCTGGCGGCAGTGATAGCCATGGATGCAATCGGTCGTGTTCCAGTTCCTCGTGCGGTCCAGCCGCTCGATCCTTGAATTGATCCAATCCAATAAAGAGATGATTTGGAGATACCGCTTCGCAGGGTTTTGCGAGAGCGTTTGATTCTGGGGAGGATGAGGGGGTGTGTACGGTCTCGCGTATTTGAGGCGAGGTATCGACGCAGGGCGAGGATCGCCGGATTTTTTTCCTATTCGTAAATATTTACCAATTATATTCGGAGAGGGGTTCGCATTCAGTTAGGTGCTACACTTCCCTTGCCTCGCTCAGGCAGGGGATGAGAATCTGGGCGCGCAGGTGGGTTGATCCGCGTGGGTTGGGGAGTGGGATTTGGGCAAAAAATGCCGATTGTCTCGTTTCCGGACTGCGGGGATTGCCAAAACAAGACGCGTTTTAGGTTCTCGGACCATGCTGACTACGGGCACTCCGATCCTCCATTCAATTCGTGGTTTCAGGAGCTTTAACCTTGTTCGACGGCCTGTTGGATTTCGATGATGATTTGCCTCGCAGCGCTGACGACTTGGATGGTCTTCGCAAGCTGTCGCTTGAGGAGGAAGGTGATGATCTGGGCGATACGGTTGTCGATGTCGTAGTACCAGAGGACCAAGTCCAATTGGAGAGCGATGATGATTTGCTCTCCGGAATGGACGAAATCGAAACTTGGTCGGACGACCCGGTTCGGATGTATTTGACGCAGATGGGAGAGATCCCGTTGTTGACCCGTCAAGAAGAGATCCGGCTGGCGAAGAAAATCGAAGTCACCCGACGACGATTCCGCACCAAGCTGCTCGAGTGCGATTATGTGGTCCAGTATGCCTTCAAGATTCTCAAGCGTGTTCATACTGGCGAACTGCCATTCGATCGCACGGTCCAAGTCTCGGTCACCGACCGGCTTGAAAAAGACCAGATTTTGGGACGGTTGCCGCACAACCTTAAAACGCTCGATGTCCTTCTCAAGAGGAACCGTCGCGATTACCGCAATGCTCTGAGCAAGAGTGTTCCGGAAAGGAAGCGTTTGGAGGCTTGGCAATCCCTGGCGAGACGCCGGCGGAAAGCGGTCCGTCTTATTGAAGAACTAGGGCTGCGCACGCAGCGCATCGAAGCGATGATCAGCGTTCTCGAACGTTTGAGCCAACGCGTCGATGAAATCCTCCATGATTTGGCGACCCTCAAATCGCACCAAGTGGCACCTTCTCAGGTGGCGCAGCTGAAGCGAGAGTACCGCCAGATTTTGGTTGCAACCCAGGAGACTCCATCCTCGCTTCGCAACCGCGTCGCGATGGTGAAAAAGGTCTTCACCGAGTACCAGCGAGCGAAGAAGCAGCTTAGCGAAGGCAATCTGCGGCTCGTCGTCTCTATCGCGAAGAAGTATCGAAACCGCGGTCTCAGCTTCTTGGATCTGATCCAAGAAGGAAACGCAGGTTTGATGCGAGCGGTGGACAAGTTCGAGTATCGACGGGGCTTTAAGTTCTGTACGTATGCGACTTGGTGGATCCGGCAGGCGATCACGCGCGCCGTAGCGGATCAAAGCCGAACCATTCGAATTCCGGTTCACATGGTGGAAACCATGTCCCGCGTTCGCAATGTTTCCCGCCAATTGCTGCAGGAGCTTGGCCGCGAACCGACCCTCGAAGAAACAGCACGACGGGCCGAAACAACGATCGAAGAAGCGCGACGTGTGTTGGCGATGAGCCGATACCCCATTTCGCTCGATCGACCGGTTGGCAATAGCGAAGACAGCCAATTCGGGGACTTGCTCCCAGACGGCACAGCCGAAAGCCCAGCGATCGGCGCGGGGCAAGAGATGTTGCGATTGCGAATCAACTCGGTCCTCAAGACCCTGAGTTACCGTGAACGCGAGATCATCAAGCTTCGATACGGTCTAGGCGATGGCTACAGCTACACGCTCGAAGAAGTCGGACACATCTTCAAAGTGACGCGAGAACGTATCCGTCAAATTGAAGCCAAAGCGGTTCGCAAGTTGCAACAGCCCAGCCGTTCGCAAGAACTCGTCGGCTTCCTCGACTAACTCCATCGAAGGTCGAATTAGCAAATTCCAACCTCAGCCGTTTGCTTTGCAAACGGCTGAGGTTTTTTTATTGGCGAATCGAATGAGATCTCCGAGGACTTAGCCCTCACCCATCGATCGATAGTCGGATCGCCACAGCACCATGGTTCCACTACTTCATCGCAGGAATGTCTGGGAGATTTAGGTAACGCGACCAACAGACATCGCACTGCGGCCGATCGCCCATTCTTCGTCGGTGCGAATGGCAAACACCGATTGCGACCGATTTCGAGGGGTCAATCTAGCAATTCCTTCTCGCCAGTTCGGTGCAACATTCTGTTTCTCGTCCAGCTCGAACCCAAGCCACCGAAACCGATCCATGACCGAGCGGCGAATGCGGGGAGAGTTCTCACCGATGCCCGCCGTGAAGACGATCGCATCGATCCCTCCCATCAGCACGGCATATCCCCCCATGCACTTTTGAATGCGGCGGACATAGTGGTCGATAGCCAGGGTCGCGTTGGGATCGCCCGCATCTGCGCGCGCTTCGATCGTTCGCATGTCCGAGTCTCCGCAGAGTCCTCGCATGCCGCTGTCGCGAAGAAGTGCCGACTCGACCTTGTCAGGATTCCAGCCTGGTTGCCTCTGCATGTAGAAGATCGCGCCGGGATCGATGTCCCCGCTTCGGGTCCCCATCGCGATCCCTTCCAGCGGAGTAAAACCCATCGAGGTATCGATAGGAACGCCATCCAGCGACGCGGTAATGCTCGAGCCGCCACCTAGGTGCAACGAAAGGATACGGCGAGGGCCTATCGCCGTAGGGAGCTCCCTCTGCATCGTTTCTAGCGCGCGTTGGATCGCGAACTCATGCGATGTGCCATGCGCTCCGTAGCGTCGAATTCCGTATTCGCGGTACCAATTGTCTGGGACGGCGTAGCGAGTCGCCATCTCTGGAAGCTTTGCAAAGTAAGCGGTATCGAAGACCATTGCCGCAGGTAGAGATGGAAATCGATTCCACATCCACTCGATGACTTGCCTAGCCGGAGGGTTGTGGAGCGGAGCAAGAGGATCCAGGAGTCGTAATGCCGCGATGGCGTCGGAGGTGACGCGCGTTGTAGCAGGGAAGAAAGAGCCCCCGTGCACTACGCGATGCCCGATCGAGCCAATGGATCGGAAATCGACTTGAGCTAACATCTGTTCGATGGCTGCCTCGTAATTCGGAGCTTCTCCATCCTGCTGACCGATCCGGTCGACCAGTCCTCGTTGCGTTTTATTACCCGATAGCGGCTCGACGACCGCATATTTGAGCGAGGTGCTCCCCACATTCAGAACGAGGACGTTTTGGTGATCGATTGGCTCCATCGAGGTTCGGTCATCCATTCCCTTGGATCAGGGATACGAGGTCTTGGGTGGAGAGTTTGCCTGCAGCCCCAGTACCGTCAAGAACGCTTTCGACCAAGTCTCTTTTGGTGTCGTGCATCGCGAGGATTTCTTCTTCGATCGTATCCTTTGCGACGATGCGATAGACCATGACCGGTTTGTCTTGTCCGAATCGATGCGCCCGATCCGTCGCTTGATCCTCGACCGCTGGGTTCCACCATGGATCCATGTGAATGACGTAGTCGGCAGCCGTCAGATTGAGACCTGTCCCCCCAGCTTTGAGGGAGATCAAAAAGGCCGTGCTATTACCGTTTTGGAAGGCATCCACGAGACGTTGCCGTTCGGCGGCGGGAGTCGAACCGTCAAGGTATTCGTACGAAATGCCTTGCTCGTCGAGCGCTTTGCGGATGAGGCCAAGGTGTTCGGTGAATTGGCTAAAGACGAGTGCACGGTGACCTTCTTCTCGCAAATTGGTGAGCGTCTCGCAGAGTTGGTCCAGTTTGGCCGAAGAACGATCCCATTTCTTGTTCACGATACCAGGATGGCAGGCGAACTGGCGAAGTCGGGTAAGCAACGAGAGGATTTTGAACCGCTGATCCTTTTGATCGGGAAGGGTCACCAGGTTTTGCAGTTCTCCGATTGCGGTTCGACGCACCAACTCATACTGCGATCGTTCCGCAGGGCTCAGGTCGACGTACAGTACCGACTCCGTCCTGGGTGGCAACTCTTGGAGAACCTGTTCTTTGGTTCGCCTCAGAATAAAGGGTTTGAGACGATCGGCGAGCAATCGTTTCGAGCGTTCGCACCCATTCTTTTCAATCGGAGCAGCGTATTTGGTGCGGAACGATTCCCAGCCGCCCAGAACACCTGGTGCGACGACGCTGAACAGGCTCCAAAGCTCTCCAAGATGGTTTTCCATCGGGGTTCCGGTGAGTGCAATCGTCCATTTCGCGTTCAAGGTCGATACGGTTTGAGACGTTTTGCTTCGCGCGTTTTTAATCGCCTGGGCTTCATCCATCACCAACGTTCCCCACTGGACCTTCGCCAGTTCGGAGCCATCGCGCAGCGCGATGGCATAGCTGCTCACGACGAGATCCCCATGCTTTAAATTTTCGAGAAGCTCGCGTCGATCCGATTCTCGATACATGATGGGAGTCAGGGATGGGGCGAACCGTTTGGTTTCCCGAATCCAATTGAATCCGACGGAGGTCGGGGCCAGGACCAACGTCGGACCTTCCGCCGCGCGCGAAGCGAGAACGGCGAGCGTTTGGATTGTTTTTCCCAGTCCCATATCGTCGGCCAGTACTCCGCCGATCCCCCATTCCGCGAGGCGACTCATCCACTTGAAGCCCTCGGTTTGGTAATCTCGCATCAATGTTGAGAATCCGTCAGGCAAGGGAGGATCAAGCTGTTGGGCTCGCAGCATCTTCTGCATGCATTCCTGCCAAGCTTTGGTTGCCTTCAGTTGGATCCCCATGCCATCCAATGATTCGAGAACCGGGGCCGCAGAACCGTCCATGATCAGGGATTTGCGATCGGTATGGCATGCGCCTTTGAGTTGGAGCAGATTCTCACGGAGGCTTTGTTCGATGCGGACCCATTCCCCTTCTCCGATCTGTGTGTAGTCGCCAAGGAGCGGGTTGGTGGTTCCATCGAGCTTCTCCAGGAGGCGCTGCAGCGTCAGGTTTTCATCCCCGACCTGGCATTCGCCCCCGATCCCGAACCAATTCCGTTTGGAGGAGACGTCGATACGAAGCTGGGAAGCGCTGATAGAACCGATGAACTTCGGGGCCTTGGCACTCTTGTTGTCCCAGAGCACTTCGATTTCCTTTCGATGCAGTTCCAGATTTTCGAGAAACATGAGTGCATCATTGAGTTCCGAAATCGTTCCTGTGAATGGAGCTTCACCCGAGGGCTTGATTCCCAGCGATGCGCAAAGCGCCTCGGCCTTTTGAAGCTCTTCGTCCGTAGAACGCACCCACTGAACAGGCTTCCCTTCAAGAACTCCGGAGGTGATGGCAGGTTGGGAGCCCGGGTAAGTCATAGCGCCCGACCGCGTTCGGACCCGAACGCCGAAATCCAGTTGTCCATCGGCTCGTGAGCGGAGTAGAAGGAGCATGTTTCCGGGATCGCGTTGCTTCGGACCCGCGATCTCTTCAGGGAGCACGACGGGAAGATTCTTCTGGAGGGCATAGAGTCGCGAGAGCAAGTTCTCTTTGTACTGGATCGGAATCGGAGGTTGCGCGAGCAAGTGCTCGATGACGTCCCGTTGCGAACTCGTCAATTGGGCCACGTAGATCATGGGGTAGTAGGAATCGTAAACGAACAATCCATGCGGAGTGAAATAATATTTCATGCCACTCAGCGAGTCCGTTTCTCCAGTCAAGCTGAACGACAGAGAATCGTCCTGTTCCGTCACGGAGAGATAGAACATTCTATTCTGGATCTTTCCTGGCCTCTCATCGATCTCCACATTCGGTGCATTGACAAGTTTTGAAATTGCTTGCAACGAGAAAGGATTCCAATCGTACATGCTTTCGTCTGCGGTCCGAAGCACTTTGAGGTCCAAAGGGGTCAGGATGTCCAAATGGTCGAACTTCAGAGTGCGCGAGGGGAGTTTCTTACCCTTGCTAAATCCTTTGCCTGTCTTCTTCATGGTTTGCAGAAGCGGATGGACTTTCAGCTTTCCGTCCGTCGTTTCGATAGACCAGACCAATCGTCTCGCCACCGGCGCTTGCTCCAGATCCGGTAATTCCCCGCTGGGGGGGAGCATGGGTATGGAGTATTTGGCAAAGCTATCCAGGAGTGCAAGCGTCTTCTCACCAGGATCGGTCGCGAACCTCACGAGATTCGGTGAGCCAGGGTTAAATCTCTTCCTAATGATGAGGGACGAGAGGTAAGAGTCGTCGTCGTCCAGATCGAGAAGCAATTCGTTCGCAAATACTTGAATGTGCACACAGTAATGGCGAGGGGACGATGCTCCACAATCGCACTTAGCCACAGGGTTCGTGGGGTCGAGACGCAAGTAGACCCGAGCTTCCGAGTCAGGGGTGTCTAGTTCTCCGACGATTTCACCGGAAGCGTTGACAAAGAGATATGTCATCGTGATGAGCATTTCTCCATAATCACGATCGAAGAGCTGGAGCTTGGTGAACGCCTGCTCGGCACGTTCTTGCCATTCGCTCAAGAGCGAACCGCTGTTCGATTTTGACGGAATCGGAAAAGAGCCATCTTGGACCCGGTCGGTCAAGGCTTCTGCAAAGCGCTTTCGAAAATCCTCAAGATTCCTGGTGTCTGGTTTTGGTCTGTTCCCTGACAATGAAGACTCCCCTGTGCGATCGTAGCTCCGGAGAGGCGGGCGCCTCCCTATGCAGGCAGCCCACCCATGCAGGCCGCCCGCCTATTCAAGCCGCTAGTGTAACACCTCCGCTATCCCTGAGCGAGTAAACAAAACGAGGCGTACGCCCATTGAATCGCAGAGCCCATTGAAGCGCCGAACGGCGAGATCGAAACGTTGCTTCGATTACCTGCTCTGGCTTTGGGATAGGATGGACAGGGATGCTGGGGGAGGTGCGACTAACTCGAGCGATTCGCCCGTCGTCGGATGGGAGAAATGCAGCTGCATGGCATGCAGCAGATAGCCGCCATCCCCTGGCAGTCCCGGATGGCTGTCGATGGGAACTCCGCCTCTCCCATAAAGAGGGTCCCCTACGAGCGGGTGGTCGATCGATGCCAGATGAATGCGTATTTGGTGGGGACGTCCTGTTTCAATCTCGACTTCAAAAAGCGTTTCGCTTTCTCGTCTCTCGAGTGCAACGGCGATACTCTTTGCTCGTTTTCCAGAGTCAGAGGCTGCATGGACTGTCCCCAACCGCGGGTGCGATAGAGGGCCGATCGGTTGATCGATTTCATAGCGATCAGCCATTGCGATTCCTTGCGCGAGCGCCCGATAGATTTTCTTCGTCTCCGGCCATTGGATGGTCAGAGCTCGAACGGATTGTGGGTGCAATCCGAAAAGCACGACTCCCGACGTGGCTCTTCCCAATCGATGCAGAGGCTGAGCCGATGGAAAGCGAGCGCGCACCTTCATCAGCAAGGAGTTTTGATAGAAGCCAGCACCGGGAAGAGTGGGGAGGCCGCTTGGCTTGTTGACTGCGAGAATGTCGCGATCTTCGTACAAGACCTCAAAGTGTTGGGGCGTTTCCTCTTCCTGCCATCCCGGGCGATTCCATCGGATGACGTTGCCAGGCAGCACGACCGATTCCGGTTGAGCAGGCTTGTTATCGATCGAAAGCTCGCCAGCCCGGATGCGTTCGATCCATAGGTCGGCGTTGGAATGCGGAAATTCCCCGGCTAAATGATCAACGAGTCGCTCACCCCCCGGCGGTCGTTGAACTTGGTGAACATAGCAGTAGCCGTCATTGCGAAGCATAATAGCTGTACAGTAATCAAGAAATCTCGAAGAGGAAACTATGGGCCACGGCGCGGAACAGGACGGAAATCGGCAACGCGATGCGTTAAGAAAAGCCAACCGATGGTTGCTGCCTAAGCGAAGTAGTTTCCATCACGCAGTGCGAGGGATTGGCATCTACCTTTTCGAACACACCCACGCTCGATTTCACTTGGTAGCGGCAATGTCTGTTCTAGGAGTCGCCCTTTGGATGCGCATCGATACCGTGCGATGCGTCCTGCTCTTGCTAGCAATCGGGCTAGTGTGGGTGGCAGAGGGACTCAATACGGCCATCGAGTATTTGGCAGACGCGGCGGTTCCCCAGTACGATCCATTGATTCGAAACGCCAAGGATGTGGCGGCGGGGACGGTTTTGCTAGCGGCGGGGATCGCGATCGCGGTCGGGGTATGCGTGTTGGGACCACCCTTGCTGGGCTGGAATTAGTTCAACCAGTCGATGAAGGCGACCATGCAGAGAATGGAGAATCCTCCGAGGGCGATCCAAAGCCAGCTTAGCAAGCGGCCTGGGTGTTTCAGGTCGTACTCTTCCGCGATGCGGAGGACGAGCTGCTCCGCCTGCGGCAGAGAGAGTCCCAATTCGTCTCGATAGAGGCAGACCGCCTCCGACCACTGACCCGCGCGGATCAGGTGGATTGCCAAGGAATCCAAATTCGACATGATGCTCTCGGTCGACCGCGAGCTTGGTAAGCTAGGGTGAGTTGAGGGCCCTGGCAAGCTGCGGGATGGTTTGAACATGGGGTTTGAGGATTTCTTTTCGTCGTCCTATTGGTTTCTAACTCTTTAATGAAACCTTCGTCTTGAGGCGAAATTTTGCCATTTCTATACTCCCGCCGAGAAGCGCCCGTGCGGAATCGGGCCAACGAAGCCTTTTTGTTCGGGAGTGGAACGGATTCCAACCCAGCTGTTTGCGAAACAATCGCAGCCGCGGCCGGTATTTCGCCGACGCCAGGCCGCGACCGATTTGCAGTCTTGTTGCCAGCCGGCAGCAGGGTTCTGGATCGGGTTGCGCACTGAGGGGCCGAGAGCGAGTGGGCAAGCCACCGCGTGGGTGATCGGGTGGCTCCTTCTTCTGCTGGCGATCGCAGGTGGAAATTCGGTTTGGCCGGCCGCCGTGGCCAAGGAAATCGGGGTTCCGTTGGCGGATCCCAAATTCTCGATCAGTGTTTTTGCTCGCGAGGCGATTCGTCAGAAACAAGGCGTTTATGAGGTCCTCACGTTCCAGGGCGGAGTTCGCATCTACCAAGGCAACTTCGTTCACACCGCGGATCGGGTCGTGATTTGGATCGATCGTTCGCAACCGGAAAGCTTGTACGAGACCCAAGCCTTCAAGTACATCGTCGAGTCCCAGGGGCATTGCGAGGTCCGATTTGGTGATGGCCAGTCCCTGCATGACGATCGATGGATGGGAAGGTTGTTCAGCCACTATGAGCTGGAGACTCGGGCCGACGTTTGGCTGGAGCCAACAGGTCCACCCCCCGATTTGACGTCACCTCTATCTGCTCAAAGCCTTTCGTCGGTGGAGCCAGCCATAGCATGGACGAGTGCGGACTCCGAAATGCGTGTGAAGCTCGCTGCGCAGATGTCAAGCGATCCGGCTTTTCTCACCCCTCCCCCCCCCGCTTCGTCGAATAGCTTCGGTGCAACAAGTGGCAATGGGATGATCATCGGCAATCCGAGCATGGGAGGGACGGTGATCGACGCGGGGGCATTGCCTGGCCCCTATGGAGCGCAGCCCTCGCAAACCGGTGTGCCGACTCCGAGCAATGCTGTCCCCAGCAATGGTTCTGCCCCTTCCCTTCTGCCAAACCGCACGCCGGCTGGTTCCGACGTCAATGCATTTCAAATTGGTGCACCGGGGCCGGAAGTGGTAATACCGGCTCCCGTCGCGGCGCCGGTTGCTATGAGCGATCCGAGCGCTGCGGCGCCGAGACCCTTTGGCGCCCGACGCTTTGATTTTTCCGGGCGAGGTGGAATTGAACCTCGATTTGAAATGATGAACCGTCCAGAACGAGGGGACTCGGTCCTCACCTTCTCCGGGGGGATTCGATTGCGCTTTCAAGACACGACGTTAGCAACGGCCGATGGCGTGCTCGATATGGGGACCGTTTTGATCGAAGCCGATCGCGCCGTGGTTTGGACTTCGAACTTGCAGAAACTCATCTCAGGCAAAGTGGATGACATGCCGGTCGAGCTTTACTTGGAGGGGAACGTCGTGTTTCAACAAGGGGCGAGACGGGTCTATGCCGAGCGCATGTATTACAACGTGCAGTCGGAGTACGGCATGATCCTCGGTGCCGAATTGTTGACCGATGCACCCCAATACGAAGGAATTCTTCGGATCAAGGCTGATGTGGTGCAGCAGCGTTCGCGTGAGAATTTCTTGGCCCATCAAGCGGCATTGACTAGCAGTCGCCTCGGTGTTCCCCGTTACTGGCTCCAATCGGACCGCATCGAACTCAGCGACCGGAGCCAAGAGCCGCAGCGAGTTCTGTTCGGTCGTCCGTTTCCAGGTTCATCGAGCGGGGAAACCGGGATGAAAGCGCGGGCTCGCCATAATTTCGTATACCTCGAGGGGTTCCCCGTCTTTTACTGGCCTGTGTTGGATACCAATGTCGACACATCTGGATTTTATCTGACAGGGCTCAAGGTCCGGAATGATCAGATCTTTGGCAGCCAAGTTTTGTTGGATTGGAATCTCTATCAGATTTTTGGAATTCAAGCCTTCGACGGAACCAGTTGGACCCTTTCGACCGACTACCTCGAGAAACGCGGACTAGGGATTGGTACCCAGTTTCAATACAACGTTCCTGATGCATTCCCCAGCGGCTCGGCCAATGGCATTGTCGACTTCTGGGGGATACGGGATAAGGGGCTCGACATTCTCGGGGTCGATCGAACGAATTTGACCCCTGAGGAGCTAACTCGGGGCAGGCTCTTGTTCCGCCATCGACAGCTGCTTGCACCCGACACCGAGTTCTGGGCTGAAGGGGGATGGGTGAGCGATCGCAATTTCCAGGAACAGTACTTCGAGCAGGAGTGGGATACGCAAAAGGACCTCACGACTGGACTTCGATTGCGGCAGTATCTCGATAATCAGATGCTCGATGTTTCTGCGCAGTTCCAAGTGAACGACTTCCATACGGAGACCAGTTGGTTGCCTCGTTTGGATCACTATTGGCTGGGGCAGACTCTCGGTCCGTATTTCACCTATTACACCCATAGCGATGTGGGGTATGCGAGGCAGCGCGCCGCGTCGACTCCCACGAATGCAGCGGACGCGGCCAAGTTTCAATTGCAGCCTAACGAAGTCGACGCATCGGGCATTCAAGCCATGACGCGGCACGAGTTGAATCTGCCCATCGATACCGGGATCAGCAAGATCGTGCCTTATGTGTCAGGAGAGGCAGCTTATTGGGGGGAAGATGTCAACGGCGATAGTTTGACGCGATTGACGGGACAGGCTGGTTGGCGATCGTCGACTCCTATTTGGAGAGTTTTTCCCGACGTGCAGAGCACGGTTTTCAATCTCAATGGTTTGTCCCACAAGATCAGCATGGAGAGCCAGTTCTTGTACGCGGACACGACGCAGGACCTAGATCTGCTTCCTCTGTTCAACCCACTCGATGACAACGCGCAGGAGCATTTCCGACGCCGGCTCGTATTCAACACCTTCGGCGGAACCCTGCCCGATGAGTTTGATGCTCGTTATTATGCAGCCCGCCAGAGCATGCAGCGTTATGTCACTGCTGGGAGCAATGAAATTGTGACCGATCAAATGCAGTCTCGTGTTGGGCTTCACCAGCGGTTGCAGACCAAACGTGGGGCTGCCGGACAAGAGCGAATTGCAGACGTCGTCGAGTTCGACGTCGATGCCATTCTCTTTGGGGACAAGGATCGGGATAACTTCGGTGAGACGATCGGCGGTATCAATTACGACTTCCGGTATCACATTGGGGACCGAGTCACGCTGGTTAGCGACGGTTACTACGATCTCTTCGAGAACGGGCTCAAGGCGACGACGATCGGCGGCGTCATCAACCGTCCCGGGCGAGGCGAGGCCTATCTTGGCGTGACCAGTTTGGAAGGTCCCATCAGCTCCACCTTGTTGACGACCACGGTCAACTATCGCATGAACGAAAAGTGGCTCGCGACCGGGGGGGCCTCCTACGACTTTAGTGCGATCGGGAATATCGGTCAGTCCCTCGGTATCACGCGCATCGGTGAATCGTTTCTGTTCCGAGTGGGAGCAACGATCGACTACGGTCGTGACAACGTCTCCTTCCAGTTTGCTCTCGAACCTCGTTTCTTCCAGCGACGGGGACTCGGTGTAGCAGGTGGTCAGGCCATTGCACCCGCTGGATTGTACGGATTGGAATGATGTCCCAGAAGTTGATTGAACAAGTCTACGAGCATGCGCGGCAAGCCTCCCTTCTGAGCGGGACCCTCGCGTTGCTCGAATGGGATCACCACACGTACATGCCGGCTCAGGGCGGAGAGTTCCGATCGGAGCAAGTGACTCAATTGAGTGGATGGCTGCATCAGCGGCAGACGGATCCAGCGTATGGCGATTGGCTCCGAGCATTGTCGTCTTCGGATGCGATGACGAATCTGAGTGCTGTCGATCAAGCGAACGTACGCGGTCTTCTACGCGACTACGAGAAGAACGTTCTCTTGCCCGAGGCGTTGGTGATGGCGACGGCTCGGGCCACGTCGCGAGGCCAGCAGATTTGGGTGGAAGCGAAGCAGAAGCGGGACTTTGGAATGTTTCGCAGTGCCTTGGAGGAGATCGTGAACCTTCGACGCGAGGAGGCCTCGATTTTGCAAAAGCCCAATCGAACTCGTTACGACAGTTTGCTCGATCAATACGAAGAAGGGGCGGACTCCTCCCAGGTAGAAAAGGTGTTCACGGAGCTGAGCGCGTCCTTGATCCCACTTGTCCGCGAGGCTTTGGAAAGAGAAGCCAGGCATCCGAGTCACTTGGCGATCGCGGCCGATTTTCCAATCGACGGTCAGAGAGCATTATCCCGTTGGGTGGCCGAGAAGATCGGCTTTGACTTTGATCGAGGTCGGCTCGATGAGACGGAGCATCCGTTCTGCACAACGCTGGGCCCGCATGATCACCGCATCTTGACCCGATACCATGTGGATTCGTACAGCAGTGGGCTCTATGGCGTCCTGCACGAAGCGGGACATGGGATGTACGAACAGGGCTTGCCCGTCGCAATGCATGGGCTCCCCGCTGGAGCTGCTGCATCGCTCGGAGTCCACGAGTCGCAGTCCCGTCTTTGGGAGAATTTGGTCGGACGTTCGCGAGGCTTTTGGACGTGGCTTTATCCCGAAGCGATCCGCTATTTACCCGGGTTGTCGCAAGTATCGATCGATCAGATCCTCGCGGACCTTCGGCGTGTCGAACGGAGTTTGATTCGCATCGAAGCGGACGAGGCGACCTACAACCTTCACATCTTTATTCGCTTTGAAATCGAGAAGCGGTTGATAGACGAGAGTTTGCCGGTGGAGGAGCTGCCGAGTTTGTGGCGAGACCGGTACCGCGAGTACTTGGGCATCGAGCCTTCCCACGACGGCGAAGGGGTATTGCAGGATGTTCATTGGTCGGCCGGGCTCATCGGTTACTTTCCAACCTACGCATTGGGGAACCTGTACGCGGCGCAATTGATGGAATCTGCTGCCCGAGATTTGGGAGATCTGGAATCGATGTTCGCGCGAGGCGAGTTCCAGCCCCTTCTCGCGTGGTTGCGTGAAAAAGTACATGTCCACGGACGCTCGTACCTGCCGCATGAACTGATGCAGAGGGCCAACGGAGTTCCGTTATCTGCCCAGCCGTTTCTAAACGATTTGACCAAGAAACGAACGGGGGCCGAGGCTAGGTAATGGTGTGATCTCCTTTTCGGTTTGGTTTGACTTTGTGGATTGTGCGGCCTCTCCCTCGGCGACTTTCCGATCTGTCGCCAGAAAACTTCCTTCGATCGCGATTGCAAACCTACGTTTGCGGGTCTCCCTGCAGGCCCGATGCGGAGGTAGGCAACACCACTCACTTCATCGGGTAATCAGTTGTCGGTAACAAGCATCGTGTCCAAACAACGAACCACATTCTCTGAGTTCGATTCGCTCATCGAGCGACATCAGGGAGACATCGAATCTGCGCTGCACGAAATAGAAGGTTTTGTCGAGACCTTGCAGCACGACATGGAGGTACTCGAGCGTCAAGTCCACCGCGAGGATTCGCTCACCGTCGCCAGCGTCGCCTACCGATTGAAGTCGTCGGCGAAGCGGTTGGGGATCGAATTGATCCATCAATCGGCTGTTCAAATTGAAACGTCCGCGCGAAAGAACCGATTGGGTCAACTCGCGGCGGAAATCGATTTGATGAAGTACCAAGTAGAGCTCTTTACGCAGTCTGCACAGATTCAGAAAGCATCTCTGGACGAGTTCAAGGTGCCGTCGAGTTCTTCTTAAGTCTCGGTATCGCTTGCATCAGCTGATTCCACGCTGAGGCAGATATGCGACTCCCGGCAGCATGCAACGCCGCCAACTTTGGGATCTCACGCAGCGCGCTGAGCGCTCGATCATCGACCGCAGTCCCCGCGATCCAAAGGGTCTGGAGCTGCGGGTGATTCCGGAGCGACTCCATTCCGTCGCTATCGATTTTGCAATGGGACAGATCCAATTCTTGAAGCCGAGGCATTTTGGCGATCCCGGACAGCGCACCATTGCTGATGGCGGTTGATTCGACATTCAATCGGACGAGATCCCATGTCGTGTCAGGGGCGAGCCATGCGGCATCGTCGATCTGGGTGAACGAGAGATCGATCGAGTTCCATTGGGTTCTCCCACCGAGACATTTCAGCAACCAATCGGCCGTCACGGGTGAGCGGCTCAAGACCAATTCGTTGCGATCGGTGTGAGGGAGATAATCTTCCTCGAGAAATGGGCTCTTCTGCAAATAGGTGGCGTAGTTCTTCGTCAGTTCCTCGTCGCTTCCGGGCGACCAACTCTGGGCGTCCCCGCGATGGTAAAGCCTCGCCAAATGTTCCCGGAATCCGATGGACGATTCGCCCTGCTCCATCCAAAAGTGAGCCAGTCCGCAGGCTTGGCTATATCGCTTAGGCAAGTCCCGAGCATCGCGAAACGCTAATCCATTCGCATTTCCAAATTCTTGCCAGGGAAACCAGATTTGATCGTGCAACAATCGATATCGACCCGCCTGCAATCGATTGGAATCCCAACCGCCGATATCGATGAGAAACGCTGTCCCGAGATCCAGCGCTGAAAGAGACTCCATGAACAAAGCCACTCCTTCGACCGCCCAAAAACCGGGTGTTTGGTCCGAATCAAAAACAACAGGTTGCCCCGAAGCTTCTGAGAAAAATTGGTGGGTAAGTTCATGAACGAGGGTCGAGAAATTTCTCGGTCCCTCAAGGTAAAACAACGAAACCGATTGCGATGGATTGTAGTAGCCGTTGGAAAGAGCCACGTTGCGAACGCTGCTCGCGAGGGCGCTCAAATAAGCATCTCTAGATCGGAAAATGACGACTTGAAAGGGGCGTTCTCGCGACGAGAGATTCGGTGCGCCCGTTTGTTCATTCGATCGGGCGTATTCGAAAAACATTTGTCGCCACAACGCAAAGGCGAGCTCACAGTACTCGGCGACTTCGGCTCCATTTTGGCTTCGGCCCTGGAAGGCGATATCGAAGTGGGGTGTTTGAATCAATTGGTAAGCCGATGCGGGCCAACCGGTGATGGGATGAGATCCTTTGGACGAAGCGCGAACTCGGCGGGGAGTGAGGATCGCCTCGGCGGGAGGCCATCTCACTTCCGCTTGGGGGATGCGAAGGGTTGCGAAGCCTGCGCGAAGCCAGTTCCAGCGCGAAGCCTGATCTAGCTGATTCGCGGTTTGAGCTCGTTCGATTTCCATTTGGATATCGCCGTCGAGCGAAATGAGATACCGCTGGAGAGTTTCGCGATCGACGGAACTAGGGAACGCGGCTTCCCAAGCCGTCGTGAGTCGTCTACCGACTGTGCGGGCTCGCGGCATGAGAAAGCGACTTCGCCCATCCCGCGGTATGCGAAGGGATGCGATGAGGGAGCGAAGAGGTTCCCAGGCAGGGGAACTCGACTCCAAACTTTGTGTTCGATCCGTTAACCACTCGAAAAAGGGCTCCGCGCTGGGCAGAGGGAGGAGCGAGGGGGTGCTGGAGGGGGTGGTCGCCGGATCTGCGTGGAACCCCAGCGAACCGCCCGCGAAGGTCGAAGAAGCCGCTACAATCGCAGCAGGGTGTATCGAAGCCAGTGCCGCGAGCCCTTGAACGAACTGGCGCCGATCGATGCTTGGAAATGGAATGGTCATGGGGTATGGGCTGCTTGAGAATTCGGGAGACCCGTTTTCTGTCGAGGGGCCTCGCTCCAGTTTAGCGGATCGAGAATGTCGGTGAATCCAAATCGCACACGTTTGCTCCTGTGCTCTTCGTCGATGGAGGCGGGCGGTAGCGAACGTCAAATGCTTTATCTAATGCAGTACTTGGATCGATCGCGCTTCGACCTTTCGCTGTACCTCCTTTACCCGAAAGGGAGTTTGCTCGAAGAAGTGCCCGAGGATGTAGCGGTTTATTCCTATTGGGGAGATCGGTCCCCACCTCGTTGGAATTGGCCCGGAAGAATCTTTGCCGATCAAGTCCGACACTTGACGCAGCATCTTCGATCGCACCCGGTCGATTTGGTTTACGACAGACTCTTTCACATGGCATTGATCGCGGGCCCGGCTGCCAAACGGACTCAGACGCCTCGCATCGCCACCCTGGTTTCCCCTCCCAACGAAGATGTTGTCCGAAGCGAAAAGCGCTGGCTCGCTTGGAAGAAACGAGCGCTCCGGCGCAGTTATCTTTCTGCTCAAGGCTTGTTGGCTGTTGGATCGGAGACCGCTGCGAGCGCGGCATTGTTTTACAACATCCCCCGAGAACGTTTCCGAATCGTTACTAGCCCTATCGATGTCAAGCGGATCGAATCGTCTGCCCAGATGCCGTGGGAAAACTCATCGCTGGACCTTCGTTGTAAACAGGTCATTGCGATCGGTCGCCAGAGCGATGAGAAAGGACATCGATACTTGATCGAAGCCATGGCGCTATACCAAAAATTTGTGGAACAAGGAGATGCACCTCCCGTTGTGGTCCACTTGGTAGGAGATGGAGTACTGCGCAAGGAACTAGAGTCCTTGACCGATTCACTCGGACTTCGGGGTAGCGTTCTGTTTCACGGTGTCCAAGCGAACCCTTACTCGCTTTTGGCTAAATCGGATTTGATGGTCCTGCCTTCGCTCTACGAGGGGCTCCCCAACGTGGTCTTGGAAGCCATGCTATGTCGTGTCCCCGTACTCGCTACCAATACACCCGGGGGAGCGGGAGAACTATTTCGGCGTACGGGGCTCGGTCAGTTGGTAGCGCGGTGCAGCGCGACGGAGATTGCGAATGCAATGCGCCGGCGATTCTCAGATCCCGATCCATGGCTAGCCCCTCTCGAGGCAGCTCGCCAATACATTCTTGAAAACCACAGCATGGACCGATGGATCGGCGAGTTGTCCGATCTATTCGAATCCCTTAGAAGACGCGGGTCTCACTAGCATGGATTTTTTCGCAGATCAACCGAAGCGAACTTTCCAAGTCCCCGGAAGCGGTTTTGAACGAATCGGCGTCGATCGTGAGTGGGGCACCTAATACGACCAGCGGAGCGCCGTAGGAGGGGCATGCTACGGCTTGCTCGAGCGACAGTCCACCGACCGCTTGGACGGGAATTTTTACCGCTTGGACCACCTCGCGCAATTGATCGAGCGGGCTGGGCATACGATGGCCGCGAGCCGCGATTCCCCGTCGTTCGTCATATCCGATATGGTGGATCACATAGTCGCACCCAAGGTCTTCTAGCCATTTGGCGCCGGCTACCATGTCGGGGCATATCATATTGTCCCCCATCACCTTGACCCCAAAGTCCTTGCCCGCTTTGACCACGCACCGCACAGTTTCTTCGTGAGCCCGCGCCATGACGACAACATGGGTCGCACCTGCTTTGGCCATCATCTCGGCCTCAAGGTATCCGCCGTCCATCGTCTTCAGATCGGCGACGATGGGGACGTTTGGAAAGCGGCTGCGCAGAGCGCGGATTCCGTGCAGCCCTTCTGCCAGGATGAGCGGGGTGCCTGCCTCGAGCCAATCGACTCCGGCCCGCATCGCCATCTCGGCGGTTTCGAGGGCTTCATCGATGTTGGTGAGATCCAGCGAAATTTGTACGATCGGTTTCATGGGGACTCGGTCTTGGAAAGAGGAATGTTTCGCGAGGGTTGAATCCATTCTCGATAGACGAGCCTAGCCGCCCTATTCATGAATTCGGTTTGTCCTTCGCTTTGTTTTGGATTGCAGCCGTTGGTGATGAGAACGAATCCGAACTTCTTTTCGGGATGAAAGAACATCATGCTGTAAAGTCCGTACGCAGACCCTGTATGTCCCTTGAGCATTTGTCCGGGAATGAGTTTGTTGGTGGTGGTGATCGCGAGTCCGTAACCCGAGGACTCGAGTACGGGAGTCTGCATGAGTTTTGCATGTTCGGCGGAAAGGATGCGAACGCCGTCCACTTCGCCCATCTGCATGTGCATCGTCATGTACCGAGCCAGATCGGAGGCGGAGATTTTCATTCCACCCGTAGGAGAGAAGATAGGGGTACTGTAACCGAACACATAGCGATCGATCTCTTCGCGACGAGGGTGATAAGCGTTGGGTGATGGCGTGAAGGACTTCGTGTTGGAGTCGTATTCGTAGAGCGTCACGAAGCGATCGGCGTCGAGCGCGTCGACGCGATAGCCGCCGGTGAGTCCAAGAGGCTTGAGAATATGATTCGCGACATAGTCATCAAATCGTTCCCCCGAAGCGCGTTCGATGATCGCGCCGATCAAATTGAAATTGAGATTGCAGTAGCGGTGTTCCGTTCCAGGTTTTTTGGGACTGAAGCATTTCGGCGCGTAGGTGGCTTTCGACGGATCCAGCACGTCGAGCGAGAAATAGCCTTGGCTGTCGTTCAGGCTCGAGGAGTGCGAGAGGAGCATCTTCAACGTGATAGGTGTATCCGGGTGCTCTGGGTTGCGGATAGAGAATCCGGCCAAGTCCCCGGCGTCATCGGAAAGCTGGAGTTTGCCCGCTTCGACCAATTGCATCACCGCGGTCGCCGAAAAGGACTTGGAAATCGACGCGATTCGAAAGAGGTCCTCGGCGCGGAGCGGCTCCTTCGTTTCGAGGCTTCGAAGACCGAACGATTCGGCGTGGACGGGTTCGCCATTTCGGACGACGGCGACAGCGAGCCCGATCGCTTGGTACTCCTCCATCAGTTCCTGGATGGGCTTGCTCAGAGACGGGAACTCGCCAGCGCGCGCAGGTTCGTCGGCGCGCACAAGGTTGCCGAGCATTGCGAAACAGCAAAGCACAATCGCGGGAAGTTTTTGGTAGGAACGTGGCAGCATGGAAGTCTTCCTCGTGGAAGTGCGATGAAACGGTGGGGGTGGAAGGTGAGAGTATAAGGCTTTAGATCGGAGCGAGCACGCGGGTGGGCGCACGGGCGAGCGCATGGGGGGGCCGCGATTGTGAAAATGGGGTGGATCGGGTAGAATTCCAACTTCCTTCTGAGTGCAAAAAAGCTTGGAAATAATTGGAAATTGAGACGCTTTTTGGCTGTCGCGAAGGCGATCGGCGAAAGCGTGATTGAAAGTGGCGGATTCCAGCTATTGCTGAGTCCCTGCATTGACCCTAACCAGCAGATCGGTTTGTACCCGTGTCCAATTTGCCACCCGACGATTTTGATCCCAACGATCCTTCGAACCTTCCCAATGCGGATGGTGGGGGGGATGGCGAGGGGCCCGGTGAGCGGATGATCGAGGAGGCGATCGAGGACGAGCTCCGCAATAGTTATTTGACCTACGCGATGAGCGTTATCGTCAGCCGGGCGCTACCGGATGTTCGAGATGGGTTGAAGCCGAGTCAGCGCCGGATCTTGGTCGCCATGAACGACTTGAGCCTTACCCCTGGTGCCGCCCGGGTCAAATGCGCGAAGATCGCCGGCGATACGTCGGGTAACTACCACCCGCACGGGGAAGCGATCATCTACCCGACCCTGGTCCGCATGGCGCAGGAATGGAACATGCGCCACGTGTTGATCGACAAGCAAGGGAACTTTGGATCGATCGCAGGGTTACCCGCGGCGGCCATGCGATACACCGAAGCCCGATTGGCTCCCCCAGCCGCCATGATGCTGGACGACTTGAAGCTGGATACGGTCGACTACATCCCCACGTATGACGAACGGCGCACCGAGCCCGTCGTCCTGCCATCGAAATTCCCGAACTTGCTCGTCAACGGCGCGCAAGGCATCGCGGTGGGGATGGCGACCAGCATCCCTCCGCATAATTTGCGAGAGATCTGCGCCGGATTGATCCGCATGATCGAAGATCCCGAGATCTCGATCAGCGAACTGTGCGAAATCGTCCCCGGTCCCGACTTCCCGACCGGCGGGATCATCTGCGGACGCTACTCCATCCGACAAGCCTACAACACCGGACGCTCGACGATCGTGGTGCGCGCTCGCGTCGATGTGGAAGAAGGCAAAAAGGCGAGGTTGATCGTTCGAGAGATCCCATTCCAGCAAGCCCGTGATCGCGTGGTGGAACGGATCGCCGACCTGGTTCGCAACGACAAGATCAAAGGCATCTCCGGCATTCGCGATGAAAGCGATTTGAAAGAGCCGGTTCGAATTGTGATCGAGCTCAAGCAAGGTCACGATCCTCATATCGTTCTCAATCAGCTTTATCAGTTTTCCTCACTGCAAGAAACCCATTCGATCATCCTTTTGGCACTCGTGGACGGAAAGCCTCGCGAGTTGACCCTCAAGGAAATGATGCAGGAGTTTCTGCGACACCGCGTTATCGTCATCCGGCGACGCACGCAGTTCTTGCTCGCCTCGGCTCGAAAGCGAAAGCACGTCGTGGAGGGGCTGCTGCTGGCTCTCGCCGATATCGATCACATCATCCAGATCATCCGCAACAGTCGCACGCAGGCCGAAGCGAAGGAAAAACTGATGGGGGTCGAATGTCCCGCATCGATGATGGAGCGAGCGTTGGGCGATCGAGGCTATACCGATTTCCAACTGGAACGCGGCATAAGCGACACCTATCGCTTGACCAGTGTGCAAACCGACGCCATTCTGCGCATGACTCTCGGCCAGTTGGCTGGACTGGAACAAGAAAGGTTGGCGGAAGAACACTCGGCATTGCTAGATGAAATCTCCGAGTACCGCGATATCCTAGGCGATCCTGTACGGATCTATGGAATCATCCGCGCCGACCTGGAAGAAATCTCCCGTCGATACGGAACCGATCGAAAGACCGTGATCGATGACGAAGAACTCGGGAACTACAACATGGAAGACCTCATCACCGAGGAAACCATGGTGGTCACGATTTCCACCCAAGGCTACATCAAGCGGATTCCGGCCACCACCTATCGCGCCCAAAAGCGGGGAGGCAAAGGAATCGCGGGGATGCGAGCGGAGGAAGAGGATCCCGTGGAGCATCTTTTTGTTGCGAGCACCCACGCTTACCTCCTGTTCTTCACCAACCAAGGAAAGGTGTACTGGCAAAAGGTCTGGGAGATCCCGCAGATGAGCCGCGAGAGCCGCGGGCGGGCCGTCGTCAATTTGTTGAACCTTTCCCCAGACGAGAAGATTCGCGACTGCGTTGTCGTACGAAACTTTGACCTACCCGGCCACTTCCTCATGATGGGTACCAAGAAGGGGATTGTAAAGAAGACCGAGCTGGAGGCATACAGCCGTCCGAAGAGAGGTGGAATCATCGCAATCAAGCTTCGAGAGGACGATGAATTGGTTGATGTGGTCATCACCAAGCCGAACGACCAGATCGTACTTTCGACCTCGACAGGGATGGCGATTCGATTCTCCGAAAGCGATGCACGCCCGATGGGGCGCAATACGTCCGGCGTAAAGGGTATCTCGCTGAGAAAGGGTGACGAAGTGGTCGGGATGGTGGTCGCCGATCCGACAGCGACCCTTCTTACCGCTTGCGAGTTTGGCTACGGAAAGCGAACCACTTTCGGTCCAGGCGATGAGATGGCTGGCAAGGAATTGCCGATGTCCGACGAAGGATCCGAGGAAGATGGCTTGATCGAAGAAGAGGTCCCCGTCGAGGAACCGGAAGCCGAAGATTTAGGCTCTGCGAATCGCTATCGAACCCAACGCCGAGGTGGCAAGGGTGTCATCGACATCAAAGCGACAAGACGGAACGGCAAGGTGGTTGGGATCGCTGCGGTGCACGATTCTGATGAAGTCTTGATGATGACCACCCGGGGCAAGATCCAGCGGATCGCGGTCAAGGACGTTAGCGTCATCGGCCGCAACACCCAAGGGGTCCGGATTATGAGCTTGGACGAAGGCGATTCGCTCACCGCGATCGTTCGGGTTCCATCCCAAGATATCGATCCATCGGAGATTGAAGCCGCATCGGCACCGATCGCTCCCGTTTCCGAATTGCCGATCGATGAGTCGCTGCCCGAATCCACTTCCGAGTCCGATGTATCGGACGCCTCCGAAGGTGAATAAGGTTGGAACCCAAGAAGCTTGAAGCGACCGCCGATGCCAGCCTTGCTTCGGCAGGGATGGTCGAGGGGGAGCGACTGCTGGTTCTCGTATGCACTTACAACGAGAAGCTGAATCTCCCGACCCTCTTCGATAAGTTGGATGCCGTCCTACCAGGGAGCGACATTCTCGTCGTCGATGACAACTCGCCCGACGGGACCTCCGAATGGGTGAAGGCAAAAAGTGAGTCGCGACCCCATACTTTCTTGATTCATCGACCTGGAAAACTGGGGCTGGGGACAGCTATTCGCGCTGGCATGCGATACGCGATCGAGAACCAATACGATTGGGTACTGAATTTGGATGCCGATCTAAGCCATGATCCCGCTGCGATCCCCAGACTGCTTGCTCAACGCCCTGCGCACGATTTGGTAATCGGATCGCGATATGTCGAGGGAGGTGGTTTAGAAGGCTGTTCCTGGAAGCGGATCTTCGTGAGTCGATGCGCCAATGCGTATGCGCGCTGGGTGGTCGGTTGGAAGGTCCGAGATTGCAGCAGCGCGTATCGCCTGTATCGAGTCGCCGCACTGGCTCGACTGGATTGGACTTCGATTCACGGCAAAGGATATGGGTTCCTCGAAGAAATCCTTTGGCACTTGATCGATCAAGGCAATCGCTGGACGGAAGTTGGAATCGTCTATACCGAACGGCAACAAGGGGACTCGAAGATCTCGATGAAAGAAGCACTCTCCACCATCGATTCCCTGCACCGTGTCGCCCGATTGCGATCAACAAAAAACAAATCGAGAAGCGAGTAGCGAGGGGCGGACGCATTGATGCGATTAGATCACTCGGTTCTTCAAGGGCTCGTTCTGTTCGAATCGAGCTAGGTTTTCGAGGAAGTGTCTCACCAAACCCTCCATTTCCTCCCGAAAGCCCCCGGCGGAGTGGGGTGTGATAAAACAATTTCGCGCGGTCCAGAGGGGATGCTCCGCGGGGAGTGGTTCCGGCGTGGTGACATCCAGATAAGCGGCTGCTAGGTGGGAGCCATTGAGCAGGTCGACCAGTGCCTCTTGATCGACCGTGTTTCCGCGTCCGATGTTGTAGAAGATGGCTCCAGGGCTCAATCGAGCCAGACGGTTTCGATCGAAGTAGCCTTGGGTGCTCGGGTTCGCAGGAAGAATGTTGATCACATGATCGGCGTTTCCCAGCCACTTGTCCGCTTGTTCATGCGACAGGATGGGGATGGATTCGTTCCCTTTCGGCTTGCGACGCACCCCGACGATTTCCATTTCAAAGGGGGCGAGGAGCTCGACGAGCCGTTTGGCAATTTCTCCGTAACCGAACAGGATGGCTTTCTGGCCTCGGAGCAGGAAGCTATTTCGCCGGATTGGGGCGGCCGACCAAGCTCGGTTGGTGCGCTGTTCGTCGAGGCATGCGGGCAATTGGCGAGCGAGGCTCATCATCATGGAAAAAACATGTTCCGCGCACGGTTCGTCGTAAACGCCGGAACTGGTGGTTAGTGAAGCATTGCGGGCTCGGAATGCTTCTCTCAAATCCTCTCGATCGTAGGCCGTGTATCCTGCGGATGTTAAATGAACCCATCGGATTTGGGGCAATTGCAGCAGCTGTTGCGCATCGGGTTGACCGAATGCGATCTGAGCCTCGGCTAGTGCAGGATCTGCAGGGCTGCCAACTAAATTCGAGCTGCTGGTCTGGTTCGCGACGATCAGGCGATGGGAACCCAGCGCATCCCGCAAGAATTTTTCCACGGGTGCAGGGAAGCTTGCATTGGTCCAGATCGTAGTTGACCGAGTCGGGTGCATCGACATGTTCGTTCCCCTCGCGTGCTATTGCCAATCGAGTGGCGCGAGCCATCGGTCCCGAAGCTGTTTCCAAGGGAGATCGAGGAGTGTTTTTCCGTCGGACGATACGGTGACCCGATCATGCGGTTCGACGGTTCCCAGTCGATAAACGGGCAGGCCTTCGAAGGCGGATTCGAAAGCAGCGGTGCAATCCTCGGGAACTTCGCACAGCAATCGGCTGTTGGATTCGGAGAACAATGCCGTTTCCACACTCACAAAACAGGCTTGTCGCATCGCGGTGAGATCGGTGGAGACACCGAGTTCCCCTGCGAATGCCATTTCCGCGAGCGAGACCGCCAATCCACCTTCGCTCAAGTCGTGGCAAGAGACGATTTGTTTGTTTCGAATCGCTTGGTGGATTCCTTGGTAGAGTCGCATCGCGAGCACCGCATCCACCTCGGGAACTTTACCGCCCTCTAGCCCGAGGGATCGCGCCACCTGAGAACCGGCGAGTTCCTCGCGCGTGACGCCGACGAGGTAGATGGCGTTTCCGACTTTTTTCAAGTCCATCGTGATGGCTTGTTGGCAATTCTCGATCTGTCCCATAGCGCTGATGAGGAGCGAGCACGGGATGGCAATCGTCTTTTTGATACCCGATTCGTCGGTAAAGGAGAACTCGTTGTTGAGACTATCCTTACCGCTGATGAAGGGAGTCTTCCACTGAACCGCTAGGTCGTGGCACGCGATGGCAGCGCGGACGAGTGTTCCGAGAGTCTCCGGCTTTTCGGTATTGCCCCAGCAGAAGTTATCCAGAACAGCCAGTTTCGAAGGATCGGCACCAACGGCGACGGCGTTGCGAACTGCTTCGTCCATGGCAGAAGTCGCCATGTGGTAGGGATCGAAATCCCCGAGGGTGGGGTTCATTCCGCACGCGAGAACGATACCTTTGGAGCTATGGAGCTTCGGCTTGACGACAGCGGCATCGCTCGGTCCGTTGCAGGATGGACCGACGAGCGGTTTCACCACGCTACCGGCTTGGACCTCGTGATCGTATTGCCGGATAATCCAATGTTTGCTCGCGACGGTGGGGTGCGAAAGGATGTCCAGGAGAGTCGATTCGATCGTTTCGCGCGAGAGGTTCGGCAGCGATAGAGGGGCGATGCTCGAAGGTTGGTAGACTGCTTGCCGAACGATGGGGGGGCGACCTCCGTGGAGGAACTCCATGCTCAAGCAGCCGACTTCTTCTCCCCGATACATCAATCGAAGATTTCCGGTCGGCGTGTAGACGCCGAGTACTGCTGCTTCGACCCCTTCGCTGGCACAGAGGGCTTTCAAGCGATCGATCTTCTCGGGTGGGACTGCGAGGATCATTCGCTCTTGCGCTTCGCTGATCCAAATCTCGGTGTAGCTGAGGCCTTCGTATTTGAGGGGAGCTTGTTCTAACCAAACCTCTGCACCGATGTCCTCACCCATTTCGCCGATGGCGCTGCTGAATCCACCTGCGCCGCAATCGGTCACCGCGCTGTAGAGACCTTCATCGCGTGCTGCGAGAAGGACATCGAGGACCATTTTCTCGGTGATCGCATTTCCGATTTGGACAGCCCCTCCGGAAATCGATTCGCTTTCTTCGGTCAATTCGACGCTACTGAAAGTCGCTCCGTGGATACCATCCCGTCCGGTTCGACCGCCGATGGCAACAATCCGGTCGCCTGGCAGCGCGTGCTTTTCGACTTTGTTTCGAGGGATAATACCGACATTACCGCAGTAGACGAGCGGGTTTCCCAGGTATCGATCATCGAAGTAAACGGCACCGTTGACCGTGGGGATTCCCATGCGGTTGCCGTAATCTCGAACTCCCGAGACGACTCCGGACATCACCCTTCGCGGATGGAGGACTCCCGGAGGAAGCTTGGCAGGGTCGTAATCCGGATTGGCGAAGCAGAAGACGTCGGTGCTGCAAACCGGTTTTGCTCCAAGGCCTGTCCCGAGCGGATCGCGAATGACCCCGCCGAGTCCGGTGTTGGCACCGCCATAAGGTTCGATGGCCGAAGGGTGGTTGTGCGTCTCGACTTTGAAGACGACGCAATCGTCGTCGTCGAAGGTCACAACGCCTGCGTTATCCTTGAACACGCTGACGCACCAATCTAGATCGCCGAGTTCTTTGCGAATTTGAACCGTTGCAGCGAAGATCGTTTCCTTGAGCATCGACTGGAATTGCCGGGTTCCATTTTCGTCGGTGTATTCGATTTTTCCGCCGAGTGTTTTGTGGCTGCAGTGTTCGCTCCAAGTTTGAGCGATGGTTTCCAGTTCGATATCCGAAGGCTCGCGTCCGAGGGTCGCGAAGTGGGCTTGGATCGTCTTGAACTCAGGGAGGGTGAAGTAAAGTTGCCCTTCCTTGCTGAGCTTCATCAAGGCGGCATCATCGAGATTCGAGATAGGAACGATGACTTTTTTGAAGCTGTAAACCGATCCGACGGCCAGTTCGGTCAATCGCAACGGTCCCACGTTGACTTGCTCGATCGAATCA
Organism: Pirellula sp. SH-Sr6A; assembly: GCF_001610875.1. Lineage (NCBI taxonomy): Bacteria > Pseudomonadati > Planctomycetota > Planctomycetia > Pirellulales > Pirellulaceae > Pirellula > Pirellula sp. SH-Sr6A. The sequence continues at coordinate 3,302,742 of NZ_CP011272.1, read as the reverse complement.
TTGGCCAGGACTTTTTGGCACAAGCGTTCCACAACGGATCGGTCGACGGAGCCTGATCGGGTGCCGATCCAGTATTTGCGAAACGTACGGACTTCGTCGATATCTAGTCCGATATCGCGGAGCAACTGGAGTGTGCTTTGAGCGACCGGGTCCATGACGCCGGGCTTTGGCAGGGCGTAGACAAGAGTCGCTTGCCCATTGGACGTCGGGGGTACGGACAGGCTGGCGTCGCCGATTGGGGCCGCGATGGAGCGTTGGGCGATGGGGTCGGAGAGGAGGTCTCTGGCGACTTGTTGAACTCCGGCGAGTTCTACGGAGCCTTGGATGAGGAAGCCGTAGGCCCCGTGGACGATCAAGTCGTTCGAGATACCGAGTTCGCAAGCGGCCTTGGCGGCGGAGGCTCCGAGAGAGTCAGGCTGACCATCAGCCGGATAGATGTCGACTTGCCACAGCGTCACGGGTTGCTTTTCCTGCTTCGAGTAGTGATTCCACACGGTCGAAGTCCCCTTGTTCGAGTGCCTCGATCCATGTTTGGCAGATTGTGGCAAAGTTCTTCAAGGCTTGTAAGGCTGGAGCGTGGTTTTCTTCTAAGATCTGCCGCCAGAGCTGGGGGTTGCTGGCGGCGATCCGAGTCGAATCCATCCAGCCTTTTCCGACGAATTGCAGCATGTGCGAAGGGGTCGTTCCCGCGAGGGCGGAAGCGACCATATGGGGTAAATGGCTGGAAATCGCGAGTGCTTCGTCGTGCTCTTGGGGGGTGAGAATGCAAGTGCGAGAGCCCATCGACTCCCAAAAACGGGTCATGCGGTCGGTGAGATCTTGCGGCGTATGCTCGGTCGGGGTGATGACCACGAGGGCGCCATCGAGCAGCGTTCCGACGGCGTGTTCGACCCCGCTATGGTGGCCGCCCGCAATGGGATGGCTGCCGATATACTGCGAAGCGGGGAGCCGACCGATCGCGCCCCGGATGATGCTTTGTTTGGTGCTCCCGACATCGGTCAAGATCGCATTCGGCTGGGCGACCGAGGCGGCGACGGCGAGGGAGTCGACAATCGATTGGACTGGAGTGCAAGCGATGATGAGATCGGCGTCGCGAGCTCCTGCGAGGATATCGTCGGTGGCGACATCGATGGCGCCCCGTTGGAGAGCTGTATCCAAACGAGAAATCGAACGACCGACCCCGACGACTTGCTTCGCGAGCCGCTTTCGCTTGAGCGCCAGGCCGATGGATCCACCCAACAGGCCGACTCCGATGATACAAACTCGCTGCCAAACCATAGATGCGTTCAAAGCCACGATGAAGACGACGTCGAGAGATCGCCTGGTCGAGTCGTCAGGAAGGGGGTCGAGTAGTCTTGAAGGGATGGTAGTCTACAGTCCGCCGTTCGACTTGCGAACAGGGCAGCCGGAACATTTGGCGATTCGGAGTCAACCGTCGGGCGGCATTTGGTAGGATGGAATCCATGTTTACGACAACCCACTGGACAGCCGTGTTTCAAGCGGCCAAGGAGCAGAGAGGAACGCCGCGCACTCATTTTGGACAGTTGGTCCAAAAGTACTGGGGGCCCCTCTACCACTACGCCAGGCAAAGGGGACTCGGGGCGGAGGATGCTGAAGATGCAACGCAAGGGTTCGTGGAAGAAATGCTCGAAGGTGGGTTGCTCCAGCGGGCGGACCCCTCGCGAGGGCGGTTCCGCGCCTTTCTTCTTCACGCTTGGAAGCAGTATTTGATCGACCGCCACCGGTTCGCCACGAGGGAAAAGCGAGGGGGGCATGTCGCGCAACGCTCGTTCGACGAATCGATGGAGATGGCGTTGGTCGAAGGCGATGGCGGCTCGCTTCCCGTGTCGGATGCGGTGTTCTTTACGAGGTGGGCCGATCAAGTCGTCGAGAACGCCATGCAGCGACTGCAGGCCGAGTACATCGACAACGACCGACTCTCGGTATTCCAGTCGCTTCGAGGCCATTTGACTTCCGAGATGAACGCGAATTTGTACCAACGACTGGGGGAGACTCTCGGCATTTCGGCTTCGGCGGCGAAGGTAGCGATGCACCGGCTCAAACATCGATTCGGTGCCACGCTTCGCGAGGTGGTCGCCGAAACGATCGACGATCTCGAGTCGTTGGATGAGGAGATCGCCTTTCTCGCATCCGCCGTTGCTTCCCGTTCGACGCTCCCCCGTGGCTAGCCACGCATTGTACGGGCTGAAGAATCTTGACAGTTTTTAGATCGATGCTGTAACCGGTGGCAAGGCATGTCGGAAATGTGGTGGTACGACGTCTCGTTTTTCCATTTGTTCACGGCTTGGGGTGGATAGGTTATGGCTTTCCAGCTTGAATCGGTTGCGTGTTCGCGATGCGGCTCTCCGTTGGTCCAAGGTTCGGACTGCTCTCGATGTCTGTTGCATGCCGAATCGAGCGGGGTGAAACGCTTGTTCCCGGTACCCATCGTTTCCACCGACGAGTTGGAGGGACTGCAAAAGAGTTTTCCTCAGTATCAGCTGAAGCGAGTGATCGGCCGCGGAGGCATGGGGAGCATTTACCAAGCCAGGCAAACAACACTCGACCGAGATGTCGCGTTGAAGATCATCGACGCGAAGATCTCGGCCGACCAGTCCTTTGTCGAACGCTTTGAGCGAGAGGCCAAGGTCCTCGCGAAGCTATCTCATCCGAATATCGTGGCCATTTACGATTTTGGCCGGACCTCCGATGCGATGGCGTACCTGGTGATGGAGTTTGTGGTGGGGCTCAATCTGCGGGAAGCCATGAGCTCGATGGAGTTCAGCGTCGAAGAAGCATCCAACATGATGCGGACGCTCTGCGAAGCATTGCATTACGCGCACCAGCGCGGAGTGATTCACCGCGATATCAAACCGGAAAACATTCTGCTCGGGGATGATGGGACTTTAAAGGTCGCCGACTTCGGGATCGCAAAATGGAACGATCCCCGCTCGGCACCCCGAATCACGGCGACTCAGCAAGTTCTCGGGACGCTTCACTATTTGGCTCCTGAACAAATAGAATCACCTGGGGAAGTCGATCATCGCGTCGATATCTATTCGCTCGGTGTCGTGTTCTACGAGCTGCTGACAGGAAAACTGCCCGTTGGCAATTTCGAGTCCCCGAGCCAGCTCAATACCATGGTGCCTCGTGAAATGGATCGTGTGGTGATGCGAGCCCTATCGCGTCGTCCCAGCGCTCGTTTCCAGTCCGCAGACGAGTTTCGAAATGCCATCGGTTCTGTCGTGCAGGGTTCGCGCTCGGAGGAGCGGGATTTGCCTGAACTAGAGCCCACCTTGGTACCTGCGGTCAGTGTCCCAATTGAGCGAGAAGACATGGCCGGATTTGCGAAAGTGCTCGGATCGTTGCAATGCATCTCCAAAGGGATCTTCATCGAATACCAAGTGCGAGATGCAATTTTTGGAACGATCAAGTCGCGGGTTCATTCCATTCTCGTGCCGTGGGGACGCATCACTCGCCTGGAATACAAGCAGGGGATTTTTTCAGGGAGGCTGAAGCTGGTGGGGGACTCCATCTCTGCCTTGCAGGAGTTCCCTGGTTCCGAATCTGGGAGGATCGAGGTGAAAGTCAAGCGATCCAATCAAGAGCTTGCTGTTCGCGTTCTTGAGTCGGCTCAGGAGATCGCACCCGAGACGGTGCAACGAGATGTTTCGCCTAGGAGTCTTGCCCCTCAGAACTTGCTCCTTTCCTTTGGCCTCCTCTTTTTGGGGATTCTCAACAGCGGTTTCTTGGCCATTCTCCTGGTTCTCTATTCAACCGGATCGATGGGATGGCTGGCTGCGATTTTGTTGAGCGTGGTGTTTGGTCCCATTATCTTGACGCAGTTGATTTGTGGAATCGTTCATGCCTTTTCGGGAGTCGACGAAGCGGGGCATGTGGGATTGGTCGCTTCGATGCTTCCCTGTACCCCCTGCGCTGTAATCGGGATCCCGTTAGGGATCTGGGGACGCACTTGGCTATTTCGAAAGTCCGCGATCATGGATTCGCAACCGACCGGATTCGGTGCGACGACACGGATCTTTTTGCGAGATACACGAAACGCTCAATTGGTGGTCGCGATGGAGTCGATCGGAGCGGTCATGGCGATCGCGGGACTCGTCGGGTTCTCGTTTGGACTTTATCCCGCTCAAGTCGTTTATCGGGTGGTCGGGAAGCTTGAGCAGTCCGATCCGCGAACCGATCGGGACGCCGCATTGGAGAAGGCCGTGGCAGGAAAAGAGTTGTTGCTAGAAGCTCTTCGCGCGCGGCTTGCTCCTCTCAGCGGCGTGGCAGTTCAGGAGTTGGGGCAGGAACGAGTTCAGGTTCGATGTTGGCAGTACCAGCAAACTTGGGTGCACCGATTGCTCAAGACGCCGAGGGCCCCGAGTCTTGCATTGTTGGGTGTGGGCGAAGGGAAGGTGGTACCGAATCGGCAGATCGAGTCCTATTTGGGGAGCAGGCTCACCCAGCCATCGGGAGGGAAAGGAGAGATCGACTTTACGATCGGCAGCGATTGGGTGGCGGCGGTGGAGGTGGAAAAGCCCGATGCGATTGCTTTGGAATGGACCGAACGCGGGTGGCAACATGCGAGCTTGCTCGTAGACGGTGCAAGCGGCCCGGGCGTCCTAGGGATAGCGTCGAACCATTGGGTCGAAGGGGTTGCGAGTGTGGCTGCCCCTATTCCCAAGCGTGTGGTGTTTCGACTGCGCGGCGCGGATGGTGAAGACGCTTATGCGATTCAAGCGGCGGTCCGGGGTCCCGATTTGCCCCTCATCCTGGAGCTTATTCGCTAGAGGGCTTGGAAGGTCGAGACGGCCTTCAAGATCGTATGATCGTCCGGGAAGGTGTGGAAGGCTTGAACGAGCATTTGGTTTTCGCGTTCTTCGACATGGAGATAGCTGACCGCGCCGTAGGCGATGCGACCGCTGGAATCGAAGGTTTGAAGAAGCTCTTGGTCGCACTCGGATCGCTGCAATTGGGTTTGTACCATCCAAAACATATCGGGCGACACCGATTCCCGTTCGCATTCCGTGGTGTAACGAATGACGGCGTTTCGATCGACTTCTTGGTAGAACTTCGACCGAAGCGGAGAGGAGATGATACGACGTCGTTGAGGCAGGAGCTGCTGGCAGGAGCAGAGGACTTCGGAGATCACCAGATGCCCGCAGACAAAGGTGATCACATGTCCGTCACCTGTGATATCGATTCGAGCAGAGTAGTTCGAGCGTTGGATGTGTTTCGTTTTGTAGATCTGAAAAAGCTCTGGGTGGATCGATCGTCCGTAAACATACAGTGCGTGTTCTGCGATAGTCGGTCGGATCGAAAGCACAGCGGACCTTTGGGGGATGAGTGGGAGAAGCAATCGTGAGGGTCGCGATTATAGTGGCGTGATTATGAGGCAACCAAGATCAACTTTGCAACATTCTGACTAAAGAAATTGCTAGGGTCGGATTGATGTCAAAACTCCATGGTGCAAGAGGTGCTCTTGACTCTTTCCGATGCTGTGTCCCCTTGACAGGGAGAGGGGGCGTTGCTGGGTGGCTCGAAGTTGAGAAAAGTTATGTTATCATGCGACCCTCCAATGCACCTGGTTGCCAATCCTTCCTTGAGAGACCACGAGAATGCACATTGTACTAGCCGCTTCCGAAGCGGTTCCTTTCGCAAAGACCGGTGGTTTGGCGGATGTTTGCGGCGCGTTGCCCAAGCATTTGGCAGCTCGGGGGCATCGTTGTTCTTTGTTCTTGCCAGGGTATCGTCGCGCGATCCACTCGGGGCAACCGATGGAGGATACGCATGTTTCGTTTGTGGTTGACATGGCTGGAAAGCAAGTGGCCGCGCGGATTCTGAAGACGACCATGCACGAGGGTGCAGCCGATGTCTACTTCGTCGATCAGCCGCATTACTTTGATCGCGAGCACTTGTATGGCGACGAGCATGGTGACTATCGGGATAACGCAGAGCGATTCGCTTTCTTTTGTCGAACGGTTGTCGAAGCGATTGAACGGCTTCAGATGCACGTCGATGTTCTGCACGCGCACGACTGGCAAGCAGGATTGCTGCCCGCTTACGTACGAACCGGGTTTGGCGGCAAGCGTTGGTATCAGCATGCGGCGTCGGTGATGACGATCCACAATCTGGCCTATCAAGGCAGGTTTTGGAGTCATGACATGAATTTGACCGGCATGGACTGGCAATTCTTCAACTGGCAGCAGATGGAGTTCTATGGCGATTTGAATTTCTTAAAGACGGGGATTTCCTTTGCGGATTTTGTCACCACGGTGAGCCCCAGTTACGCGCAAGAGATCCAAACGCCCGAGCATGGGTGCGGATTGGATGGGGTACTGCGAGCCAAGCAATCCCGGCTGTTGGGGATCGTGAACGGGGTCGATTACAATGTATGGGACCCGAGGCATGACAGCCATATTGCCCAGAACTTTGGCGTCGAAAACTGGCGGGATGGCAAAACGGTTTGCAAGTCCGACCTACAGCATATGATGGGTCTACCGGCCGATCCGACCAAGCCCGTGATTGGGTTGATCGGACGCTTGGCCGAGCAAAAGGGGTGGGATTTGGTCAAGCCGCTGATGGAGGGCTCGGTCGAACAGATGCCCGCCCAGTGGATTATTTTGGGGAATGGAGAGCATCGATTCGCCACCGCGCTTTCGCAATTGGCAGCCAGGTACCCGGACAAGGTGGCGGTTCGTCTGGAGTTTTCCGAGCCTTTGGCCCACAAAATCGAAGCTGGCGCGGACATGTTTCTCATGCCGAGCCGCTATGAACCGTGCGGCTTGAACCAGCTCTATAGCTTGCGGTACGGAACCGTTCCCATTGTCCACGCCACGGGGGGACTAAACGACACAGTCGCCGACTTGGCTGGCGACGCGGAGTCTGCGGATCGGGCGACCGGGTTCGCCTTCCGTGATTATTCCTTGCACGGAATTACAGAATGCGTCTGGAGAGCCTTGAATATCTATTCGCAAGATTGCAATCAATGGGGTAGACTGGTCACACGAGGGATGCAGCAAGATTGGTCGTGGTCCACGAGCGCATCATTTTACGAATCTGTCTATAGTCGCGCCCGCGAACAAGCAGCGATCGAAGGCAGACTCTAGAACAACTCATCCGGGAGTCACCCCACCCATGCACGAAACACGCTACGACTGGCTGGCGGATCGATGGGTGATTTTTGCTCCCAACCGCGAGGAGAGGCCGAACGAGTTTCGCCCCCATATGAAGCCTTGCGCGACCCTTAGCGGTTTGCACTCTTGCCCCTTCTGTTCCGGTTCCGAACGAGAAACCCCCGAACCGACTCTGGTGCTTCCCGCGGGCGATCATGAACAGACTCGGCCACTGATTCGAGAGGAGATCCAGAGAGAGTTTCAGGGCGCGTTGGATCATTGGAAGGTGCGGGTCGTTCCGAACAAGTTTCCTGCAATCAATCGCTCTTCACCGGAAACCCGAATTGACAACTGTGGAGGATCGGACGGCGCCGGCCATCACAATCATTCCGGCTCCTACCATCGAGACAACGGAAACCACCTCAATGCAAATCGCCATGGAACGATGGCAGGCGAGGAAGTGCTCCAGCAAGTTGTCAGCACCTTGGAGATGAGCGAACCCAATACCTTTTTCCGGCGCCAGTGTGTATCGGGGACTCATGAAGTCATTATCGAATCACCCAACCACATCGATAGCATCACCTCGCTGCCGCTGGATCAAGTCGAATTGGTTCTGCAGGCCTATCGATTGAGATTGGCACATTGGCGTTCGCAACGCGGACTCCAGTATGCGGTGGTCTTCAAGAATTACGGAGCGGATGCCGGAGCGTCCTTATCCCATACGCATAGCCAATTGATGGGGCTCGATTTTGTTCCGAGCGATGTCGAACGCATGCATCGACGATTGACCGAGTATCGGCATCGCTACGATCAATGCTACATCTGCCAACTGCAAAGCGAAGAGCTTCGAGCGCAAGAAAGGATTGTCTTGGAGTCGGAATCCTTCGTAGCATTCTGTCCCTTCGCGTCCCGTTTCCCGTTTGCCTTTTCGATCATTCCCAAAAAGCACCGCTGCCACTTTGACGAAGTTGCTGAGAACGAGTTGAAAGATCTGGCGAAGGTCTTGAAGGCATGTTTAGCTGCCCTCGAATCGGCACAGCCTTACGCCGCTTACAACTACGTTTTACAAACGGCTCCCTTCCACCGCCCTGACCGAAACGCGCATCACTGGCGATTGCGAGTCATTCCACGACTGAGCAAGGTTGCTGGCTTTGAATGGGGCTCGGATTGCTTTATCAACACGACGAAACCCGAACTGGCTGCCTCGATCCTTCGCAGTCACTTGCCCACCACTGGGGAATTTTGTAGATCCTAAAGCCCCACGGATAGGCTCTTCTTGAATGGATGGCGCGCTCATGGGCGTACTTCCACTACCGCAGGTGGATTCCAGAAGTCGGGTATGATTTGTTTGTGCCAAAACGATCATTGGATGGTTTTTGTGCATCTTATTGTTTTGCACGTCGTCCAGACGGGTGCGACTTGCGGTATTCGATCTACTCGATCGGATCCCGCGTTATAAATACTCTCGCGAGCCCGCGCAGCGCATGGGTGCAGTAGTCATAGCATCGCGAGAATCCCCCCGGGCCTTTTTTCCCTCTCACTGGCCTGGGAGAGCGGCTCAACAGGCCATGCACGCTGGGCAAGAATAGCCCCCGATATCTTGCTGTTTTGCTCATTTTTTTCTTAAAAAGCCTTCGCAGAAACCACCGGAAATGCCTAAATCCATTTAGGATTGGTCGGATGCGACAACCGCTACATTCGCTACGTCCAGCGAATTCGGCACACACTACAACGAAGGCTTACACGTCATGAAGTTTCGCACTGTTGGGAAGAACGTACGTCTCCGCCCAGTACTGGAAAGGCTTGAACTCCGGCAGCTCTTAGCGGCTGACTTACCTTGGAATGCTTTCTCCTCGATGCAGATACCATCGGGAATGCAGGGTGAGGGAGAAGGGGCCTTGTACTATGTCGCCGGCAAAGAGATTGTTCCCTTAGAAATCCATCCCAACAAAATTGCGGTGGCGCTGGAAACGCCCAACCGCCCCGATTCGCTTCTTCAAGGACAATTGGAATGGTCCCGAGGCGTGAACGGCCAGCTCCAAGTCTACGAGTCGAGTGCGTCGATCCATCCATCGACCATTGAACAGCTCCAATCCCTTGGGGAAATCGAATATACCACACCGGTGTTCGTTTCTGGACAGACCGAAATGGTTCTTCTCGACGAGATCATCGTTGGGCTCAAACCGGATCAGACGGTTGAGAGCTTCCTCAGCGACAAGCCTCAGTTCGAGTCATACAGCCAGATGTTCGGCACGACAGACCAGTACGTGCTCAAGGTGAAAGATAGTTTGGGAGTGAAGACGCTTCAGCAAGCCAACGCGCTGCTAGCGGAACCCGAAGTCGCTTGGGTCTCTCCGAACTTCTATCAAAATTGGCAGAAGTTCTATATGCCTAACGACCCGTTGCTCGGTGAGCAGTGGCACTTGCACAACATTGGACAAGGGGGCAGTTTGATCGACGCCGATTCCGATGTCGTCGAGGCATGGGATATCAATGCGGGCGGCTCCTCCAATCTGGTGATCGGTGTGATCGATGATGGGGTGCAGGCATCCCACCAAGACATTCGGGCTTGGGTGAACCCGGGTGAAGTCGCGGGGGATGGGATCGACAACGATGGCAATGGTTACGTCGACGACGTCAATGGTTGGAACTTTGTATTCAATACCAATCAATCCCAACCTCAAAATCCAGGAGATGCGCACGGAACCTCGGTCGCAGGTGTCGCGGCGGCTCGAGGGGATAACAGCGAAGGTGTGGCGGGAGCTTCGTACAAATCCTCTGCGATCAGTATTCGAATGTTCGACGGAAGTAGCGTGGCGAACGATGCCAACATCGCCAATGCCTTGCGTTATGGAGCCGTTCATTCCGACATCGTGAATAATTCTTGGGGGGGTGGCTCGGTTAGCAATGCGATTAACTCGGCTTTGGCCTGGGGAGTGGTAAACGGTCGAGGTGGTAAGGGGGCTGCGTATTTCTTTGCGACCGGAAATGACTACAGCTCCGTGATCAGTTACCCCGCCAACCAATCGCTCGTGAACACCGGGGTGGTCGCGGTGGGAGCGACGAACAATCAAGGGATGCGTTCCAACTACAGCAACTACGGCTTCGGGACCGACTTTGTCACCCCGAGCAATGACACTCGAGCCGGATATTTGGCGATCCAGACGACGGATCGAACCGGGGCAGCAGGCTATGCCGCGGGTGATTACACAGGGACGGGCGCGACCGGGTTCGGGGGTACATCCTCAGCCACTCCTCTTGCTACCGGCATCGCTGCTTTGGTGTTGGCTCAGGCCGAGGTCCTCAATGTCGACTTGAGTCCTGCCCAGTTGAAGACTTATCTCCGCAACACGACCGATTTGATCGGGGGAGTGGTTTACGATATCCAGACCGGATTCCATCCCGAGTATGGTCAAGGTCGCCTCAACGCATTCACTGCCGTGGCGGGTGTTGGAAAGCCGGAGATTTCCGTCGTGGACTCGATGGTGGAGTTCTCCTCCGGAGCGACCGTACCTTTTGGTTCGTTGTTTGTAGGCCAGTCTGTCTCGAAGACGTTCCGAATTCGCAATCAAGGAACCTCGCCACTCCAGCTAACGAACCTCAATGTTCCTGCTCCCTTTTCGATTGTCTCGACATTTGGTGACAGCAGTTTGGGGATTGGGGAATCCACCAATATCACGATTGCCTTTGCTCCGACTGCCGGAGGTAACTTTCTCGACTCGGCGATCATTTCATCGAACGATTCCGATGAAGGCTCCTTTGTCATCCAATTCACGGGTACCGCAACGTTGGCTGATGTTGCAGGCAAAATCTACGAGGACTTTGCTCGCGATTTGGCGAGAGGTCCGTTCGATACCGGCGTGGATCTCGGCGCGTTTGCTTATGTCGATGCGAACGATTCCGGCACGTTCAATGCGGGGGAGACACAGGCCTTTGTGGATGCGACGGGAGCCTATTACTTTGGGACTCTGCCTATCGGTACCCATCGCATCCGAAGCAGTTCACCAGGTTGGCAATTGGTTGCGCCTGCGGGCAACAACTACACCGTCACTTTGGTCGATGAGACGAGCAATTTTCAAGGATTGGATTTCGGTTATCAAAAGAACTCGAGGGCTTACGCGCGCGCTTTCAATGATCGTAATCTCGATGGAGTAATGGATGCCAACGAGCTTCCTCAGGAAGGACTGCTCATTTATGCCGATACCAACGCAAATCGACGCTTTGAGCCATCGTATTTTCAATCCACACCCGTCCCGGTTCTGGATTTGGAAACCTCTGTTTCGACGATCGAGGTGCCAGAGAGCTTTACCATTCAAGACTTGAACGTCTCGGTCCGCATCACGCATAGTTGGATGGGGGACATGATCGTGACGCTCGTGTCGCCGACCGGCGCTCGCGTCCTCTTGGCAAACCAGCAAGGATCGAGTCAGGATGGCTACATCAATACGATTTTCGATGATGAAGCAACCGTGACGATCGGATCGGGCACATTCCCTTACACGGGGCGTTATCGACCGGAGTCAAGTTTGACGGCGGTCGATGGTAGCGATGCGAAGGGAACATGGCGGCTTGAGGTCTTTGATACGTTTGGGGCGGATGAAGGGATCATCGAAGCTTGGTCGTTGAATTTCGGTGGCAACGAAATTGGTAAACGAACCAATGGAGATGGGTATGTCGGTGTGGACGTGCCGGGTGGGACAACACCATTGCAGTTGGAGTTGAGTGGCACGTTTGACTACACCATCCCAAGCAACGGCGTTCGCAACGTGACGGGATCTGTCAATCCGATCAATGGGTTGCTGTTTGGTGTTGTCAATGAGAATTTTGCTCCGACGAACCTGTTCTTGAGCAACGCGAGCGTCCCGGAAAATCGTCCAATCGGAACGACCGTTGGGTTGTTCAGTACACAGGACCTGAACACGCGCGATACGTTTGTCTACAGCTTGGTTGCAGGAGGTGTCGACAATGCGAGGTTTACCATTGTTGGGAACACGTTGCGCACCGGCGCGGCGTTTGACTTTGAAACCAAGAACAGCTACTCGATTCGAGTTCGAAGCACAGATTCGGGAGGTTTGTATATCGAGAAGGACTTTGTTATCGCGGTCATCGATGTCAACGAATCGGCTTCGACGATCTCTCTCAGCAATAATATCCTTGCAGAAAACGAACCGGCACCCCGATTCGTCGGCACGTTAAGCACCAATGATCCAGACGCGGGGGACGTGGTAACGTATCGATTGGTTGCAGGTAGCGGTTCGGGAGACAATAGTCTGTTTCGCGTCACAGGAAATACGTTAGAGGCGATCGTCTCTCTCGATTTCGAAGCGAGGTCGTTTTACAGCATTCGAATTCGAGCCACGGATATCGCGGGATTGAACATCGAACGTTCTTTTGTGATCATTGCGACGAATGTTAACGAAGCACCGCAAGCGATTCAGATCACCAATACTCAGATTTTCGAGAACCAACCCACTGGGACGATTGTCGGCAGTTTGAGCGCCACCGATGCTGAAAATAACGTGATCCAATATGCGTTGGTGGGAGGGGATGGCAGCGACGACAATCATCGCTTCACCATTGTTGGACAGCAACTTCTGGCGGCGGAGTCGTTTGACTTTGAAACCAACAAACGGATGGCGATCCGCGTCCGCGCGACCGATGCAGGGGGATTGAGCGTCGACCGGAACTTCGTCATCGGTACATTGAACGTTAACGAAAATCCCACGTTGTTGGAATTGTCGAATGACACGGTCGATGAATTTCGCCCCATGGGAACGGCGGTTGGCGCGCTTTCGACAACCGATCCGGATGTTGGTGATCGTTTTACCTATTCTTTGTTCGGAACCGCCTCGTTTCCGGATAACATGCAATTCAGCATTGTCGGTAACGAGATACGTACGGCGGGTGTCTTTGACTTTGAGTCGAAGACCGAGTACGTGGTTCAAGTTCGCTCGACCGACTTGGGAGGTTTGTCCTATTCCATCCCGCTGACCATTCGCGTTCGCGACGTCAATGATCCGCCGAGCGATATCGGATTGTCTGCCAATGTCATTGCGGAAAATGCACCTGTTGGCACGGCGATCGGTACGTTCAACACGTTTGATCCCGACAGCGGTGATACGTTTGTTTATTCCTTCGCGTCTGGAACCGGTGCGACCGACAATGCGCTTTTCAGCATCGTTGGAAATGAGCTGCGTGCTGCCGCGATCTTTAACTTCGAGTCCCGGAGCAGTTATTCCATTCGAGTCGCCAGCGTGGATGCGTCGGGGGAACGCTTGGAAAAGATTTTTGCGGTCCTCGTCGCCGATGCACCAGAGGCCCCCACCTCCCTCGTGCTAAGCAGTAATCAATTCCCAGAAAACGCAGGTTCTTCGTATCCGATCGGAATACTGACAGCGTCCGATCCAGACGTCGGGGATACCTTAACTTATTCGTTCGCAACCGGATCCGGGGACGCCGATAACAGTTTGTTTGAGATTATCGCGAGCGGAGCTCTCAGAACGAAGCCCGGTACTTCGTTTGATTATGAATCCCGTTCGTCGTATTCCATCCGTGCACGAGTCCAGGACAGCGCAGGACTATCGCGTGAAGGTGAGTTTGTTCTCCGTGTCACGAATGTCAATGAGTCGCCCTATTCGCTGGATTTGACCTATTCTCTCAGTGAGAATTCCCCGTCGTCCACGCCTGTCGGCCAGTTCGTCGTGCTCGATCCCGATAATCCAGATACCTTGGCATTTTCGCTGGTATCCGGTGTGGGGAGTGAGGACAACAGTTTGTTCTCCGCGACGGCGGGCGGTGTTTTGACCATTCTTTCACCAGCGGACTTTGAATCGAAAGAGACCTATTCGATTCGCGCCCGTGTGACCGATGCGGGTGGACTATCCGTCGAGGGTGCTTTCATTCTTCGGGTAAGCGATATTCCAGAAACACCCCTCTCATTAAGCTTCTCCCCAACAGCATTGGCCGAGAATGCGGACTTGGGTGCAGTTATTGGTTCTTTGAGTACGACAGACTCGGATCGAAACGAATCGTTCACCTACTCCTTCGTGACCGGGGACGGAAGCGATGACAATGCTCGGTTCGCTATCATCGGTGATTCCGTTCGTTCGTTATTCGTGCCTGACTTTGAAACGAAACAAAGCTATCAGCTTCGCGTTCGTTCTACAGATAAGGACGGGCTCTCTATCGAACGTCCATTTGTTGTCAGTATCGTCGATGTGAACGAGTCACCAAACTCATTGACCTTGAGCGCAAACACTCTGCCCGAGAATGCGCCGTCTCTAAGTTTGATTGGGCAATTGAACGCAAGCGATCCGGATGTTGGCGACACATTGGCCTTCGAGCTTGTTTCGGGTGCAGGCGACCTTAGCAATACTCTCTTTGACATTCGCGGGAATGAACTGTTCGCTCGGGATCCATTCGATTTCGAAACGTCTCCGATTCACACCATTCGGGTTGCGGCCCGCGATGCAGGTGGAATGCAGGTGGAGCAGACGTTTACCATTTTGATTCAAGACGTCAACGAAGCACCGACGGCACCGACCCTGACCCGTTCCAGCCTGGATGAGAATAGTCCGAGTGGGAGCGTGATCGGACGGATTCTTTCGACAGATGAAGACTTGAACGATCCCGCCCGGTTTGAGTTGGTAGTCGGGTTTGGAGACGCTGCAGACTTTGCTATTTCCGGTGATCAATTGATGGCTGTCGGATCGTTTAACCATGAAGGCAAGAGCCTTTACACGATTGCGATCCAAGCTATCGACCGATCGGGAGACGGCCCCACCGCGACATTCACGATTACCGTAAACGACGTGAACGAAGCACCCACGACGATCACCCTCTCCAGCGATTGGGTGTATGAGAACGTGTCGATTCCTTGGGATTTCGGCCCCCTTTCTCACGATGATCCCGATGCAAACGATCTGTTGAACTGGTCGTTGGCTTCGGGGATAGGGGATAGCGACAATGGTCGCTTCGAGATCGTCGCAGGGAACCTGCACCTCATCACGGCTCCCGATTTTGAATCGCAGGGCGAGTATTCCATACGGTTGAGGGGCGAGGATCTCGGAGGATTGTTCGTGGAGCAAGCCTTTGTGATTCGCGTTCAAAACGTGGAAGAGCTGCCCTACGGGTTAACGCTCTCGAACGACACGCTACCAGAGAGTCCCGATTCGAACCGGCTGGTGGGACTCTTATCCGCGACGGATCCGGACGGGCTCCCGATCGAGTACTCTCTTCCCGACGGGTTTGCCGACGCTTCGTTCTTCGGCATTGTGGGAAATGAACTCCGCATACTGCCTTCAACCGATTTTGAGTCGACCGACTCGTTCGTTATCGGAGTGACGGCTCGCGACGCCGCTGGCAACGAGCTTACTCAAATCTATACGATTTCGATCACGGATATGGACGAAGCGCCGACATCGATCTCGTTCAATCGCGGTTCCCTCCCTGAGAACTTCCCGATCGACACGCCGATCGGTATTTTCACGGCTACCGACTCGGATCGGGGCGAGACCTTTACCTACTCATTGCTCGGTAGCGATAACAACGGGCTTTACATCCTCGGAGATCAATTGTTCGCCAGTGAACTCTTGGATTTCGAATCGTTGGCAGCGACGTCGGGTACCATCGCAATCACGGTTCGCGCGATGGATTCATCCAGCTTGTTTGTCGATCAGACCATCGTTTTGCAGGTGCTGGACATCAACGAAGCTCCCACACGTATCTTCTTGAGTCAGTCGACGACCGTCGAGAACAATGTTCCTCCGACCGAGATCGGTTTGCTCAGCACCGATGACCCGGACGCGTTTGTCGTTCCGATTCGATTTACGTTGGTCGCCGGTGAAGGAAGTTTGGACAACAGCCGATTTGAGATTGTGGGAGATCGATTGGTATTGGCCCAGACGACTGATTTCGAGGGATCGTCAACGTTGCAGGTACGCCTTCGTGCGACCGACGAAAGAGGAGGATTTGTCGAGCAGTCCTTCTCCATCGGTGTGGTCAACGAAAATGAAACTCCTTCCAATCTTCAGTTGTCGAATACGACGATTGCGGAAGGTCCGACTACCGGCCGCCTGATTGGGCTACTCACCGCAGTCGAGCCCGATGGAAGTCCGATTGAGTTTGCGCTCCCTGCAGGTGCAGGGAACAACGACGCATTTGAAATTCTCGGCAATCAATTGAGGTTGATCGGCGAAGCCAATTTCGAAGTCCAATCCTCCTACAGCGTGGTGGTTCGTGCTGTCGATCCGCAAGGTCTCTACACGGAAGTCCCGTTTGAAATCGTGATCACCGATGTCGCGGAATCTCCGACGGCCTTGAGTCTCAGCAACACTCTTATCGATGAAAACGTGTCTGTTGGAACGCTGGTTGGCACCTTCGCGACTACCGACCCTGACTTGGGTGAAACTTTTAGTTACTCCATTCTGAGCATCGACGGAGATGCGAGCGATAGCAGTTTTGCGATCGCTGGGAACGAATTGCGCACCAATGCTCGCATGAACTTTGAAGCCCGCAGCGGTTATGTATTGCGGGTTCAAACTACCGATAGCGATGGGTTGCAGTTCGATCGATTGATTCGAGTCGACTTGACCGACCTCGTTGAATTGCCACCGCAAGCGTCGAATGATGCGGGGCGCACCACGATTGGGTTGGCGATGACGTTGAATGTCCTATCGAACGACCTTGATCCCGATGGACAAATCGAACCATCGACCATTGAGATCGTAGGATTGCCCGCACGTGGATCGGTTCAGATCTTGGCCGATGGCAGAATGGAATACACGCCATCGAGCAATCCACTGGTAGGACTCATTTACTCCGATGCGTTCCAATACCGAGTTCGAGATAATCAAGACGAGTGGAGCAACGTCGCCACGGTCGCTCTGCAAGTCGATTCGGCATTTTTCAATCGACAAAATCCATTTGACGTTGATGCGGATGGATCGGTCACACCCCTGGATGCTCTGGTTCTCGTGAACGAGATCAATCAGACGGGAAGCCGTGTCCTTCCTCGCCCGGTACCTTTCTCGGCGCCTTATATCGATCCTAATAACGACGGGACGCTCGATCCGCTTGACGTGTTGCAAGTCGTCAATTTCTTGAACGATTCGAGCGGGTTCGGACCGGGGTTAGAAGGGGAAGGGGAAGCAGTGGATGGCGTGTCCGACGCGAATTCGGTTGCGGGGCTCGATTACCTCTACAGCCATTGGGATGACATCGGCGCAGCTAGTCTAGCGAACGACGATGCAACCGATAGCACGAGAAGGCTTCGTGGGCGGCGATAGGTATTTGTAAGTGCCTAGACGACTTCGCGAACCACTCGTGCGATGCAGTCTTCGATAGAAACACCTTCTGCTTCGGCTTTGTAGCTGAGCAGAATGCGGTGGCGGAGCACGGGGTGGATCAATGCGCGGATATCGTCTTGGGACACATGCGAACGTCCGGCTAAGAGGGCTCGGGCTTTCGCACCGAGGACCAGCATTTGGGCGGCGCGAAGCCCGGCGCCCCAGCTGATCCACTGATTGACGAAATCGGGCGCCCCGCTCCGGCCGGGCCGAGTCGCGTCGACGAGCTTCACTGCATAACCGGCGACTTCTTTGGCGATCGGCATGCGTCGGACCATCTCATGGAATTTGAGAATATCTTCGCCGCTGAAGAGGGGTTCGATCGGCTCGCTCCGGCGGCTTGTCGTGTCGAGCACGACCTGCAATTCGTCTTCAAAGGGGAGGTAGTCGATCAAGACATTGAACATGAAACGATCGAGCTGTGCCTCCGGGAGAGGGTAGGTTCCTTCCATTTCAATCGGGTTCTGCGTTGCCAGGACAAAGAAGGGTTCTGGCAAACCGTAGCGCTTTCCTGCAGCCGTGACTTGGTGTTCTTGCATCGCTTCGAGCAATGCCGCCTGCGTCTTGGGTGGTGTTCGGTTGATTTCGTCTGCCAGAATCACATTGGCGAAGACCGGACCGGGGACGAATTGCAACGTTCTGCGTCCGTCCACTTCCTCCAGGATCTCCGTCCCGGTGATGTCGGCAGGCATCAAGTCCGGTGTGAACTGAATGCGTCGAAAGTCCAAGTGAAAGACTTGCGCGACGCTTCGCACCAGCAGTGTTTTGGCTAAACCTGGCGCTCCGGTAATCAAACAATGCGAGCCGGAAAAAAGGCAAACCAGCAATTGTTCAATAACATCTATTTGCCCCACGATGGTCTTCGAAAGTTCGCTGTAGATGCGATCGCGCCCCTCGCGAATCTGGGAGACGACGGCTTCTTCTTCCTCGGGTGCAATGGTGATGTTTCTCAAAGTTGCGTTCCTGCTGATAGAGATGGGTGCGATCGATCATACCACACGGGACATGTATCCGTACGAGACGGGCAACACGGTCTTCGTGGGAGCCTATTAGTGGGTCATAGCATAGGTGACGATATTGATGCCTAACGGGTAAGCCTTTTTGACGGAGAACTCTTCGAAATACCAAGGGTCCTCCCCCTCGCGTTCCCAACCGTCTCCGAGATCGGTGTTGTGGCAAATGAAGACCATGATCCGTCCGTTGTCGTCGGTGATGGCTCGGTAGTTGGCATGGCTCGTGTCGGATCCAGACCGCGGCTCCCAAATAACTCCCGAGTCTCGTCCTGCCCAAGCGGCATTGATCGAAGGAAGCTGCGGCTTCTCCTTCAAGTCATAAACACAGTGAAAGATCTCGTGTTCCAGCGGAACGTCGAACGGTTCGCGATCCGGGAAGACTCGCTTGATTTCCTGATAGAAATTGTCGTATTCCTCATCGCCCCAAAAGTCATCGACCATGAGAAAGCCGCCATTGAGAAGATACTTTCTCAGAGCGATTACTTCTTCAGAATAAAACGTCAGAGCGCCAGGTTCAATGATGTAAATGAACGGGTAGTCGAACAATGCGGGATCTGTGAGTTGCAATACGATCGGCTCTGGATTCACCTTGATCGTTGTCATCTGCTGCAGGCGCAGGGAGAAGTTCAATTCACTATCGCGAAAGTCCGTGGCCCAACCGCCGCCTCGGCGTCGATACCCGCCTGATTCGTATTGGATACGTACAAAGGTGAATACATCTTTTGCAAACTTACGTTCTACCTCCCAAGTAGGAACACCTTGCCTACCGACGTCTCGCCAATCACGCGGGCGGCGCCCCCACTGAGGACCTGCGGCCCACAGGACGCCCGCAGTCCCGATGAGGACAACGAGACCCAACCCCATCCATCGAAACGATTGCGTTGAGCTCATCTTCCCTCCACCTCCTTCTTCTCAGGTTCTGGTTTCGTTTGCATCGAGACGAGCATGCGCAGCGCTTCGGTGAACCGAGGTGATTCCTCCAATGCCAACAGCAAATGCCGTCTGGCCTCTTCCATTTTGCCTTGCTTCTTCAGCGCGACCGCAATTCGATATTCGATCCAAGCGATATCGAACGGATCCAGTTCCATACAGGCTTTCCATGCTGCTTCGGCGAGGTCCCACCGTTCGCCTTTTTCAGCGGATAGGGCGCGTCGTTCTTGGACATCGAATCGCAGTGGCTGAACGGCTTGCATCCGTTCGCACCATTCCAATGTCTCGAGGGCCCGTCCACCTTTCCAGTCGATTTCACTTACCCGCAGCAACGCGTCCAGGGCATCCGAAGATCGCTCTAACCATCGGATCAAATGGGTGCGTTCGTCATCCAACGCACCCATCTCTCGGTAGATTCGGCTCAGCATCGCATGGCATCCATCGGACCTAGGATCTTCAGGCCATAATGCCTCCAACTCTTTGGCTCGCTGCAACGCTTCTTCCCAATTCTCATTCTGGATTGCGCCGCGAGCGGCTCGCTCGATGCTGTAATACGCCTTCGGATTCTCTTGGTACCAAGCCTCGACCTCGGCCCTGTCGTCACCGGTCGGCTTGCTCCAGTCAGCATGGGGAGCGAGTGCCATTGCTTCCTTTTTAATAAACGCCTCAAACTCTTGATCGAGCGCTTCGAGGCTGCCCGGAGCTCGTCGGAGAGCGTCATCGGCGGGCATACCGATAGCAAGATTATCCAGCAACTGAAGCATCGCAGGCATGCCGTAGGTCTCGATCAAGAACTGCACAGCCAGCGAGGATTCGAAGTAAGCAAACTGGACATGCATCGGAGACTTTGCATTCAAGAACGCGCTGCTCAGTTTGCTCAGAGGGACCAAATCTTCGCCCAGGATCATCTCTCGATAGTTGGGATCCATGCTTTGGCCCCAAGTCTTATCGCGCAGTCTCTCTTCATAGACAGAGATTCCTTCGGAGAGCCATCGCGGCATCTTGTTCTTCGTCTTCTGCAGCGTGACGACGTGGCAGTATTCGTGCCATAGGACTGATTTCCAATTCGAATCGACTTGAAGGGCCGCAGGTGAATTGGCTGTGATAAGCCGCCCGAAACAAACTCCTAAGAAACCTTGACCTCCAGGAAGACCGAATGTCCGAATCGCAAAATCTTTTTGCCTTGGAAAGATCTCCACGTAAACAGGTTCCTCCAGCTCGACGGCGTATTTCTCCGTGAGGACCTTTCTGGCTTCCGACAAGATGGTCACGACATCTTGGCCATAGATCTTCGCCTCCCGAGCGTCCATGCGGATCACGAATCCCGGTGCCTCAAGCGTCGCGAAACGGTCCAGCTCTTTCTGAAGCTGCTTTAGATTGAAGATGGTGACGTCGTAGGGGTCTTCGGTTCGGACCTTATCCACCCAAGTCCAACCGTCGTCCGTTTTGCCGAGCCGCAACAAGTCCTGGGCGAGTTGTGTTTGAGCGGGAACGTAGCGCGCGTCCATCGTAAGGGATCGGCGCTGGTAATCCACGGATTCGGAGAACCGGTAGTGCATGGCCAAGTGTTTTCCGATGGTGTGATCGACCTCCGGGTTCAAAGCCCATGGTTCGAACGCTTTGGTGCGATGGCTACCCTCGTCCGGGTACCGGCCCTGCAAGTGTGCGATCGCGGCGCGCAGGGCCCACATCGCAGGGAGGCGTGGGTTAACCTTTTCGACTTCGTCCAGCACCTCGAGAGCCGTTTCATACGCCTCTTCGTTCATCTTCTCTTCTGCGACCATCAAGAGGGATGGAATGTAGCGAGGATTGATCGCGAGAGATTCCTTCAAATGGTTGGTCGCTCGCTCCGGCTCTGTCGAAGACCATGTTTTGGCGAGCAAATACTGGACTTCCGGAGATTTTTCGTCGAGTTTGAGCGCTTTGGCGAGCGACTGCGAAGCCACCTTCGCATCGTTCTTACTCAATGCCATGCGGGCGGTGGCGAGGTGTGCGTCGATCATGGCTGGATCCGCTTTGATGGCTTGATCAAAGCATGCCTTGAGAACTGTTTTGGGATCTTCTCCTCGCAGGAGAAAGTATTCTCCGAGGGGAACCAGCTCGGACGAGCCCGTGTAGCGCCAAGGGCTGCGCTGGACCATCGTGTCGATGAGTTCAAATTGCTCTTTGGCCTTCGAACTCTCATTGTTCATCCGGTAGACTTGGATGGCGAGCAGGCGAATGCGGAGGCTGTCGCCGAATCGAGTCAGCGAGTCCTCGAGGACGGGAACTGCATCGGCATAGCGGCCGAGGGTCATGTAGGTTTCGATCAAGGTCGCGGGCCACTTTTCGTTCCAGACTCGCTTCTCGACTTGCTCCTTGGCGATTGCGATCGACCGATCGTAGTCCCCAACTCGAAGGGTTTCCTTCACTGCCTCTTGGTCCGACACGGATTGGGCCGGTGCGGTGGGTATCCATGCGAACAAGCAGCCGACCGCGACCATCCAAGTGGTGATCCCATGTACCATTCCAGGCAATCCCATTGCGACAACTAGCCTCGTTTGGAATCGAATTCACCGGCGTTGTGTTGCCGATTTGCCGGTTAAGCCTAACGGCTGCGGAGGCTGAAAGCCACTGTTTGGTGGGGTGAATCCTTCTCACTCGTCTCGGGGATACGCAACCGTTGCGGTGGGGATTGCATTAGGATACCTTTTCAACCGCTGCATTCGCAGGGTTTTCGAGTTTTCCACGATCTGAATACCATCCGCTTCGGAGTCGACCATGAGATCTACATTGCGATGCCTCCCCGTCGCGACTTTGCTCCTTTCATTGCTCGCATCGCAGGGGGCGGTTGCCCAATCGGAGCGAGTGCAAGATGGGATCGAGGTGGCAAAGGGAGATTGGCCTTGGTGGCGTGGTCCCGCTCGCGACGGGTCTTCGGATCCATCGCAGTCCTCGCCACGGGAGTGGGACGAAACCAAGAACATCGCTTGGAAGTCCCCCATCTCGGGGCGCGGTTATGGGTCGGTCTGTTTATCAGGACCCAAGTTGTTCTATGTGACGTCCGAAGAGGATTCTGGTGCACAAACGCTCGTTTGTTTGGATCGTCAGACGGGCCAGCGGCAGCATGAAACGGTAGTCCATGCGTCGGGGGGGATGCGAAAGAATGCGCGATCCACGTCGGCCTCCACCACCCCAGCGACGGATGGAAAACTCGTTTTTGTGGCATTGCCCAACAGCGACGCCATCTGGTTGACGGCGGTTCAGCAAGAGGGTGGCATCGCTTGGCAGGTGCGGGTAAGCGATTACGTGGAGCATCAAGGCTATGGGGCCTCTCCAGCGCTCTATCAGAATCTGGTCATCGTTTCCTCCGACAACAAAGCGGGGGGTGTCATCGCCGCTTATCAGCGAGCATCGGGGGAATTGGTTTGGAAACGCGACCGTCCGAAGCTGCCCAACTATCCTTCTCCCATTCTTTTGCGAGCGGCGGGGCGTGATCAAGTCGTGGTGACCGGCTGCGATCGGATCACCAGCTTGGATCCTCGAACCGGGGATACCCTCTGGGAAACCGAGGGGGCGACGACCGAATGCGTCACCTCGACCGTCACCGATGGGAAGCGGGTTTTCACCAGTGGAGGCTATCCCAGAAACCACATGTCCGCCGTGTTGGCCGACGGGTCCAAGACGAAGGTCTGGGAGAACGACAACCGGCTTTATGTACCCTCACCGCTGCATCGGGATGGGATACTTTACGGGGTCCTCGACGCCGGCATCGCGATGGCTTGGGACAGCGAAACCGGAAAGGAGCTGTGGAAGCAGCGATTGGGGGGGACCTTTTCCGCTTCACCGGTCCTGGTGGGCGATCTCGTGTATGCGACCAATGAGGCGGGAGAAACGTTCTTGTTCCGAGCCAATCCGAAGCGGTTCGAAAGTTTGGGGAAGATGCAGTTGGGTCGAGAAGTCTTCGCGACACCGGTTTTCAGCGGTGGAGCCATTTACTACCGCTGCACCGAAGCTGGCGATGGCGAGCGACGCGAAATGCTTTATTGCATCCGACCCTAGTCGCGGGCAACCGCTCCTTGAGACCGCACTGGAGGAACTCGACGCTACCGGCTGTCCGCCTATAATCCCACGCTGCTCTCGACATCGACGCGACTGGATCGTTCGGTTGGATTTTCCCCCCGTTGGGGCGATCCTGCGGGCCTCGAAAATGACCTTGGCATTGCATTTTGTCGCAGGATCTCCTAGTAACCCTCATAAGTGGAAGCCATAATCAGAGCTCCCCATGGCTTTCTCAGGCCAGCGTCACCACCTTTGATGAAACTCTAGAAAAATGAATACCTACAGTCTCGATTACATCGACGACTTATACGTTCGTTACATCCAAGATCCCAACAGTGTTTCGGACGTTTGGCGCAAGTACTTCGAGGAGTTTTCCCTCGCGACGCAATCCGAGGCCCTCTACTCTGGGAATGAGCCTGTCGGTGGGAACAATGGCGAGGTACCGGACGCGCTGTGGTTGGCTCGGATGCAGGAGCGAGTCGATCAGCTCGTACGGGAGTATCGAGTCCGTGGACATTTGATGGCCAAGATCGATCCACTTGGATTGAATCGAAAAGGTCCCCCCGAACTAGATCCACAATCCCATGGTCTCACCGAAGAGGACATGAACCGTCCCTTCACGTCCCCTACGCTAGAGTATGCCAACGGACGGACCGTCGGCGACATCATCGAAAAACTGCGCACGACCTATTGCCGAAGCATCGGCGCTCAGTTCATGCACGTTGACAACCGCAACATTCGAGACTGGTTGCAACGCCGCATGGAATCGACCGAGAACCGGTTGGCATTGTCACGGGAAGTGCAGACGCGGATTTACACCAAGCTCGCCGACGCGACTATCTTCGAAGAGTTTGTTCGAAAGAAGTACGCGACGGCCAAGACCTTCTCGCTGGAGGGAGCGGAGAGCTTGATCCCGCTTCTGGACCGAGCTTTGGAAAAGGCTGGTCAACACGAGGTCAAAGGGGTCGTCCTCGCGATGGCCCACCGCGGTCGGTTGAACGTTTTGGCCAATGTCATGGGCAAACGACCTCAAAGCATTTTCTGGTCGTTTGATGATCCAAATCCCGAGTTGTTTCGTGGGGGTGGTGACGTAAAGTACCACATGGGCTATAGCTCGGATTGGACGACCAGTACCGGTCAGACCATTCACATATCGCTCTGTTTCAATCCGAGTCACTTGGAGTTTGTGAACCCCGTTGCCTTGGGCCGCTGTCGAGCGAAGCAGGACCGCGCGGGGGACATCACCCGAAGCGAGCACATGACGATTTTGATCCACGGTGACGCAGCGTTCATCGGGGAAGGGGTCGTGCAAGAGACTCTCAACTTGAGCGAGCTCCCCGGCTACCGAACGGGTGGAACCCTTCACATCGTCCTCAATAACCAGATCGGCTTTACGACCGAACCGGCGGAGAGCCGAAGCAGCACCTATGCGAGCGACATCGCCAAAATGCTTCAAATCCCGATCTTCCACGTCAACGGCGAGGATCCGGAAGCGGTGGCACAAGTCGTGAACTTGGCGATGGACTTCCGCAAGGAGTTCGAGAAGGACGTCGTGATCGACATGTACGCCTATCGCCGATTGGGACACAACGAAGGGGATGAGCCTCGCTACACCCAGCCGGTGATGTACGCTGCGATCGATGCCAAAAAACCGGTTCGCGATAGCTATCTGGAACATTTGCTCAGTATGAACGAGCTGACGCGCCAGGAGGCGGATGCGATCGCCGAGGTTCGGCACAATCGGTTGTCCCGAGAGTTTGAATTGGCCAAGAGCGAGCCGTTCGTGCATGACTTGACGTCTCTCACCGGCATTTGGGACGGTTATTTTGGTGGGCCAGAACCGGTGAACGAGCAGCTGACGACCGGGGTGTCGCGCGCCGTAGCCGGAGAACTGTTGGCGAGAGCCTGCGATGTGCCGGAAGGCTTCCGTCCGCACCGAAAACTGGTGCGTATCCTGGACGATCGCCGCGAAATCGCTGCGGGGCGACAACCCCTCGACTGGGCCTCTGCGGAGATGCTGGCGTTTGCGACGCTGATCACCGAGGGGCATCCGGTCCGCTTGACCGGGCAGGACTGCGAACGCGGGACTTTCTCGCATCGGCACGCGGTACTTCACGATGAGAAGGACAATCGCAAACATATGCCTCTCAAGCATTTGTCGCCCAATCAAGCGATGATCGAAATCATCAACAGCCCGCTTTCCGAGTCCGCGGTTCTCGGATACGAGTACGGGTACAGCCTCGATTGCCCAGAGGGCCTGATCGCTTGGGAAGCCCAGTTCGGAGATTTCTCCAACGTTGCCCAATGCGTGATCGACCAATTCATCGCGAGTGCGGAGGACAAATGGAAGCGATTGAGCCGTCTGGTCATGCTGCTTCCTCACGGGTTTGAAGGGCAAGGACCCGAGCACTGCAGCGCGCGACTCGAACGCTACCTCTTGATGGCAGCGGAACACAACGTGATCGTCGCCCAGCCCTCGACTCCCGCTCAGTATTTCCATCTGCTTCGCCGTCAGGTGAAATCGAAGTGGAGCAAGCCGTTGATTGTTTTGACACCGAAGAGTTTGCTTCGGAACAAGGCCTGTGTTTCCTCGCTGGACGACATTGAGCATGGTTGCTTCCGCAAGATTCTGCCTGACGATCGGCCTGCGGGAACGCCTACCTCGCGGATCATCCTGTGCAGTGGAAAAGCCTATTACGATCTCTTGGACGAAAGAACCCGACTGGGACGCGACGATGTCGCCCTCGTTCGCGTCGAGCAGTTCTATCCGCTCGAAGCGAGCAAAGTGCTCGAGACGCTTAGCGTTTACGAAGCGGGGACACCGCTCTATTGGTACCAGGATGAGCCATCCAATATGGGGGCTTGGCAGTTTGTGAAGATCCATTGGGGAGATGAGCTCGCGGCCCGCTTCCAACTCCAGAGGATATCGCGAGCCGAATCGGCCAGCCCATCGACCGGCTCCTCTCGAGCTCACAAACTGGAAGAGCGGGATTTGCTCAACGCAGCTTTTGGTCTTGCGTAACCGGTGCGGAATGAAAGGGCAAACCATGGACCGACATGTCGATGTAGCATTTGATTGCTTGCCGTTGCGCAGCATCACCCGGCTCGATCCTCCCTTGGATGCGTCTCCGGGTTTGGTTGCGAAGTTCCATCGCATCAAAGACGCAATCCAGCAGCACGGAACTCACAACACGTATTACTTGCACAATGCCAAGTGTCGGTTCTTTGTCACGAACGACCCCAACCATGGCATGATTGCATTTACGTTCGAAGGGGTCCTGTTTACGGACGATCGAGATGAGTTATCGCGGCACTGCGAGCTCCGCGTGCAATTGGACAAAGAAACTTGCCCATGGCTGGAGCAGCATGTGGTGAAGTGGTTTGCAGAGAGCGTGAACCATGCCGTCATGGTGGAGTTCAATCGCTTCATCGACGCGGGCGGTTCCGAGCAGACCAAAGAGCGTATGGAGAAGCTGGAAAAGAGCCTTGAGGAATCGGGCGGATTCCTCGGGATGCATCTTTAAGCCGCGATGTCGCATCTGTCCGCATCGCTTCTGGCCGTGCACGCTATGACAAGATTTCAAGCTATGCACGCTATTTCAAGCTATGCACACCGGCCACCCCCTCGATGGGGATGGCGTTTTGTGTGTCCGTTTCGGGCTTTCGTACGGCGCCGGGAGTCTTAGCTGACAGCTAGTTCGCCGGGGGATTTGCTTTGGCGACGTCGATCGCTTTCTCGCAAGTTAATCTTGCGCAATCGAATGACGTTTGGCGTCACTTCCACCAATTCGTCGTCTTCGACGTATTCCAAAGCAGCTTCCAAGAAGAGTTGGCGGGGTGGCTTCAAGATGATGTTCTCGTCGCTGCCCGAGGCCCGGACGTTGGTTAGCTTCTTTTCCTTGGTCGGGTTCACGACGAGATCGTTATCGCGAGCGTTCTCACCTACGATCATCCCTTCGTAAACATCGTCCCCTGGTGCAACGAAGAGTTCCGAGCGTTCTTGCAGAGCGAAGAGTGCGTAAGGGATCGCTTTGCCCGGAACCATGGAGATTAAGACGCCGTTGGCTCGGCGAGGCAAATCGGCTTCGAGGGGCTGGTATCCGGAGAAACGGTGGTGGATGATCGCCGTGCCTTGGGTGGCGTTGAGCATGCGTGTTCGCAGGCCGATCAGCCCCCGCGCGGGGATGGAGAATCGGAGGAGCGTGTACTCGCCTCGGGGCGTCATCTCTTCGATCTTGCCTCGTCGGTTTCCAACCATTTCCATGACGGGCCCCATCTTGTCGGTAGGGACTTCGACGTTGAGGACTTCGTACGGTTCGTGCAAAACGCCGTCGACTTCTTTCAAGACGACGCGAGGCTTGCTAATGCTCATTTCGTACCCTTCGCGTCGCATCGTTTCGATGAGGACTGAAAGGTGGAGCACGCCGCGACCACGGACAGCGAAGGCTTCGCTTCCTTCGACGGGACGGACTCGCAAAGCGACATTTCGTTCTAGCTCTTTTTCGAGGCGAGCTTTCAGCTGCCGCGTGGTGACATACTTTCCATCTCGGCCGGCGAGTGGGGAAGTGTTGATGCTGAAGATCATCTCCAAGGTCGGTTCGTCGACGCGGAGGCGAGGAAGCGGGTTGACCTCTCCTCGATTGCAAATGGTGTCGCCAATCTCGATGTTCTCCAAGCCAACCACGGCGACGATATCGCCCGCCTTGGCGTCTTCGACGTCGACGCGACCCAGCTTGTCAAACATCTGCAAGTTCTGGACTTGGCAGGGAACAACTTTATCTTCTTTGGCGACGTCGACGTTTTGACCTTTTCGCAAGGTGCCGGATTGGATTCGACCGATCGCGATTCGACCGACGTAATCCGACCAGTCCAGGTTGGTTACGAGAAGTTGCAAGGGTGCATCGGGCTCGACATCGGGGCCTGGGATGGTCTCGAGCATCATGTCTAGCAGCGGAACCATGTTGTCCCCGGGCTTGTTCCAGTCGAGCGTTGCATAGCCGCTTCGGCCCGAGGCGAAGATCACGTCGAAGTGATCCATGAAATGTTCACCGCCGAGGTCGCACAGGAGCATCAAGGCCTCTTCGACGACTTCGTTGCATCGAGCATCCGGTCTGTCGATCTTATTGATCACGACGATCGGTTTGACGCCGACTTCCAGGGCCTTGGAGAGAACGAATCGGGTTTGCGGCATCGGGCCTTCGGCGGCGTCCATCAAGACCAACGCACCGTCTGCCATTCGCACGACCCGTTCGACTTCCCCGCCGAAGTCCGCGTGGCCCGGGGTGTCGATCAGGTTGATCTTCACACCTTTGTATTCGATCGCGATGTTTTTCGAGAGGATCGTGATCCCCCGTTCGCGTTCCAAATCGTTGCTATCGAGGATCCGTTCACCCTGCAATTGCGAATCGCGGAACTGGCCGCTTTGTTTCAGAAGGCAATCGACCATCGTGGTCTTGCCGTGGTCAACGTGAGCGATAATGACGATATTGCGGATGTCGTTGCGACGCATGGATCACTGCCGGGATAATGGCCAAACTCCCGAGAGAGATTCCCGGGCGCTGTTCATAAATCAGAAAAAAGGTGGATGAAGTAAGGCCTAGGTTTCATCGCTAGCTCGGAAGCTACCGACAAGGGTTGGTGTGTAGGAGCAAATCTCCGATGCCTCGAAGTAAAGCGCCAACTCGCGTGCGGCGGATTCTTCGCTATCGGAAGCGTGAACCAAATTCATTTGACGGGAGCTGGAGAAGTCGCCGCGGATCGTGCCTGGGGCTGCCTTCAGACCGTTGGTGGCCCCGAGCATATCGCGAACGACGCGAATCGCTTCGAGCCCTTCGATCGCCATGGCAACGATCGGCGAGGAGGTGATGAAGTCCTCGAGGTTCTGATAGAAGGACTTGGAAACATGCTCGGCATAATGCTGCTTCGAAAGCTCGGGAGTGACTTGCAACATCTTCATCGCGATGATGTTCAAGCCCTTCTTCTCGAAGCGAGCGATGATTTCTCCGATCAGCCGGCGTTGCACACAATCGGGTTTCAGCAGTACTAAGGTCTTTTGCATAGCGAACAATGGTTCAAAAGGAGAGGTGCCCAAACAGACGAACAGCGGCCTTTTTCCCCGCCATTGGAATCCAAATCCTTCGGCCACTGTAAACTCGAGTATTGTTTCTATTTCCTCGCGGGTGGCTAGTTCAAAACCCTTGACATTCACTGCGATTTCGCAGATGGGCCTCGTACACTTTCGCTATCAAAAGCGCGAGATGGAACGGGGCTCGAGGCCAAATCAAGGCTCCTTTTAGGGCGATTTCTACGTCGTTAAGCAAGTGCTTTGGAGCGGCAAAATAGACTGCCACACGATAGGTTTGATTGGTAATATCTACCGCGCGAATAAGAAATTCTGTCTGCATTCTTTCCGTTTTTTTCTCCTCAAAACCGCTCCGCCGAAACCCCATGGAAGATCGAAAGCAACTTTTAGTCGAAGCGGAAACTTGGATTGTCAAGGTGGGATCTCGATCGCTCACCGGGGAGGATGGCAGGTTGGATCGAGGGCAAGTCGCGAACTTAGCTAGGCAGCTGATCCGTCTGGCCGACGCAGGCAAACGGGTTGTTCTCGTATCCAGCGGCGCGGTGGCCAGCGGAGTGGGACGCTTGGGATTGCCCGGGAGACCGACCGATTTGGCGACGTTGCAGGCGGTCGCCGCGATCGGCCAAACCCACTTGATCCAAGTCTACGAACAGACGTTCGCGGAATACGGCCGCGTCGCGGCGCAAGTCCTCCTGACCGCCTCGGAACTCGATGACCGCGTGGCCTATCTCAATACTCGGAACACCCTGCGCAGACTCTTGGAACTCGGCGCGATTCCGATCATCAACGAGAATGACACCGTCGCGGTCGATGAGCTGAAGACCACCTTTGGGGACAACGACCGCTTGGCTGGAATGGTCGCAGGTTTGCTCGAAGGGAGTTTGCTAGTCATCTTGTCCGATGTGCGCGGCCTCTACGATCGAGATCCGAGCGATCCCGATGCCCGCGTTCTTCCTCTCGTCGAACAGATCGATGAATCCATCGACGATCTCGTTCGCGATCGCAAAACCGGAATCAGCAAAGGAGGCATGGCAAGCAAATTGACGACGGCCAAGTTCGTCACGCTGAGCGGTCAAGGAGTCGTGATCGCTTGGGGAAGAGAAACCGATGTGCTGGTTCGACTTTCCCAAGGGGAAGAGCTCGGCACCGTCTTCATGCCGCAATCCAAAACGTTGGCACCTCGCAAACGCTGGATCGGGTTCTCCGCTCAGCCCTCCGGTATCTTGGTGGTCGACGATGGTGCGGTCCGCGCCATGAAAGGAGAAGGCCGAAGCTTGCTGGCTATCGGTATCCAGTCGATTGTCGGCGATTTCGGCAAAGGGGATATCGTCTCCGTTCAATCGAGCGATTCGCATGAGATCGCGCGAGGCCTAGTCAACTACAACGCGGAGCAGTTGCGCCGCATCCAAGGGTGCCGGTCCGACCGAATCCAACAAATCTTGGGGCAATGCCCGTACGAAGAAGTCATCCATCGCGATAACTTGACCGTCATCTAATTCGCGAGCATCGGATACAGCGAGCATCGGATAATCTACGAGCATCGGACCGGCAAGCCTTGTTCGCAAGCTAGCGTTCGCATTCCATCCCACGTTTTCAAAACGTATCTGTGGTCAGTCATCCAACGGTCAGTCATCCAACGCGCGAACCGTTACCGCTCGCCATTCGAGCATGTTGAACGATAGGAGAACAAATCGATTGGCCTTTCGCTCCCGCGCAGAAACTTTTGCGCCATCGGCACAGCGATTGCGTCTGTGCGAAGCATTGGAGAAGCATCTTAGCTGTCGGTATTTCGAACACGTTTGATGGAGTTACATGATGAAAGCCGGTGCAACGAAGAGTAATGGATGGGTGCGGGGAGGGATGCGATGGGGAACTCTCGCGATGGGGCTTTTGCTGACGTCAGTTTCTGCTGGAGCGGCTCAGGCAGGAAATGTTTCCGCGAAGATCAGCGGTGGGAGTTTATTCCTTTACGGCGACCGAACCGATAATACGGTGCTGATTGAATCGAACGCGAGCGGGCAAATTCGCGTCGTCGGAGGCGTCAGCGGTTCTGGGGAAGCCACAACCATTAATGGGTCGAACGCGCCGGTCGATTTGCAAGGCTGGAATAACGGCATCTACGCTTATTTGTATGAAGGCAATGATTCCGTCACCCTTCTGTCTGGCAACGTGCTCGGTGCCGTGCATTTAGACTTGGGCGCTGGCGAGGACGATGTCGTGCTGGGAGCATCTGCTCCCGAGTTGTCGGAAGCATCGCTCATCGAAGCGATTCTTTCTGGGTTGCTTCCCGCGGATCCCGAGGTGATTGCAGAATCGGGAAGCCTGCAGTTGCAACGCACGTTGGTCGTGCTCGGCGTCCAAGGAAATGATCAAGTGACCATTTCCAATACATTGGTCCGCGGACGAACCACCCTCGATCTCGGGGGAGGAAACGACAATGTCTTTGTCGGAACGGTCTCCGATACCAACACCACGGATTTCCAAGATTACTTGGTCATCGTCCCTGGAAGCGGCCAAGATGCAGTCCTGGTGAACGGTGTGTCGGTCGCGCGGGATCTGCTGATTGACGATCCATCCGATGCCGCCGACATCGGAGTGTTCGATACGGAAGTAGGCCAGAACCTCTTCGTCTTCAGCTCATTAGGTGCGGATAACATCTCGATCAATAACGTGCTGGTCGCTTCGCTCGCGAAAGTGATCGCCAAAGAAGGAGATGACTATGTCTCGATCAACAATCTGATGGCAAACCGCATGGAGTTGTTTCTCGGAATCGGGAATGACCTGTTCGAAGGGTCGGGAATCATGCTCGATCGTTTGTGGACCTACTTGGAGAGCGGTGACGACCGAATGGATCTGAGTTCCAGCCAAGTGAATACGCAGTTTGTGTATGGCGCTGGTGGTAACGATTCCATCACTCTTTCGGGATGCTCTGGAACCGATGCGACGGTGTACGGCGACGGCGGTAACGACACCCTCAGCACTCCCGCAAACGGAATTCAGAACGTTCGCTTCTACAGCATCGAGAGTCGATTGTAGAAACAGCTGTGAGCAGCTAGAAGCGAATGGTTTGAAGCGGGGTCTCGTAAAAGAGGCCCCGCTTTCTTTTTTTGACCGACTCGCGGGACCAGTGGGACCAGTGGTGTCCCTGCAGGACTTCTAATCGGAAACGTTTGGACCTGCAGGCGAGGGAATGCTAGCATTAACCGATAACAGCCTACAGGATTTATCCGGCAGGCGGTTTTTACCCAAACGGTTATATGGCTAGCGTACTTGAAGTCACAGAAAGTCCTGCGGCGAACGGGGCTGGAACGCCTGCGCAGATTGCGGGGATGTTAGGAGCTCGGATCCGTGCGATGGAGACCCGGGGGCGTCCTGATTCCCCGGCGATTTCCAGCGGGATTCCGGCGATGGATCGCTGCTTGCCCGCATCGGGCTACGCGTGTGGCAGTTTGGTGGAGTTGCTGACCGAGCAACGTATTCCACATGGGGCGACGAGCGTCGCATTGGGTTTGGCGCGAGAAGCGATCCGAAATGGGAAGTATGCCGTCTTGATCGACCCCGACTGGACGTACTATCCACCCGTTCTTCAGCGGCTGGGTCTCCCCCTCGAGCGGATCATCGGAATCCGTCCCAAGAACCACGCGGATTTGATTTGGTCGTTGGATCAAGTCTTGCGGAACCCGGCGGTCGGATGTGCGATTGCCTCGGTGGACCGCATGGACGATAGGACCGCGCGCCGCATCCAGTTGGCTGCCGAAGCGGGCGGCGGACTGGGGATCCTTTTGCGGACTCTCGAGAGCGCCCGGATGCAACCGAGCTGGGCCGATGTGCAGTGGTTTGTCTCCTCGCGAGTCTCTGGTCATGTCGAGGAAGTGGAGACCCGTTGGTTCCACTTGGCGCTGCGACGCTGCCAAGGGGGAAGAGTCGGAACCGCGTTGAAGATCGGTATCGATGCCTTGGGGAATTGGGTGGAATCGCATCGAGACGAGGTGCAGCGTGCAAAAACGGGTCATGTGCATTTGGCTGCCGAACTGGCCAGGCCAGCGCGCGTCCGTCGCGAAATCGCAGGCTGATTCCGGCGGCGAGCCGACGGACAGCAACGCGCGCGCGCCGGTCGGACCTATCCTCCTATTCCGCCGCGATCCACGCCGGGGGAATGTCGTCGCCTTCGCCAATCAAACCGCGCGCCGCCGAGGCGTGTTGCCCCATATGCCTTTGAGCCAATGCGGCCCGTTGTGCCCCGAGGCGCTGGTCCAGGAATACCAACCCCAACAAGATCTCGAAGTGCTGGTCACTCTCGCCGAGGCCGCGCAATGCTTTAGCCCTATCGTGGGCCTCGAACCAATCGACTCCGAGGTGTGGGCGGGGCGCTCTCTTCCCGAACCGCAGGGCCTGATGCTCGACATAACCGGAATACCCGACCTATTTGGGGGGGAGTCGCGGTTTGGGAGCTGGGTCCGTCAATGGTTTCGCGATCGGGGGTTTCTCACAAGTCTGGCGATCGCCAACAGCGTCGGGCAAGCCTGGGGGTTAGCCAACTACATGTTCCGCAAATCCGTTCAAGATCGATTGCTTGATTGGGAGAACCGAGGCTCCCCTCTCGCAACCGTCCCTGACGAAAGCGACGCCGCACACGAACCTTGGATTGCGATCGCTCCGGCTGAAGAAACCGACACAGGAATGTTTGCAAGGCTCCCGATCGAATCGCTTCGATTGGACTTGGTCACCACCGCGAAATTGCATCGACTCGGAATTCGCACCGTAGGGCAACTTTCCGCGCTCCCACGAACCGCGCTCCCTTCTCGATTCGGCGATCGACTTTTGCAGCGGCTCGATAGTTTGCTCTCTGGAGCAAGCGAAACGATCCGGTCGCTTCACCCGAGCCCCGATCTCTGCGTGGAGCGTATCTACGAATACTCGACGCCCCATCGCGGGGATGTGGAAGCCACGATTGGAGAACATTTGCTGCACCTATCTGGCCAGTTGAAGCTTCTCGATCAAGGGGCATTGCGCGTCGTTTGCCGCGTAGCATTGGAACGCAACGCCATCGAACTTCAGGGAGTCGATGGTGACAAACAACGTTGCGAATCCTCGACCTCAACACCAGCAGGGACCGCGAGCGTTCTGCAAATCAGTCTTTATCAACCAAGCTACGACCGCGAACATTTGCTTTGGCTCATGCAGATGCAGCTCGATTCGCCAGCCTTTCAAATCGGCGATGTCTACTGGGCCAAGGGGGTTACGACGCAAATCACGATGGCTGCCCCGATGACATGGAAGCAACCGAGCTTGTTCGACTCCGATACGGTCAAGCATCGCGATGCCATCGCCAAACTCGTCGATCAGCTAAGCGTTCGACTTGGTCGTGAACAAGTCGTTGCACCTGTCGTCTTTTCAAACCCTGCACCCGAGTGGACATACGCTTGGGTGCCGATGACAGGATGGAGACGCACAGGAGAGGAGCAGGAAACGAAGAGGAAATTGCGGAGAGCTCCGAGACGGGATTATCAATCGGAGTCGCCGATTGCGGGACCGAGCCCGCATCATGTTTGGCGACGTCCCTCGCGGTTACTGGGTTCTCCGACCCCTTTGCAAGTCACCGAATGCGACGAGAAGCAATTGCCGGCCATCGTCCGTTATCCCATGGCCAACACGCCGGTCCGGAGCTTGCAGGGGCCGGAACGCATTGAGACCGGATGGTGGTACGGCGCTATGCAGCAGAGGGACTATTACCGACTCCAGCTCGAGAACGGGGCTTGGATTTGGTGCTACTGGGATTATCGCCAGAAAGCTTGGTATCTGCATGGGATCTTCGACTGAAGCCGCTATCGCTGGAAGATTGGCAGGTAGCCCTTGTCGAGTTGGAGCATGATGAGATTGCAAGCGGTCGTATAGACTTTGTGGATCATGGGGCTATCCCAGGAGCCATCGCTCAGCTGTTCGTCTGCGATGCGATCGTAAAGTCGATCTCGAAATCCGGGCCACTCTTCTCCCCCTTGTCGATAGACGACTTGAGCGTAGTAAAGATAGGTGTAGTGCCAATGCCCGAACAAGCTATCTTCCTTGGAGATGGAATAGAGTTCTTTGCGGCAGTACGCGAGCATCTCCGGGACCTTTTTGCTGTCGTAGTCCCCGGCGTTGTAGAGAGCGGCCAAGCTCGCAGCGGTGATAGCGGGGCGAGACGATCCTTTTTGTTGGCTCGAGTAGCTGATCCCGCCGTCTTCGTTCTGGCAACTGTAGATGTAACGCTTCGCCGCCTCGATGATCTCACCTGGGACGGGAATGCCTGCATTGCGGCATCCTCGCAAGCCTTGCACTTGCGTGATGGTCGTGGAGCCTTCGTCGTAGTCATTGCCGTCTTTGGCGCTGACATAGCCCCAGCCACCTGCCGAGGTCTGTGCTTTCCCGCAGAAGCTCACCGCTCCATTGAGGACCTCCACTAAGTCATCCCGTCTGTCCTGCAGTCCCTCTTCCCCGAGCACCTGGGAAAGGAACAGCATGGCGAAGCCGTGGCTGTAGGTATAGCGTTGATCGTTGTCTGGGTCTCCGATGAGGCCGTTCTTTTGCGATTGGCTGATCAAGTAATCTGCGGTGCGGGCGATGTACTTCGCGTAAGGCCCTTGCGTGATCGTGGAGCCCTGGCAAATCATCGCGGTCCCCGCGAGCGCGGCGATGGCTGCCGGATAGGGAGGCGTGTTCCATTGACCGCGCGACGATTGGGTCTTAGCCAAGTAATCCAAACCGCGGCGGATGGTGGCTTCCCATCGCCCGTTCTTGTCCGCGTACGGAGTTGCCGCGGAAGGCTCCGGAGTGGCCGCGGAAAGCTGGGGAGCCAAGCGCGATGCGACGAGCGCGGTGCTGAAACCGGTAAGGAATTTTCGTCGCGTCGCCATTGAACGATGTGCCATGGCACGTTGCTCCCTGTTCAGGATAGGTTAGGTACCGAGATCGCCAAACAACGGGGTCGAGAGGTAGCGTTCGCCGAGCGAGCACATGATGGTCACGATCCGCTTCCCTTTGAACTCCGGTCTCGCGGCGACTTGCGCGGCAGCCCACATGTTGGCACCGCTGCTAATCCCCGCCATGATCCCTTCGCTCTTGGCCAATTTTCGTCCCCATTCGAACGAGACTTCGTCATCGACTTGGATGACATCATCGATCACCGTTCGGTCGAGGTTCTTCGGAACAAAGCCTGCACCGATGCCTTGAATGCGGTGCTTGCCGGGCTGGCCGCCGCTTATGACAGGGGATTGTTTTGGTTCGACAGCAATCGCTTTGAAGTTGGGATTCAGTTTCTTGATGTAGCGTGCCACGCCAGTAATGGTACCGCCGGTGCCGACCCCTGCGACGATCGCGTCGATTTGGCCTGCGGTATCCGCCCAGATTTCAGGGCCGGTGGTTCGTTCGTGCACGGCCGGGTTGGCTGGGTTTTCAAATTGCTGAGGCATCCATCCGGATGGATCATTTGCCACGAGTTCCGCGGCCTTGGCGATCGCCCCTCGCATCCCATCGGCAGCAGGGGTGAGGACCAAGTTCGCGCCGAGCGCACGCAGCAACGCGCGTCGTTCAATCGACATCGATTCCGGCATGGTCAACGTGAGACGATACCCCTTTGCCGCGCAAACGAATGCGAGCGCAATGCCCGTGTTCCCGCTGGTCGGTTCGATGATGTGCGTTTCCTTGGTCAGTCGTCCCGATTTTTCAGCATCTTCAACCATCGCCATCCCGATTCGGTCTTTGACGCTGTTCAAAGGATTGAAGAACTCGCACTTGGCAAAGACCGTCGCATGCTCTGCGGGCACAAGCCGATTGATCCGAATCATCGGGGTGTTTCCAATCGTGCCCACTACGTTATCGAATGTTTTACCCAAAGGCATTTGTATCTTTCTTTCCGCAAATCCTGAGAACAAAAAGGGAAAAGGATTCAGAGGGGCTCGCAGTGCTCATCGATCAAGCTCCTGTTGCTTTCGCCTCCGATACGCATTTTCGTTTCGATACCAGTGTAAGGTTTTTTCAAGGCGCAGCCCACCGGATCTATCCCGGGTCCCCTTGGATATTTCCAAGGTACTGGGCCCGGACTTCGGGGTGGTTTTTGACTTGATCTGGCGTCCCTTCGCAGAGGACAGCCCCTTTATTGATGACGTAACAACGATCGACTGCACCGAGGATCTCCAACGCAGCGTGATCGGTGATCAAGATGGATATGCCCGTATCGCGCAGCTCGAAGATCGTTTCCTGGATGCTCTGAACGGTGACTGGATCGATCCCTGCGAACGGTTCATCGAGCATAATGATCCGTGGATTGGACACGAGGCACCTGGCAATTTCGAGTCGACGGCGCTCGCCACCGGAAAGCTTCGATGCTCTCGATCGGCGGATGTGAGTGATCTTGAACTGCTGCAAGAGCTCTTCGGTTCGCTCGCGGCGCTGCTTGCGATCCACTCCGAGGAGCTCGAGCATGGCCAAGATATTTTGCTCGACGGTCAGTTTGCGAAAGACGCTCGACTCCTGGGCCAAATACCCCATCCCGCCATCGCGCGCTCGGCGGTACATGGGCCAGAAGGTGACCTCTTCCCCCATCAAAAAGACTTGCCCACGATCGGGTAGAACCAGCCCGCAGGTCATCCGAAAGCTAGTCGATTTTCCAGCGCCGTTGGGGCCGAGGAGACCGACGATTTCCGCCGGACCGACTCGCATACTGACCCCGTTGACCACCTTTCGACGGCCATAAGTCTTTTCCAAGCCAACGACACTGAGAACATCCATGTTCATCTACTTTCTCGCGACGACCCTGGGCTATCGGATCAAACCCATCCGTTGGACATTGGGAAGGAAAGGTACCGGGGCGTTCCAGACGTGTGGCCAAAATACGATGACCGCTCGGCCGATCATCAATCTTTCGGGGGTATGGTTCTCTGCCCAAGATCTCGCGTCGGAGCTCGCGGCCGAGTTATCGCCGAGTGGGAAATACCATCCTTCTTTCATAGAAAAATCGACGATCCGTCGAGACGTGGTCAGCGCGCTTTCCCCCCAAACTTTGGGGAGATTGGCGAGCGTATTGCGGTCGAGGGATTCGACGGACATCTTTTGCAACAACTGATCGATCGTGGCGCTGTGCGTCCCCTGCGCGTACGCATCGCGCGCTCCAGGCGGAATGGAAGTTCGCAATGCTTCGCTCAAATTGGGGTAATCATCGAGCCGCCCGAAACTGTGCAGCCTTCCCTGTGCGATGTAGTAGATGTCGCGGAATACCTTCGCGCGCGAAACGCGAAGCTCTCCACCGGAAATCCCAATTCCGAGGGGCGCACCATCCAAGGGATCGTCAGCGGATGCCGTCGGGCCTTTCGGTTTGCCATTAGCGACCCCCGACCAGTTGATTCGATTGGACGGGCTCCACTCCACCGCCGTGCCGTCGACCCACAATACGATCTGATCATCCACGTTGGCAAGTTTCACACGATGTTTCTTGCCCGAACGAAGCCGAGTCTCCGACTGAATCTGTTGGACGAACTCGTCTCCCGATTCGAATACATTCAGGAGTTGTCCTTCATTCTCGATCCGGGCTAACGCTTTGCCGTCGGTCAAGTTCACTTCGACTATGTGCTTCACACCCGATTCGACGAGCAGCAACGAAAGGACCTGCGAACCCGAGGACGTTTCGATTTCGAATTCGCTCGCCAAGTCTCCGGTCCAGTGAATCCCATCGGTTCCACCGGCCGCAGAGGGTTCCCCGGTGGCCATGGCACGCTCGACGGCTTCCGAGAAGCGTTTGTTGGATTTGGGATCGGTCGGCGCGGTGAAATGCGTGTTGTAGGAGGTGAAGTCGGTGATGAGCCGCGGTTGGCGAGCGTCGGGGCGAGCTGGGAAAACTCCCTTTTCCTGGATGTAGTTCCATGCGACAGGATCCACGACACGATGGTAGTAACGCAACCAACTCGGCTCTTTGGCTTCGTTATTGCAGGTGGCTGACCAAGCCTTCTCGTCCCATTGCACGACCCATTTCTTCTCCTCATTGTTCAGGGGTTGCCAAAGGCTCGGCATGCCCGCTTTGACAAGCGGCTTGGGGATGAAGTGGGTGTCGCTCACCGGTTGCAGCATCGCACCGAGGACATGCGGAGGTTTGCGTGCGATCTCGAACGGTTTGGTCGGTTGATCGTTCCTTCGGACGTAGATATCCCCTTCGGTGATTCGAATGGTTTCGTTAGGGAGCCCGATGCAGCGTTTGATGTAATTCTGTCGCGCGTTCTCGATGAACTTGAACACGATCACATCCCAACGTCGCGGAGTATTCCAGACGTAGGCTAGCTTGCTGACGAGGATTCGATCGCCCGTAAAGGTCGCTTGGTTGGCGTTCTTTGTGGGGTCGGCACCTTGCGGCTTTCGGCAAAGAGGACAAACCGTCCCGACGACGGAATGCCCGGAGATGCGAGCACCGGTTTCGGACGAGTACTCGGAACTGGCGCCGCATTGGTACTGAAATCCACATGACCCGCACACGACGTCCTTGTGGGCTCCCATCAACGTTGGGGCCATCGACCCGGTGGGAATGACGAACGCCTCGGCAATGAAGGCCTTGAAGAGGAGGGCTAGGATGAACGCGACGGCAAGACTCTCGACCGTTTCGCGAAAGACCAACCCTTTTGAGGGAGGGGGAGGAGGATCGCTGGCTACCGTCTCGGGTTTGGTCTGCTCATCCATTGCCATCAAATCGTATTTTCGCGAGGAAGCATCGAAGATTGTGAAGAGGGGAAGTACGTCAGTATACCTGCAATCCCATCCCCAACGCAGCGCTGGATCCCTGCCAAGCGGGAAAGAAGCAAAAGCTAGCAATGCATCCTGAAGAAGACGCCGTTGGCGACACTTTTATGAAGCGAGTTCCTGCACAGCTTGCGGCACGGTCTGCTGAGCCACTCTGGGGGACCCCGGAACTCGGCTCGCCTCGCTCGAGACTTGCACATTCTCGAAACCGTTGATGACCGATTCGATCGACGGCTGCAGCTCCACCAACATATCGGACAAGTAAGCGAGTACGTCGTAGGTGGCAGGCCCCTGATACTTGCCGATGATTTCCAGCCGGCCGAGGATCCGGCCTTCGGATTCGATCGGCAGCTTGACCTGCCATCGGTCTGCGATTTCGGGCATGCTGTTCACATTCCAGTTGGCATGAAAGCCTTCGTGGAGCCATGG
Organism: Pirellula sp. SH-Sr6A; assembly: GCF_001610875.1. Lineage (NCBI taxonomy): Bacteria > Pseudomonadati > Planctomycetota > Planctomycetia > Pirellulales > Pirellulaceae > Pirellula > Pirellula sp. SH-Sr6A. The sequence continues at coordinate 3,262,025 of NZ_CP011272.1, read as the reverse complement.
CATGTTGAGATCGAGGGAGATTTTGGCGAGCGAATGTTTTTCGGCGAACTCGACAAAGGTGCTCCAGACGATCTCCCATTCGCGCGACCCCTGCAATCGAACTTTCTGGATGCGGACGGTATTTTCCGCCAAGCCGCGACGGGCCAAAAGACTTTTGGTAAAGCACCACACTCGCTTGCAAAGCAACTCCAGTTCGGCAAATCCGAAGGCGCGTGTTGCGATCAATAGCCCCATCGCTAAGAGGATGGCTGCTACGGCGATCAGATCCGTCCCGGCCAGGACACTCAATACGGCCCCGCCCGATGTGACGACCGACAGCAGGGTGATAGCTCCGACCAACCATTGATTGCGAATACCCAGCCTCATCAAGTTGTGATGCAAGTGTCCGCGGTCGACAGTGAAGACGCTTCTGCCGGTGAGCTTCCTACGAATGATGGCCATCGAGGAGTCGAAGAGTGGAATCGCCATGAGCGCGACGGGAACCATGATAGGAAGAGGCGTGTTGCCGCTCACGGAACATCGCATCGCGAGCACGCCCAACACCAATCCAACCAGCATGCTCCCCGCGTCTCCAAGAAAAACCTTGGCTGGGGGCAAATTGAAAAACAGAAAGCCGAGAAGCGCTCCTGCCATGCTCGCCGCGAGAATCGATTCCACAGCGTTTCCTGTCCAGTAACCGATTGCGGAGAGGGAGGCGCATGCGATCCAGCCGACAGATGAGCAAAGGCCATCCGCTCCATCGATCAAGTTCACCGAGTTCACCGCCAACAAAAGCCATCCCAAGGTAACAGGGACGACAAGGACACCTAGTTCAAACTCCCACCCGAACAAACTCAAGCGCGGAATGGTAAAGCCGAAGGCGATCAAGGAAGCGCAGATGAGGACTTGCCCTGCTAACTTTTGTCGACCTCTCAAGCCGATGCGGTCGTCGAGCACTCCTAACGCGACAATCGATATCGCGCCGAGGGTTAACGAGACGGCTTGATAGATGTTCGAAGTCGATGCCGATGCGATGTCTTCCCGAACACCGAGCATGAGTGCGACGCTCGCGATCAGGCTGATCAAGACTGCGACCCCGCCACAAAGGGCCACCGGCTCTCGATGCAATTTGCGATGCGAATCAGGATGGTCCACCAACCCAACGCGCATCGCGACCCGACGCGCGATGGGAGTCACGACCAGAGAGATGAATAAAGCAATCGTGAGGGCTACTAGTGGGTAAATCATTGGTGCTAACAACACGATGAGGGTCGAGGGTGCAGAATCAAGGCACCGGGCATACCTGCGGTTGCTACCAACCATTCTCGCTGCACTCCCCTCATGATCCTCACCCCTTACCTGTCCGTCTAGGTCTTCGTTCGAGAAGTATTCGTAAAAGTTAATGCTACAATTCGGATCTCCCTCGCAACCGATACAGATTACCAGGTGAATGGATCAGATCTTCGTTGGGGCACCAAACTTCGATTTGAAACCTCGGTTCTATGACCTACGTGCGTGCCGATCCGGATCGCTGTAGATGGAATTGTCCGCCATCACCGATCGGGGGCTCAACTGGACGGGATAAGGAAAAAGAATGGATCGCCGCAAGTATGACGAACTGGTTTCCACGTTTTTTGAGTGGCAGCAACCGGCGATCACCCAAATCTTCAGCGAATTGCTCGCTGCTGCGGCTGCGGAATCGGCGATGATCCCCTCGGCCATCATGAGCCAGAATTATGAAACGGCCCGAGCGAATCCCGAAATTCACAACTTGCCGGGGAATCTCAAGGACGCCCGCGATGTGATATTCCCCTACTTTTGGGGAACCGATAGCTGGAACAATCCGCTTCATTTGGAGAATGTGCGCGGTCCCGCCAACAATGCCTCGCTCATCGGCATGCTGGCCTGCTTGCTGAAAAACCCAAATTTGTGCACGGATCGCTACAGCCAACGCTCCAACGAGTTGGAGGTCAAGGCGATCACGACGTTGGCAAACTTGATCTTCTATCACACCGACGATCCTTGGGGCGTTTTTACGATCGGGGGTACCATCTCGAATCTATACGGCGCGAAGATAGGTCTGGAGCGGGTTCTCCCCGGTGCGATGCGAACGGGGTTGGGGGCCGAACGGATTGTCGGGATCAGTTCCCAAGCCAGCCACTATTCCAATCAAACCGTCGCCGGCTGGCTCGGGATCGGAACCGAAAATCTGATCGAGATCCCAACGGATGAAAATCTTTCCATGCGGATGGATTTATTGTCGGAACAACTCGATGCACTTTATCAGACTCGCACTAAAGTAGCCTACATTTGTTGCACGTTCGGAACCACCGATGGATTTGGTTTTGACGATATCGAAGCGGTTCACCATCTCCTGCATCGGAAGGCCGCGGAGTACGACATGGTGGTTCCTCAACTGCATGTCGATGCCGCGGTCGGCTGGGCACTCTCGATGTTGAGCGATTACGACGTGGGTGAGAATGGTCTTTCGTTCGATACCGAAATCCTTGGGCTTGTCAGCTCGATCCAGTCCAAGAACCAGGGGCTTCGGTTCGCCGATTCCGTCACGATCGACTTTCACAAGATGGGGCGAGGTCATTACCCCGCCAGCGCATTCATCGTGAATCGACGCGAAGATCTGAAATACTTGGCGAGGACCGTTTCTGATACACCTTACTTTTCGGATGCCAACGCGAGCCGCGATCCAGCTTTGTTTACGTTGGAGTGCTCGCGTCCCGCGCTGGGTCCCTACAGTGTGATCGCGTCCCTCAACGGTATCGGTTTGACCGGTTGGCAAATGCTCTTGGCTCGTTCGTTGGAATTGGCGCACCGATTGAAGACGAAACTGGCCCAATTGGAGTATTGCAAAGTTCTCAATGCGGGCACCCCGGGAGCCAGCGTCAATTGGTGGGTATTCCCAAAAGGTCGCAACGCAGAGGAGATCTACCAACAACTGGTACGCAACGAACTAACCCTTGAGCAACGACATCGATACCTACCCGAGATTCGCCGTCTCTATGACAAGAGAGCGAAGATGATGGATTCAGCGATCGATGCTCGGCTCGGATTTACCACCAGTTTCGGTTATTGCCCGCACGGCATCGATATCCCCGCATGGAAAGCTGTCTTCTTTAATCCCAAAACGACCGAAGCGATGGTCGACCGCATTGTCGAAAGCATTGAAGAACTGTAGCGGTTGCTGCCGGGAAATCTCGTTCTCATGGCAACTTCGCAACATCGCGGAGCTTGGCTCGATGGCTTCCCCTCGCAGCACATCTCATTCGCTACAATTTTGTCGCTCGAACACTCACCCCGATACCAACCCCCCAGGAACGATCATCATGCCGAAGACATTGTTCGCAGTCGCACTGACTGCTTTATGCGCTTTTCCCATCGCCCCCATGTCGCCCACTGCTTGGGCGCAAGAGCTAGTTAAAGTCGCCGAAGAGTTCATCTACGAGAAAGCTCCTTTTCCGAGTTGCCATGCTTCTACCATCGAAGAGGCCGCGGACGGTACCTTGGTCACAGCGTGGTTCGGCGGTCTCCACGAAAAGTCCGATGATGTTGGCATTTGGGTGTCTCGCTATGAGAAGGAGCAATGGACTGCACCGGTGGAAGTAGCCAATGGTATTCAGTTCCAATGGGCCACGCCGCAGCGGGTCGGGATGGGTGAAAAGGCAAAGACAGTCGATGTAAAACGCGTTCCGACTTGGAATCCCGTTCTCTTTCAGCCTTCCAATGGCCCGCTTCTTCTCTTTTATAAAGCGGGCCCTAACCCGGACGCTTGGTGGGGGATGCTCTCGCAATCCAGCGACCACGGGAAGACTTGGAGTCCCAGTGTCCGGCTCCCAGACGGAATTTTGGGTCCGATCAAAAACAAGCCGATCGAACTGGCCGATGGAACGATCCTATGTCCAACCAGCAATGAAACACCGGACGCTAAGAGCCAATGGACCGTGCACTTCGAGTGGACCAAGGATCTGGGCAAGTCCTGGACTAGGACGCCACCTCTGAACGATCCCACGCGATTCGGCGCCATCCAACCTAGCATTCTCAAGTTGGGTGGCGATCGACTTTTGGCGCTGGGCAGAAGTCGTCAGGGGAAAGTCTTTCAAATGGAATCGAGCGATTTGGGCAAGACCTGGGGCGAAATGAGTTTGATCGATCTCCCCAATCCCAATTCTGGGACCGACGCGATCACGCTTCGCAGCGGCATCCACCTCTTGGTCTATAACCATGTCACCAAGGAGTCGCAGGAATGGGGGGGACGGCGATCTCCACTCAACGTCGCCCTATCTGCCGATGGGCGATCCTGGAAACCAGTCTTGGAACTGGAAAACGAACCGAAGAAAGAGTTCAGCTATCCGGCGGTGATCCAAACACGCGATGGCAAAATCCACATCACCTACACTTGGTTGCGTGAAAAGATCAAGCATGTTGTGTTGGAACTAAAGCCCTGATCTGCCGGGGTACTCTATCTAGGGCGTCCACCATCGATTCAGTTGTTCCGTCAGTCGAGCTAGCTGCTGCGGCTCTTGGTCCGCAAGATTCTTGGTTTCCGTCGGATCGGCCAAGATATCGTAAAGCTCGGGCTTTCCGTCAGGTTCGTTGGTGGGATCAGGGAGGATGAGCTTCCAGTTTTGATCGATACACCAACGCCAACGAACGTTCTTCTCAGGACGGTTCAAGTCGATAGCGTTATGAGTGAAGCATGCCCCCTGCAGCGTTTTTCGGCTCGCGAGCGCTTTGGCGTCGAGCAGATCGATGCCCGGCAATCCCTCGGGAACGGGCATCCCGAGCGCCTTCCAAAGCGTGGGAGCCAGGTCGATGCTTTGCGCTAGTTCCTCGCTCTGCTGGGGCGCGATTTTACCCGGCCAGCGAACCATGATCGGGGTTCGCAACCCACCATCATATGGGGACTGCTTCGACTTCGGCGCATAGCGAGGGCCATCCGTATTCTGGATCCAGCCGTTGTCGGCCACGTACACCACGATGGTGTTGTCTGCGAGTTTGCGATCGTCCAAACTCTTGAGCAGCTGCCCGACCGTTTCATCAAACCATTCGACCATCGCCCAATACTTGGCCACATGGATGCTCGGGTGCAACTTTTTGTATTTTTCCAGAAGGCGTTCAGGAGGGGTGTGCGGATCGTGGGGAAGCATGGGCGCATACCAAACCAGGAAAGGCTTGTTCTTTTCGGTGCATTCGTCGAGGAATGAATCGATCGGCTCCATCGTCTTTCTTCCGATCGCGAGCCCATCATCTCCGTGCCGACCACCGCGGGTCATGCCGTGGGTGAATCCCCCTTGCTGATACTCCCCTTGCCACCATTTGCCGGTCTGAAGTGTGAGGTAACCGTTTTCGCTTAAGGAACGAGCCAGAGTGGGGACCGCTCGCATATGGGCATTCATCGTCTCGCGTCCAACTCGAAACGCTTCCGACGCTTGGAACTGCCCCGGCTTCATCCCCGCAACCAATGGCGGATCGTTCGAGGTGATTTTGTGCTGGTGGGGGTAACGACCGGTAAGAATCGTCGCCAAACTTGGGCAGCAAAGGCTGGAGGGAACATACCCGCGGCGAAAGGTAAGGCTCTCGGCAGCCAGCCGATCGATGTTCGGCGTCTGGATGTGCGGATGCCCCATAAATCCGTAATCGGTCCAAGCGTGGTCGTCGGAAATGATCATGACCACATTCGGCGGAGCGGACTGGGCAATCGTTCCCAAAGCAAGCAGAGCAATGCCGAAGCTGGCAACTAAATGGAACCATCTGCCGGCGCAGAAGGTTTGGCGAGCCCGCGTTCGAATCATGGTGAGATCATTCCCAAAAGGAGGAGGGGTGGAGGAATTCAATAGACGAAAACCGCGAGACAATGCGATGCCTTCGATGTTGTGATCGGGGTAGCAAAAGGATATTCTAGTCGGTTGTATTCAAGTTTGTGACTGGCTCAATTCGTGACTGGCTCAGCGTGTGATCAGCCTAGTGCCAAGGACCGGCGAGCCTCACGGAAGGGCGAGTAGCGATGATAGGCGAGCTGGGCTTTAGGCGAGCAGCGCTAAAGAGTGGTCAGCCCGATTGGGATCTTTTCGCTGTGTGTTATGAACCGTGTGTTCTTGAAGCTGTGTGTTTTTGGAAAAGGAGCGTCCGGCCCCGGGCGATCGTGCATGCGACAGTCTTTCTTCTCTATAGGTTCATCCCTCTCGCTCGGTGCAATCCTGTTGCTCGGTGTTCCCGTCTCCTCGCATGGGAACGATTCCGCCCAGCCGATCGCAGTCAAAGCGGTGGACATCGGACAAAGGATTCCTGACGGGCGATGGACGGACTATCAAGGTAAAGAGTGGAAGACGGAAGAGTTTCGAGGGAAAAAAGCGGTCGTCTACGCGTTCCTCGGGACCCAGTGCCCGTTGGCCAAAATGTACTCGGCCAAACTGGTCGAGCTGCAAAAGCAGTTAAACGGGAAGGAGGTCTCATTTGTGGCCGTCGATTCCAACGTCCAAGATAGCTTGGCCGAAATGGCGGCCCATGCTCGCAAATACCAAATCGAATTCCCGTTTGTGAAAGACCCCGATCAACGTTGGGCGGATGTGTTGGGTGTCACACGAACCCCCGAAGTCTGCGTCGTCGACGAAAAAGGACGCTTGGTCTACCGAGGAATGATCGACGACCAGTACGGTATCGGCTTTCTACGCGAGCAGGCCAATGAACAGCCGCTCGTCGATGCAATCGAATCCGTGCTCGCAGGTCGCGTCGTCGAAACCCCCATCACCAAAGCCCCTGGCTGCTTGATCGGTCGCAAACGATCGCAGGCCGATTCGGCGGACGGTGCAGCGGCTAGTTCCGTGACTTATGCGGAGCAAGTCAGCCGCATTCTGCAGAAACGATGTGTCAGTTGCCATCGCCCGGATGAAATTGGGCCGATGGATCTTTCGAATTATGAAGACGCCTCCTCCTGGGCCGACATGGTCCTCGAAGTGGTCCGCGAGGGACGCATGCCTCCTTGGCATGCCAGCCCCGACCACGGTCAGTTCGCAAACGACCGACGCATGACCCAGGAAGAAATCGATACCCTCGAAACGTGGGCCTCTCTCGGTACCCCTCGCGGAAATCCAGAGCGAGAACCGGAACCTCTGTCGTTTGTCGAAGGATGGCAATTGGCTTCCACGCCCGACCTCGTCGTGCCCATGGCGAAGGAACCCTTTCGTGTTCCCGCGAAGGGGGAAGTGAAATACCAATACTTTGTTTCCGACTTGAACAACTCGGAGGATATTTGGGTTCGAGGAATGGAGATCGTCCCGGGGAATCGAGCGGTGGTGCACCATGTTCTGGTCTTCGTTCGCGACAAGAACGACAAGAAGAATCGGGCCTTCGGTGGCGAGCGCGGCTTTTTAGTCGGCTACGTTCCGGGGACACGCGTCGAAAGGATGCCCGAGGGAATGGCAAAGCGAATTCCCGCCAACAGCGAGTTGGTCTTCCAAGTCCACTACACGCCCATCGGAACCGCGCAAGAAGACTTGAGCAAAGTCGGCTTCTGGTTTGCAGACAAAGCCTCGATTACCCATGAGGTCCAAACGACTAGCTCGGTTCAAACCAATCTTCGCATTCCTCCGAACGAAGCGAACTACAAAACCGCAGCGATGCTCCCCGAGGAACTCCCTGCATGCGATCTCCTTTCGATGAGCCCGCACATGCACCTGCGAGGGAAAGCGTTCCGGTACACGGCCGTCTATCCAGACAAAAACCGAGAAGTTCTCCTCGATATCCCCGCATACGATTTCAATTGGCAAACCGAGTATCGGCTCGCGACCAAGAAACCGCTCCCGGCAGGAACCCGTATCCTTTGCGAAGCGGTGTTCGACAACTCCACCAAAAACCTTAATAACCCCGACCCCACCAACTGGGTGGCTTGGGGGGATCAAACGTACGAAGAGATGATGATCGGCTACTTCCACATCGCCGTGCCCATCGATCCCAAAACGGGAGTTTCCAAGCCGCTTGAGAAAGTGGGGCGCGGTACCTCCCCCACCCCTTCGCAAATCTTCAACTTCCTGGATACCGACGGGGATGACAAGCTGTTGAGAGACCAAGTCCCAGAGCGGATGTTGCCTTTGTTCGATCGCCTCGACAAGAACCGAGACAAAGTCCTCGAACGAAGTGAATTACCGCCGGGGTGAGTCGCCTAGCAAGCGACGTTCGCTCTCAGGCGAGTGACGGGGTTTCAGGTTGGTGACTAGGATTCAGGTTGGTGACGGAGCCACTCTAGGGCTTCGTCGCGATTGCCATGATAGCCGTCCAATTGCATCGATCGAGCTTTGCGCAAGAGTTCCGCAAACCGAGGGCCCGGTCGGAGCCCCAGTGCGTGCAGATCGCGCCCGGTAAGGTGCGGTGCCGGGTTCAGTTCCTCGGCGGGCCATCGCAAGGCATCGCGACAAAACGAGATCCCTCGGCCATCGAGAGCTTCTTCGGCAACGAGGGTCCCGGCCACTTCCACCGCCAAGGGGGCGTGCTCGGCGATCAAGATCGGCTGGATTTGGGACCAAGGAAGCTGGTCGCCAGATCGAATCGCATCCACATGGCTCATCGCGAAAATCGCTTGCTCTGTGACCCGATTCGAGAGCTTCCATCTCGCTTGAATAGCTCCCAATATCTCGGCTGCTTCGCTCTGCGGCACGCCTCGAGTCGGTTCGGATTGGGAGCACAACCAGAGCAGCGCTACGGATGCAGACATCGAAGAATCGCCGTCGTGCTCGGGTTGAAATCGGCTGAGGCAGCGCATTCCCCTTTCGCGTCGCGCGTCATCCTCTCGCCAGCGTCCATCCAGTTCGGGCCACAAGGGAGCCAGTAGTCCGAGCCCATACAATTCCGAGATTCCCCACCCTCGCTTCGGCGATTCAAAGAGTTTGAGCATCTCGGCGGCGATGCGTTCTCCGCTCACAACTAAAATCTCATTCGCATGCCGCTTGATCGCATCGGCAGTTTCGCGATCGATTTCGAAACCAAACCGTGCGCCAAAGCGGACGGCTCGGAGCATACGGAGTTTGTCTTCGTCGATTCGATGGTCTGCTTGTCCGATGGCGCGAATCCGTTTGGCCGCGAGATCGATTGCACCCCCTACAAAATCTTTGAGTTCTTCCGCGATGGGGTCGTAGAACATACCGTTGATCGTAAAGTCACGGCGTTGTGCGTCTTCCTCTGGACGTGAGAATTGGACCCAATCGGGGTGTCTACCGTCGCTGTAGGTCCCGTCGGAGCGAAAGGTGGCAATCTCGACTTGGTAGCGCGTCCCACCGATGCGACGGTGAACGCATGCGACTCCGAACGCGGCCCCGATTGCGAGGGTGTTTTTGGGACCGAACAGCGCGATGACTTGTTCCAATCGAGCGCTGGTCGCGACGTCGTAATCATGGGGTGCATTGCCCATGCAGGCATCTCGGACGCATCCGCCGGCGAAGTACGCGATGTGACCGCTGCGCTGCAGGCGAGACACGATCTCCTTGGCGAACTGGTAGAGTTCGGAGGAGTCATTCCAAACGGCCATGTCGCGCAATCTCAAGGCTCCGCTTTCGCCTGAACATGGATGACTTGGCAATCGGGAAGTGACTCCACGAAGAGCCTGCCATACGGTTTGGTCACAATCCGTGGATCGGTAACCAACACAACACCCGAGTCGGTGGCGGTGCGAATCAAACGTCCGAACCCTTGCTTGAACTTGATCACCGCTTCCGGCAATTGGTAATCGCGGAACGGGTTGCCTCCTTTGCGTCGAATGTCTTCGAGTTTCGCTTCGAGAAGCGGATGATCGGGGACGCTAAACGGCAGTTTGCTGATGATCACCAACTGCAACGCATCCCCTGGAACGTCGACTCCCTGCCAGAAGCTTTCGGCGCCGAAAAGAACACCCCTTGGGTTGGCTTTGAAGTCTTGGAGAAGTTGTGTGCGAGGTGTCCCATCGGCTTGCGAGTAGACAGCCAAACCTCGCTCGAGCATCCAAGGCCTGAGGGCGTCGCAAGTCTTTCGCAGCATGTCATAGCTGGTGAACAGAATAAACGCGCGCCCTTCGTGCGCCGCTACATAATGCCGAATGGTCGGCAAGACTTTCTTTTCGTAATTGGCTTTGTCTTGCGAGGGATCCGGGAGATCGGTCACCAGTTCTAGCCGCGCCAATCGTTTGTAATCAAAGGGACTGCCGACCTGGAGCGCAGCGGCTTTGAGTGCTCCGATCCGCTTTTGAAAGAACTGAAACCCCTGCGATTTGCCGGTCGACAAGGTCGCGCTGGTCAAGACAACTGTCCGCACCTTGTCGAACAACGCGGTCTTGAGATGTTTCGAGATATCGATGGGGCTGCTTCGAAGTGTTATGCGGACCGAGCCGCGGCCGAATTGACTGCGGGACTCCGACTTTTCAAGCCAATAGACCGCATCGGTCTCTTTCTGTTTGAGCCACTGATCCAGGGTGTTGGCAAGGGCCGTGAGGCGTTTGCTGGCCGACATCAACTCCAGTCGATCGTTCGCATTCTTCAAGTCCTGGCCAAATCGTTCCAATTGCTCGGAGAGAGATTGCAACAACACTGGGAGGTCCGTTTGAACCTCCAGAAGATCGTAAACGCGACCATTGCCAGACGCGGAATTAGCGAGCCAGGAGAGGAGATCTTCGGAGAGGGCGTCGAGCGATTCCATGCATCGGTAGGTCTCTCGGGTGAGCTGTTTCAAACCCAGTGCGGAGAGGATTCCCTTGTCGTTGCGAGGGTTGAACAGTTTGCGAAGGGTGTAATCGATTTGCGAGTTGCTGATCTGGAGACCTAAGTGCTCTCCCGCCACCGACTCAATTGTATGGGACTCGTCGAAGATGACGGCGTCGTATTCGGGGAGCATGCCGGCACCCTGAGCGCGGAGAGCGAGATCGCTGAAGAACAATGCGTGGTTCACCACGAGAATTTGCGAGTTATGGACACGGCGTCGGGCTGCGTAGTAAAAGCATTCGTTGAAGTGATCGCATTTGCGACCCATGCAATTGCCGGAGTCGCTGGCAACCTCATCCCAGACCGACATACTCGGTTTGAAAGGAAGGGAGCTGAGGGAGCCCTCGTGGGTTTCCTTGTTCCAAAGAGCGATCTGTTCCAGTTGATCGTAATCCCGATCGCTTTGGAGAAGGCTCGCGGCCCGGCTCATGGCGAGGCCGAGGCGGCGCTTGGAAAGATAGTTGCCTCGGCCTTTGACGAGAACGCTGGTGAACTCGCGAGGAATGACGGCTTTAAGGAGAGGTAGGTCTTTGGCGACCAGTTGTTCTTGAAGACTGATCGTGTGGGTGCTGACGATGACCCGTCGTATTTTCTCCTCCTCTTTGTCGGAACCTCCCAGTTCTTCTTGGTCTTTGCGAGAGAGCCGCGGCGACGGGGGGGAATCCATCCGACCTTCTGCTTGGGTTGCGAAGAGGATCGCGGGAACGAGGTAGCCGAAACTTTTACCGACCCCAGTCCCTGCTTCGACGACGAGATGATGGCCGTCGTGAAGGGCCTTCTCGACTGCTTCCGCCATTTGAAGCTGTTCGCGTCGGTGCTCGTAGTTTCGGATCCTGCGCGCGATATTCCCTTCCGGTCCGAGAATGGAATGAATGTCGAGGGAAGTCATGTGCAGGGGCTACCGAGGGGAAACGGGTCGTGGCCATAAGACTAACACGCGGGCAGGAGAATGAGTAGAAGCAGAATGCTTAGAAGAGGAGCTGGGGGCTTCAGAGCAAGCGACGTAATAGAGAGGGGACCGGGCTAAGCAGCGCGGTGGTAAACGATGGCGTTGCCTCGTTTGGAGTGTTGCTCCGTGGCGCCGCACCGGCGGAGAACGTAGGCGATTTGCTGGGCGAGCCATCGCGGTTCGCCGATAGCTTGGGCCAACTCCATCGTGTCAAAGGTTTTGGGGAGTTTAGGGCGCCCCATCAGTTTCCAGAGGTCTTTGGTTGTGCGCAGCGGGGTCGCAGAATTCGGGTCGGGGGTGAGGGCCAACATCATATCCAGCGATTTGTATTGCTTGCGCCGGCCCCGTTTGGGGGTATCGATCCGGCGTTCGATGCATTGGACCGAGAGAATCTCGATCGAGAGGCGCGGGTGCGGGAAGACTTGCGTGAAATGAATGAGTTCACCGAAGAACTGGATAGGGCGCTGGGATTTGGGGCTCTTCCGTTTTCGGAGGAGTTCGCCTGTTTTCTTGTCGTAGGTCTCGATGATCTTTCGCTCGATCCAAGGCTTCACGATGCGAACGCGATGCCCGTCTTCCAAGAGTGAGAGGATTTTGCGGCGAAGAATCCCGAGGCCCGCATGTTGGATTTCGACCAACGCGCCGGCGGTGTCGATGGCGTCGATCCGGTAATTCGACTCAGCCACCTCGATGGCGTCGGGGGAGGCGGCGTAGAGTTTTTTGAGTTCTCGGTGCAGGGAGGTTTCCATCGCGTCATCCTGACGTGCTGTGCGACCGGTCGCGGGGGCCGGGGAATGGGCGACCTGGGGAGGGAGGAAGATAGCCGGAGTGACTGGGTGGGGGCAAGCTGGGAATGGGAAACGTGGGGAGGGCAAACGACCTGTCGCACGCCTCACGTTCGCCCGGGGATGGTCGGTTTTGTCGGGGAATTGCCGGAATTGAATCTTTTTTCCCCTCGATTCCAGGTGAATATTGAAGGTAGCGACCTGGAGGCGGGCTGGTGATGCGCCGCTTCCGGGACCTTCCTCCTTCCATTTTGTGAATCCAACTCGACATGTCCGACAGCCCATCCGACTTGCCTGTCCCCCCGCCGGTTCCCCGGCCTCCCGTCGCGCGGCCAGCCGTTACCCGGGCGATCGATTTGCACGGGGGAGGTATAGGAGCAGATGCCCGGAGCGGTTTGGCGGGGCGTGGTAACGTCGACACCAATGGAGAGGGCGATGAGAAAGGGCAAATCGCCGGTATCGGGGACTTCGACCCGAACAGCGATTCCGGCGAGTTTGAATTGCAACCCGGGGTTGTACCATTGGATCGCGGGTCCGATCCGAAAACCCCTTCGCTCCCCGTGTTAGGGGAATACGTCATCCTGGAACGAATCGGCGCTGGGGGGATGGGGCAAGTCTTCCGGGCCAAGCACCGGACTATGGATCGGGAGGTGGCGTTGAAGATATTGCCCCAGTCGATGTCTCATGACGCGCTCGCCCGCGAACGGTTTTACGCCGAAGTGCGCGCGACCGCGAAACTTATGCATCCCAACATTGTCACCGCCTTTGACGCAGGTTGCCACCGGTCCGGGGATGCTCAGGTGCATTTTCTGGTTATGGAGTTGATTCGAGGCGAGTTGTTATCACAGCGGATCGCAGCTTCAGGTCCAATGTCGACCCGAGAGGTCGTGGAGATATTGATCCAAGCCGCATCGGCTCTCGAGTATGCGCATTCACTCGGGATCGTTCATCGGGATATCAAACCGAGCAACATGATGCTGACGCCCAGTGGGACGCTGAAGATTCTAGATTTTGGACTCGCCGTGCTGCGCGACCGAATGGAGAGCACCAAGGATCGGACACGTTCGCAGATTATCGGAACGGTCGAGTTCATGGCTCCGGAACAAATCAATGCACCTGATCAAGTCGACCATCGGTGCGATCTGTATTCGCTCGGAGCCACGGTTTTTTATTTGCTGACCGGCAGGCCCATGTTTTCGGGAGAGTTGGTGCAGACTGCATTAGCGCAGGTCCACCGCAGACCGCCTGCGTTGTACGAAGTCCGCGCGGATGTCGACATTCGATTGGATTCGGTTTTCCAATCGTTGGTGGCAAAGAACCCAGACGAACGGCTTCAGTCGGCAGCGGAGTTGATCGACAAACTGCAGCGATTGAATTTGATGGAAGGGCTGGAGTCTTCGTCGCGGCAAGGTGAGTCGGTACTACCAAAGATTTCCCCGGTTCGCCCAACCGATTTTGGTCTTGCTCCCTCGACTTCGCAGAGGCAGTTAGCAGCCATTGGGATCGAATTGGGGATGATCCATTCCCGGGTGAGCTATATCGATCGAGAGCACAAGGTAGAAGAGGTCCCGGTCGATGGGGAATCAACCACGCTTCGCAACATGCTGTACAGCGATGGAGAGCGGGTTGCGGTCGGGGGACAGGCTGCGGAACTTCGGGCGAGTCAACCCGATCGTATCTTCTATGGGATGCAGCGATGGTATGGACTGCCGTTGCTCGAGCGACCTTTCGGAGGCAGGCAGGTGCCACCGGAGGTCTTGGTAGCAGCCGTGGTAAGGCAGATGGTCAACGCGACGCGGCATGTTCTGCCCAGCGCCTCGCATGCCGTCGTAACCGTTCCCGCGTGTTACGATCAGTTGCACCGATGGAGCACTAAAACCGCTTGTTCGATCGCAGGGATCGAATTGCTTCAGCTGTTGGAAAAGCCTTTGGCGGCGACGTTGGCCCATGTGGAGATCGATTCCCGTTTGGCCAAGACGGCTTCGGAGGACGGGTATCGCCGGACGTTTCTGGTCGCGATGTTGACGGGTTCTTCATGCGAAGTTTCCGTTGTCCAAGTGGAGGGATTGAAGGTTCGGTTGATCGCGACCGCAGGTGACTGGCGTCGCGGGATGGTCCGATGGCATGATCGCATGGCGAAGAAGATTGCCAGCGAATTGGAAAAGCGATTCGGTGTGAGCGCGCGCGAGGACCGGAGCATTGCGTCGCGCATTCAGCGAACGGTGGAGAGAACTTTTGAACGGATGCGTGCCGCCTCGGTTGTTCCCTTTATCGTGGAGGTCCCTGGCGGGAAGTTCGAGGGGCGGCTCGACAGGAATCGGCCCGAGGAGTGGGTGGATGAGTTGGTAAGCGACTGCGGTTTGTATGCCAAAGAGGTTGCCGATCGCGTCGGGATCGCGCCGGGCGGATTCGACGCGGTCTTGTTGCTTGGAGACGCCCGGTGGTATCCCTCCATTCAGAATGCGGTTGCCCAAGTCGCGGGGCCGAAGGTTCCATTGATCCCACTTAAATCCAGCCACATCGCCCGCGGAGCGGCCATTCAAGCAGAGTACTTGATGCCACCCATGGATATCGATTCTCCCCATGCGGTATCCAGCACTGCCTACGATCTCGGTGTCGTGATGCAGGATGCTAGTGGCGTCACGGCCCCCAGAATTTTGATTCCTCGAGACAAGCCGCTGTCGTGCCAGGCAACGCGGACTTTGCGATTCTCCAAAGAAGGGGAACGGCAACCGGTCTTGCAGTTTGTGGAGGGGTCCAGATTGGGGAATTCGACTTGGAATAAATTGGGGCGGGTCGACTTGCAGACATGCTTTGCTGGCCGGCGGTCATCCGATCCACTGCAGTTGAGGTTGGAGGTGGATGAAAGTGGCTTTTGGCAAGGACTGATCCATTGGCCGGGGGGGAATAGCCAAGTGCCGGTCTCCCCGCTGAATGAACCGTTGATGGATGTGGTCTCGATTCGGCAGTGGGGAGATTGGTTGGAATCGTTGATGCTGTGCAACGGTTAAGCAGGGATCGAGCATGGATGGAGAAACGGCTTCGAAGCGGACTTCCCCCTTGTCAAAAATTAGTGGTTGGGGTCTACGGAGGACTTGGTATTCGCTAAACTGGGGAGGATGGCGTGTCTCCATTGATCGCCCCCGGCACGGAAGCATTCTTGGACGATTGGCTAGGTGTGTAGGGGGCTGAGTTCGTAGACCCATGGGAATCTAACGCGAGGGTAGGCGGAAATGTTGAATCAATTACCAGTCTTGGACGGTGAGCCAACCGCGAAGGCATGCTGCCGATGGAATCCACTCGCATTGGGAGTTCTCCTCGGTCTGTCGATCGCAGCGATCGCTGGTGTTGGCTATGGCGTGGGACGATGGAGTCAGGGGAGCCAGGAGGCGAGCCAATGGAATGGAATTCCTCGCGATCGCGTTCCGCCCGAGCTGTTGCAGGCATCCGCCACCCACGGTGGCGCCAATCTGGCGGTTGCAACCGGTCAGATCGACGAGAGCTCCGAAGGCTTCTTTGCCCTCGATTTTCTCACCGGGGATCTCAAGTGCTGGGTGTACTACCCACGGCAAGGCGCGTTCGGGGGGATGTTCTATACCAACGTCCAAGCCCAATTGGGAATGAGCAAGAATCCCGAGTATCTCTTGATCACCGGGGCTGCCGATCCCGCGTCGGTAGGGAGCAATATCCGACCTGCTGCGTGCTTGGTTTACGTCGTCGATACCAAGAGCGGATTCTTCGCCGCCTACACGATCCCGTGGAACCGAACCTTGGAAAGCTCGAGTGCAATGCAGGGTGGCGCCATCCTCCCGATCGGTGGAGGTCAAATTCGCGAACCGCAAAGCGGGGTCAAGAAACCGGTCAATCCTCCGAATGCAAACAAGAACGATCCCAAGAAGCCGGGCGGAGTCGGCCCTGCATTTCCGGCAGGTGGCCCCATGCCCGCAGGTGCCAATCCGGGCGCTAATCCAGCGGGTAACCCAGGGGCAAATCCCCCGGCGGATCCGTTTGGGCAGCCCGCGGGCAACAATCCCAACGCTCCTGTCAATCCACGAAAACCTTAGTCACGCGCACGCGTTAGAAGCAAACCTCCCGAGTATGGCCATCAGCGAATGGGTTAGCGGACGAGTCTTTCGATTCGTCCACGGTAACAATCTTGTTTACAACACTTGCTGGGAAGACCCCCGGCTCGACCGCCAAGCATTGAACTTGACCCAGCAAGACAAAGTGCTGGTGATCACCTCCGCAGGCTGCAATGCCCTCGATTACTTGCTCGCCGGTGCAGGAGAGGTCCATGCCGTGGATATGAATCCGCGGCAAAACGCGCTGCTCGAACTGAAGGCCTCCGCCATTCGGAACCTCGATTACGAGCGGTTCTACAAAATGTTCGGCGAAGGAAGGCTTCCCAATGTGGAGTCGGTCTACGCGTCCCGCTTGCGGAAGTCGCTGAGTCCCGTCTCGCAAAAATACTGGGATCGATGGATCCGCTTCTTCGACCATCCCAAGAAAACGTTCTACTTCCGCGGAACCTCCGGTGCGTTTGCGAGGATGGTAGGATCGTATATCGACAAAGTGGCTCGCTGCCGCAAAGAAGTCATTGAGATTCTCGACGCGCCCACCCTGCAAGATCAGCAGGAGATCTATGACCGAGTCCGTCACAAGATTTGGTCCAAGTCGCTGAAGTTTGCCATGAACCGGGATACCACCCTCAGCATGCTCGGCGTTCCCAAGGCGCAGCGACGTCAAATCGATCAACAGTACCCCGGCGGTATTGTCCGGTTCGTCGAGGATTCGCTCGAAGCCGTCTTTGCCAAAATTCCGATCCAGGACAACTACTTCTGGCGCGTGTACATCACCGGCTCCTACACCCCGACCTGCGCACCCGAATACGTCAAACAAGCCAACTACGAAAAGCTTCGAAGCGGTTTGCTCGATCGACTGAATGTGCATACCAACTCCGTCCAAGGATTTTTGGAGCGACACGAGGGAGAGATCACACGATTCATCCTGCTCGACCACATGGATTGGCTCAGCGATCACTTCTTTCCTTGGCTCGAGTCGGAGTGGCAAGCGATCTTGATGCGGGCTGCACCGCAAACTCGAATACTATGGCGATCCGGGGGATTGCGCACCGATTTCATCGACGAGGTGGTCGTTCGAAAGAACGGTGAGTCGGTGAAGATCAGCGAACTGCTTACCTACGACACGGAACTCGCGAACCGATTGCATCAGCTCGATCGCGTCCACACGTACGGCAGTTTCTACATCGCCGATTTGAAAAATGGATAGCCGATTAGAAAAAGGCATAACAGGGCACCGACCACTCGATGTCTGGTATGTTGCGTGGGCGACGGCAATTCGGTGATGGTAGGTCGTTGATGGTGCATCGATTTGTTCGGTTCGCTGCAAGGTTTTGATCGTTTCTTTCTTGGTGCGGGTTGTCAGTCAATGGTTCATTTGCCGGTAGGGTTTCGTTTTGCAGGCGTTTCGGCAGGGATCAAGACGCGAGCTGGAGCGCGCGATGTGACCCTCATTGTTTCCGATGCTCCCTGCATCGCAGCAGGCGTCTATACGACCAATCGAGTCGTCGCGGCGCCGGTGGTCATCTCCCGATCGCGAACCCCCTCGAACGCAATCCGGGGAATCGTCGTCAATAGCGGGAATGCCAACGCGTGCACCGGAGCGCAAGGGGATCGCGATGCGATGCGCATGACCGAACTGGCGGCGCAGGCAGTCGATTCGACGGGAGGATTGAAAGGGGAGCAATTCGTCGTCATGAGCACCGGTGTCATCGGTCGCTTCTTGCCGATGGAGAAAGTCGAGAAAGGTATCCAAGCGGCTGCCAAGGAATTGGCTGCGACCGAACAAGGCTATCTCAATGCTTGCGATGGAATTCTTACTACCGATATCGGCCGCAAGATCAGCGACCGACACTTCCACTTGGCCGGACGTGAGACCCACATCGTGGGGATGTGCAAGGGAGCTGGGATGATCGGACCCAAGATGGCGACCATGCTGGCCATCTTGATCACCGACGCACCGCTCGAACCCGGACAAGCCCAACGACTGCTGCAGGCTGCCGCGAACAAGTCCTTCAACTGCATCAGCGTCGAAGGGCACATGAGCACGAACGACTCGTTGGTGTTGTTGGCGGCGCAGCCCACAGCACAGAGTCCTGCCTTGCAAGGAGCCGACGAAGCTGCGTTTGCAGAACAATTGACTAGCCTCGCGATCGAATTGGCAAAGAAGATTCCCGACGACGGAGAAGGTGCCACGCACTTGATCGAGATCCGGGTGCATGGCGCGAACAACGATGCGGATGCCGATGCTATGGCCCGAAGTATCGCTCTGAGCAACTTGGTCAAGACCGCGATCACCGGCGGGGATCCCAACTGGGGGCGCATCGTATCGGCGGCGGGCTACGCAGGCGTCCCGATGCGTCCGGAGTGGACCGCGCTCCAAATCAATGGTTTGCCTCTGTTCGAACGAGGGGAACCTATCGCTTTCGACGCAGCCAACGTCAGCAGCTCGATTCGTGCTAGCAAGCTCACTCGCATCGATCTTCAGGTCGGCATGGGGCCAGGCGAAGCCATGCATTGGACGACCGATTTGAATACCGAATACGTTCGATTCAATTCGGAGTACACGACCTAATCGGCGAGTCTACGGTCTATTTCGCATTCCCAAATCGATGAGTGCTCCGAGTCGCTGAGTGCTTACAGGTCTTTGGCTTGCATCGCTTTGGCTGCGGACTCGGGAGAGAAGATGCTGTCGACACCGCTCTGCGACAGACGCAGGAGCATAAGCACGGGTTCGTACCGGTTTTCTTGCGTGTAGCTATGCAGAAACTCCGCTCCGAGACCGCAGCGTTCGGCAGTCGGACCGATTACCAGGCAGTCGCCACGTTGCAGTCGGAGATGGATCGCCAGCGGAGTGAAGGGAATTGTGTCCCGCTCCGATACCGGCCTTAGCGCCGCATCCCGTACGACCACCCGATTGCGATAGTCCCCATGTTCGATCTCCGGGGTGAGTCGGACATCCGCCGTGTAATCGTTTCCGGGGGTGGCCGTGAGGGAAAAGAAAAAGCGGGGACTGTCGAGCGACCGGCCCTTGAATGTCTGGTCATGGTAAAAGAGTGTCACGCGATCTTGGTTGAGATCGCGAATGGGGATTTCCTTTCGCACTCCTGCTCGGCAACGCCAATGCCGCGCCACGGAGACCACATCGGCGGCGAGCCCGGTCTGTTCGAGCGTATCACCCTCCATCCGCTTCTCCGTCTCGCTCAACCACGTTTCCAAAATACGAGGCAGGCTTCCCGAAATCTTGGCAACACGGATGCCGTTTCTGTCGAGGTTGAGTCGCAATTCGGGGGGCAAGATCTGTTGGTCTGCCAGGCTCCACAGTTCAGCCGACTGTTCGACTTGTTCAGGTTTGAGACGGATCAAATACGTTTCGATCGCGACCGCTTCATCGGAGAGCGGTGGCGTCTTGATCCCGGCTTCGATTGGTCGAGGCTGCTCCCCGGACGGAAGCCACGTGGCACAGCCTGATGCGAAGCAAAGCGTTGCACCGAAAGTTATTAGCCAAGCTCTAGCAATCATCGCGATCGCAGCGCGTTGTCTGCGGGCCGGGAAGCTGCGTTGGGAACGGTCCCCGGCGCGAAGCCAGGGGCACCGACAGGTTGCCCGGCCGGGGTCAAGCCGCCAGCTGGAGTTCCTCCGGGGATTCCTGCGGGCTGCGCGCCGTTGTTGGCTTGCAGATTGTTCTCCATTCCGGGTGGTACATACTCGCGAGTCTCTTCAGTCCACCCGGAGGGTAGTTTCAACGGGATGAATTCTTTTAGAAAGATCGCTTCGCCAAGCTTTTGCCATGCCGATGCGTTCTTCTCACGCGTGGTGAACTCGTAGTGTTCGCGGCTATCGACCATCGCTTTACCCGGTTCATCAACGTGATCGGGATTGAATTTGATCAAGTGGACGGGGAGGAAATGCTCTCGATCGAGATAGACCAAAACGTGATCGTAATTCACCGCGTCTTGCTGGGTCTTAGGGTATGCCTCGATGACAAAAAGATCGTTGTTCGGGGTTCCATCAGGCTTGGTGGGAGGAGGCAAGGCTCGCAGCCAATAACGTTCCTTCAGCTTCTTGGCCTCGACACCGAAGAGGAACGGCATCGGGGACTCGAGGATCCCGATCCCCTGCATCTCTTTGGGAATGGTGAAGTGCGTGACCTTCTTTTCCTTCCGATCGTAATTGTGAACCGTCGCGCCGTCGCAGATCCAGTAGTCGCCAAAGAGCGAGTCGGAGGCGAGCATTTCCGGTTGATTCTTCGCATCGAGCTTCCCGGTCAGAGCGACCATTGCGTCGATCCGGTACATCCCCTTGTCCGGTTTCATGTAGCGAACGACACCGGCGCTGACGGTCGTCTTGATATCGGTGACTCGCAAGCCGGTTTGTTGAGCGAGCTGCTGCACAAAGTTCGCATTGGAGTTGTATTCGTAGCGACGAAACTCGCACGAGAGCCGATCCAAGTTTTTGGTGCTCTGCTCCCAATACTTCAATAAGTCATCGAGGTATGCGATCTCTTGTGCTGTCAAGGGTTTGTCCGCGTACGGGTCCTTGGTCACGACAGGATCGAGCCCTGACGCGGGGGGGGTGGCGTTGGGGCGTTGCAAGCCCGGATTGTAGAGAGGGTTCGGCGTGTTTGGGTTGGCCGCGTTGTTGGTAGAAACGGGAATCGTCCCGGCAGCACCTGGCTGCTGAGAAGCCTGGGGATTGGCATTACCAGGGCGTGCACCCGAGGTGTTGTAGCCTTGCTGGCCGAACAGCGATGTTCCGCTGCTGGCAATAAGGCAAGCGAGTGTGCACGTTCCGATCCAGCGATTCCAAGTTTTCATTTGTGTCGATTCCATGACGGGCTTGGCCAACTCCGAGCATCATGCTCGGGCGATTGCGGACGAAGATAGCAACTTGCTCGGGTGCGACCTAGATCGGTTTTGGCGATTGTAGGGATTCCGGGATTTGGGGCGGCGCGATTTTTGGGATTGGGCAAAGGCTGACGTGGATTTCAAGTGCTAGCTTTTCGCGGTTCCTTTTCTTTTCGCACGGACTGAGCATCGCGATGGTTTTCTTTGCCCCTACCTATATTCCCATGTCGGCGACGGCTTCCTCTTCCCTCGGGGCAGCGGGGATGGAGTCGGGGCTGGATTCTTATTCGATCGCAGGGTTGCCTAAGCTTTTTGCGGATCGGCGTACGAAGTCGATAGGGGCGTTGCACCTGATCAATGGCGAGCATTTTTCGGGGGCGGAGCGAGTCCAGCAGCATTTGGGCAAGAAGCTTCCGGAGGAGGCCGTCGACGCCCATTTCGTTTGTTTGAAGCCAGACAAATTTCCGGAGATGTCCGGGCTGCCTAGTTCGCATGTTTGGTCCGCCCCGATGCATTCGCGATGCGACGTTTCGGTTTTTGGGCAAGTCGCAGCGATCGCGGCCCGCGTGAAGGCGGATCTATTGCACGCTCACACCCCGCGAACGGCGATGATCGCGAGCTGGGTTTCTCGGCGAACCGGACTGCCGTGGGTGTTTCATGTCCATTCTCCTACGGCGCGCGATTCGACCCGATGGGGAATCAATCGCGTGAACGATTGGATCGAACGCTTCTCCTTATGGAATTGCGATCACATTATCACCGTCTCCAAATCGCTGAGGCGCGAGATCCTCTCGCGCGGCGTTTCCCGTTTTCAAGTCACCTGTGTTCCTAACGGCGTGACCGTTCAAGAGCCGATCGATCCCTTTGCTCGCATCAATCGCGAGACATGGAAGCTCGGAATGGTGGCGCTCGTTCGGCCTAGGAAGGGGATCGAAGTTCTGTTGCAGGCGATGGCGAAGCTCGGGCAAATGGATTCCGTACAAGGAGAGCCACGCGTCACGCTCGATGTCATCGGACCGTTTGAAACGGCGGAATATGAAGCCCAAATCATGGCACAGGTTCAGGAGCTGGGATTGGAACGCATCGTTCGATTCCATGGCTTTCGTCGCGATATTCCCGAGGTGATGAGGGGGTTCGATGCGATGGTTCTTCCGAGCTTGTTCGGCGAAGGGATGCCGATGGTGGTGCTCGAGGCGTTGGCCGTAGGGGTGCCTGTGATTGCCACACGTGTCGAGGGAACTCCCGAGGTTATCCGCTACGGCGAGGAAGGTTTTCTCGCGGAACCGCAGGATCCCGAATCCTTAGCGCAAGCCATTACGGAATTCATGGCGAGCCGCAGCCGCTGGACTGAAATGAGCCAGCGAGCGGTCGCGAGACAGAGGGATCATTTCTCCGATACGCATATGGCTCAAATGACCGCCCAGGTTTATCGGCGAATCGTGGGGTAGAGGACAAGGGATTGCGACTCCCTTAAATTTGCCGGTTCGGTAAACTGATTGGTTCTGATTTCGCCACTTGCCAACAGTAGAACCATGACCGATCTCGATATCCATCAGCAGTTAAAGTCCGCACTCGAAACCTTTATCGATCCCGAGACCGGAAAAGCGGTGGGACCCAGCGGTCAAGTCGGAGATTGCTCTGTGAGCGGTGGAGTGGTTTCCTGTCGCTATAGCATTTCCTCCATGATGAAGCCGATCGCCGATGAGCTGGTCGATCGATTGAAGGGGCACATCTTGGCCCATGTCCCCGGCGTGCAGGACGTGCAGGTCAAGGTTGAGTCGTTGTACAAACCGGCTCCGCCGATCGGTCAAATCGGATTGCGTGCGAAGTGTGTGATTGCCATCGCTGCTGGCAAAGGGGGCGTCGGGAAGAGTTCTTTGGCGGCATCGATTGCGCTGACCTTGGAGAAGCTCGGTTCCAAAGTGGGCTTGATGGACGCGGACGTCTACGGCCCCAGTATTCCGCACTTGTTGGGCTTGGATGGACGACCTGAAATTGTCGATGGAAAGATTCAGCCTATTTGCTCCGGGACCATGCCTGTGATGTCGATGGGCTTTCTCGTCGGAAAGGACCAAGCCGTCGTATGGCGTGGCCCCATGTTGCACGGATCAATCACCCAGTTCCTGCGCGATACGGCTTGGGGAGAACTGGACTACTTGATCATCGACATGCCTCCTGGTACCGGGGACGTTGCGCTCACCCTGTCACAAATTTTGCCCCTGACAGGTACGGTAATCGTTTGCACCCCTCAAGAGGTCGCGCTCCTCGATGCAGGCAAGGCGATTGCAATGTTTGAAAAGACCAGCGTCCCTGTTCTGGGGGTCGTAGAGAACATGAGCGGGTTCACCGATCCTGAAACGGGAAAGACCTACGAGATCTTTGGCAAGGGAGGCGCACGGGCCAAGGCAGAGGAACTGGGTGTTCCTTTTCTAGGAGAAGTCCCGATTCAAATCGCGCTGCGAAGGGAATCGGACGAAGGTCGGCTCGCGGAAGCGTTGAAAGATCCTCAACTATCGAAGCCATTCGAAAACGTTTGCCGAGGATTGGTCCGATCGATTTCAACACGGTTCGCAAAACAGGCCCAGTCCGCTCCTTTACCTTTGCTCCAGTAGGTTCTCATGATCGAGGGACTCAAGGTTGGCGATCGAGCTGAGTTGACTTGGACGGTCGGCAGCGAGCACACCATCCATCTCGGTGTAAACCGAAAAGGGTTTGGCGACGATGGCAAGGCGATGCGCCGAAGTGCCGTGGTCTTTTCGACTCCTAACATGATTCTCTTGATGGAGCGCGCGGCGAGGAAAGCGATCGAGCCCTACTTGGAAGTCGGCGAAGAATCGGTCGGCGCGCAGGTCCATATCGATCATCTGGCAGCGACTCCCATCGGAGCACAAGTCACCGCATTCGCTCAAGTCACGGCCATTCAAGGCCGGGCTGTCGATTTCGATGTCACCGCCTTTGACGAACGAGAAATGATTGGCAAAGGGACGCACCGGAGAATGGTCGTCTCGCTCGATCGCATTGCCGATCGGCTTGAGCAAAAGACTCCAACCCATCGAAATGGAACTTTGATTCCCATGCTGGCGACTCCCAATCCAGGCGATCTACCGAGTCTTTCTACGCTTCAAGTCGCGGTGGACGATCGAGTGGCCAAGGTGCTCCTCAATCGCCCGGAGCGTCGCAACGCAGTCGACCAGCAAATGACCCGGGATTGGGAAGAGTTGAATGCTTGGTTGGCAGGTCATCCTGACATTCGCATCGTGATCATTCAGGGAGCAGCCGACACGTTTTGCTCGGGGGACGATGTTCGAGAGGTAGGGGATCTTTCCCTCGAAGTGGCGCGGGAGTTGAGTTATCGGCAGGCCAGGATGTACCTCAATTGGGAGAATCTCCCACAGATTTTTATTGCGGCCGTGGATGGGAACGCGCTCGGGGCTGGCTGCGTGATGGCTTGCTCGTGCGACTTTCGCATCGCGACCTATCAGGCGACTTTTGGAATGCCTGAGATCTTGCTCGGTTGGTCCCCCGGCTATGGGTTGTCGCAATTGACGGCGTTGGTGGGCAAGGCCAAGGCGATAGAGCTTTGTACGCTGGGAGGGCCCATCACCGCTCAGCAAGCGATGGATTGCGGGTTGGTGCATCGACTGGTTGCCAGACAGCAACTCTCGACTGCCACCGCGGAGCTGACTCAAAAGCTGCTGGCCATGCCCCCTATGGCATTGCGGGAGACCAAGCGGTTGATCCACCAAGACGAAGGTACGCAGGTCAAGTCGACCTATGTTGCGGACACCCAAGCCTACGTGGAATGTCTGGGTACCGACGACGCGCGAGAAGGGATTCGCGCTTTTCTTGAAAAACGCCCCGCCCGCTTCTCGAGGTAGACAGATTCAACAAGGGTGTTGGTAATTGGCTCGCTGGGCCCGTTTGGAGAGGGAATGAGTCGGTGAATCGACTTGTTTAGGTTGATCTATTCAATTGGTGTTTCGAGGCGGTAGGTCTCGTTGTTTGAAAAATTGAATCTCCCTAGAGCGATACCATCTTGTCGAACACGTGTTCTTGAGTGGCCTGACCGACCCGATCGGTACCTCGTCTCAACGAAACCAAGTCTTTGCATCCATGTTCGACCAAACCAGCGTTTATCTGCTTCTTGTTGTTTTTGCAACCGGCCTGTTCGTCTCCGCCCGCGGAACATGGCGTGTTGTTTCTAAAAATGCGGTCGCTGGGGGATGGTTAGATAAACTGACTTTGGGATTGTTCGTCCTCGCCCTTGGGTTCATGGCATTTGAATGGCTGGGCGAAAGCTACTTGATGCGAAGCGGCCTATCGCGGGCCATCGTCGGGAGCCTTGGCTTTGTCGCGTGGATGGGTGCGGTTTTGGCCGCGGCCAAAGCGCTTCTTGGTAAGCCGACCCACAACTGGATTTGGGGTGGGAGCGCAGCTGCGATGATTCTCATCGGGTGCGGAGTGTCGATCTGGTCCTACGAACGTTATTCCCGGCTGTTCAATCACTTTGTTGTGTTCAACATCGATGCCTGCATCGGTCAGGTGATGCCATCCAACGCGTTCAAGGGCTATGCAGACAACGGGGAGGAGGTCGACCTTTTCCAATTCAATACCGACGATCGGGTCTTTTCGGAGTTCGCTTCCCAGTTCTCGATCCGTTATGCCCGGTTTGAAAATGCATTGATTCAAACCGCAGACGCGGACAAGCAGGCCAATTGCCATGGTTGGGTTTTCACGAACGGAAAGTTTCTGCTTCGAGGGACCGGCGTGGAAACGATTTTGCGTTCGAACCAATATCGCGTGGTGACCGCACCCCAATCGAACGACGTAGTTATTTACCGGGATGTGACCGGAAAGATCTTGCACACGGCGCTGGTGCAAGCGGTATTGGTAGACGGTACCGTCATCGCCGAGAGCAAGTGGGGGATCGACAAACGGGTTTTGCATCGCCCGGAGGATCAGCCCTATTCCAACCGATTCGAGTACTACCGCACCGACCGGCGTTCCCACAGCATCCGGATCGTGGAGGCGCAGCCTGCCTCGGAGGAAAAGGTCCATCTGACGTCCGCAAAATAAATTGCGGCACGGTCAAAGGCCTAAGCGATTCGAATGCTCCACAGAGGAGATGCAATGCCTTTGAGTCTCTAGACCGTGGCCTGCGCGAGTTGCACGGTTTCTTCACGCTGATGTTCCGAGGCGGATGAGCAGCATTTGGATGCGAGCGACTCGAAGCTGAATTCCAGTTGTTCGCTGGGGCGGGAGTGTTTGAACTCCTTGTACAGCAGGCTTGGCTGAACGTCGTGATTATGCTGGTACTTTTCGCTGCAGTATTCGCGAATCTGTCCGGTGACTTCATGGAAGAAGATTTGGCAGATGCGAAGTCCCGCGTAGATACGAACGGGTTGGACTGCGAACATCTCAATGGTCCAGTGGCCGCAGAAGCCGGCATCGCCGAACCCGGACGAGCAATGGACGAAGAGTCCTAGTCTCGCGATCGAGCTGCGACCTTCGATCATCGGCACCAAGTTGTGGGTTTCGGTGTGCTCAATGGTCCGACCTAAATAGATCTGTCCAGGACTGAGAATGATCCCTTCGTCGGGGATAGCGATCCGACGGAAGCGGTTGGGTTGTTTGGCATCGAGGACCACCTCTTCGTAGACCAGCAGTTCATGGTGCAGCGAAAGGTTGTAGCTGTTCGGATTGAGACAGTCCTCCTCGAATGGAGTAATCCGAATATCGCTGCCTAGCCGGTTACGAATTTCTTGGCCCGAAAGAATCATCGCAATCGCCTTTGAGAAAGTGTTGGGACCAGCGTATCGCTGACCCAGGTGTTCACCTTCTTCAGGATAACCGCTTGGGTGGTCTTCGATCCACCACCCAAGCCGGAAATTTGCAAGCTTTGTCCCGATTGGTTATCGAGTCCAGCGTTGGGTTATGCACCCATCAGCAAACCGCACTCTTTCGCCAATCGCTTTCGAGCGACGTGCAATCGACGCTTGATCGTGCCCACGGGGGCATCGAACGAATCGGCCATTTGCACGAGGCTTTGGCCGTCCAGGTAGAACGCGATCAAGGTCGCTCGATCCAGTTCTCCCAATCGGTCCAATCCGACGTGAACCTGGGTGGTTCGTTCGTTGGATAGCACGGCGTCGATAGGTTCTCGATCATCGGACAACGTTGCCTCCAGGACTTCATGGTCGATCGCCGTCGGTTTGGGGCGCCGGGTCAATCGGTTGATAGCCATTCGGTGCACGATTTGTCGAAGCCATCCGGCGAAGGCCTCTGGGGTTTGCAGTTGGTCGATCCGACGGAAGGCTTGGATGAAAACGTCTTGGCACAATTCTTGAGCTTCATCCCAGTTTCCAAGTCGCTTGTAAGCGATCGACAGGATGTGCTGTTGGAATCGGCTGTAGAGTTGGTCCATGGCATCGCGGTCGCCGCATTGGGCAGCCTGTACCAAGTCTCGGATAGTGCAAGTGGTTGGTTCGAAATCACATTCAGCGATAGACATCGATTGGAATCTCTCTAATGGCCTTTTCGAGCTCGCGATGCGAAGGGATCTTCAGCGATCGAAGCGAAAAGGAGTGCTTATGGGGTGGCCGCGAGAGAGACCTAGCGCTCAGGGAATCCATTCCTAAAACGATGCGGAAACGAATCCGTCGACGTCCTGGGGATGGCTCTATCCAAGCGGAACGGGATCGAAGCGGGAATCGGTTAGGTTGCCGCTGCTTTGGACGCTGGCCAAAACAACGGGGCTGCCGAAAAAGGTGCTACGAGCCGTTGGCTTCTCGCGGTGTCGCCGTTGGGTACGGTGAAGAATGCTCAGCTCTGGCGATCGATTGCTGGCATTCTGTAAACCGCTCTACCGAGAGCGGTTTCTAGGGGTCGGATTGGGAACTGGCTGATGGACCGGCTGCAATTGCATGCCAGAGCGCATCCGCCACCCGGAGCCCCAAGAGTAAAACTCGGGGCGTTCTAGCCCTATCGATTTACTCGTCGTACCAAGCGTGCGTGTATGGAGATGACGCAAGAGGAGCGATGCGTTGACCACTGCTACCAACGCGCAATCTCGCACTACGGCGACTGCATTGACACATCGTTGAGCAATATTCACTTGACGCATGACATCCTCCCGTCGTCGTTTGACGCACTTTGAGAGATTCCTCGAAACAAAAAAGGTGACCAAAAATCACTTGTTTACAGGTCACCTGTCGCCACGGCTTGACGGCCGTGTGCGGGATCAGACTATGGTATCGTAGGTTTGGTTCGGAGGAAAACTTTTATTTTTTGGAAATCATGGAAAACGAAGCCCCCAGCAGACGAACTGTCGAACCCATCTTTTCCATCCTCCCTTTTCCTTCGCGCGCTCGATCGACGGCGGGATACCGGCTCTGGAATGTCTCCGCCGCCTGCCTGGTGATCCTGCTGACCTGGCTTTCTGGATGGTTCTCCAACGCTAAGGCGTTGGGTTGGCAAGGAGCCGGCGAGGCGGTCGACGGTCGGACGGCAGCGTTGGTATCGGTGGAACTCCCGCTCGACGCGGGAGCGGAACAGCGACTCCTTTCCTCCTTGGAAAGCTTGGCGAACCGACCGACTGGAGCCGATCGGCAGATCGTCGTACTCGAGTTCAAGCGCGCCGCCTCGGCATCAACGGCAGGAGGAGACGAGTCAGTCTTGGGGCGTGGAACGCCGTTCGAGCGTGCGTTGTCGGTCGCTCGGTGGTTGGCAGGGCCGCGCGGGGCTCGTCTCCAAACCGTTGCATTTCTTCCCGAGTCGATCGCTGGACACGCGGTATTGATCGCTCTGGGGTGCGAGGAGATCGCCATGCCCTTGGACGCCGAGTTCGGGCAAGCGGGAATCGAAGAGGTGACGCTCGATACGACGGTTCGCCAAGCCTATCTCGATATCGCAAGCCGTCGAGGTAACGTCATTCCCGCCGCGGCGGTCCTCTCCATGCTCGATCCGACGGAGCCCCTCACTCGCATCGACCATACCGATGGAAAGATCGAGTACGTCACTGCCTCGCAACTAGCGGACCGCGAGAGAAAGGCCGGCGAATGGAAAGAGGAGCAGTTGGTTCCGAACAATCAACTCGGATGGTTCCGTGGGCAAGAGCTACGCAGTTGGCGGTGGATCGCTTACGCGGCCAGCGACCGCGAGCAATTGGCGATCGCCCTACGATTGACGAAGCCACCGATCGAGCAACCGACGTTTGACGGCCCAAGAGTAGTCGTTCGAACGCAATTATCGGGCATTCTCAGTCCGCGCCACGTGGATCGCATGTTGCGAGCTCTCGAGCAGGGGCTCGCCGATGGCAAGGCGAATCTGGTGCTGATCGAACTCGATACGCCGGGAGGCAATTTAGGTGAGAGCCTGCGTCTGGCGCATTACTTGGCTGAGATACCTCCAACGCAGGCGGAGGTAATCTGCTACATCCGGAATGCGGCGCGTGGCGATGCGGCGCTGGTAGCCCTCGCGTGCAATGCGTTGTTCATGCATCCCAACGCGGTATTGGGTGGACCCGGTGAAGCTTCGATTTCTCCCGAACAATGCTGGGAGCAAAGGGCTTCAATCGAATCGTTGGCGCGATCGAGCGGTCGCAGTGTTGGTGAATTGCTCGGGTGCCTTTCCAGCGAGATTCCTATATTTGAGTACACCGCGTTCGATGGCCGTTCGCAATGGAACAGCCCGGAATGGTTGGTGGACGACCCCCAGGTGGCGCAGTGGACCCAAGGCGATCCGGTGTCGTTCGAAGGTGGATTGACGTTCGAGGAAGCCAGGGAGCTGCGATTGGTCGTCGATAGTTCTCTGTCGATCGAACAACTGGGGAACCGGTACGGTGTGGAGACATTGCCGGTGCCGCTGAAGACCAATGCGACAGAACAGTTCATCGATTGGCTAGCGAGCCAGTTATGGATTTCCTTTTTGCTTTTCGCGATCGGCATCACGGCGCTGAGCGCGGAGTTGGGATCACCCGGAGTGGGATTCCCGGGTATTCTCGCCGCGATCTGTTTTGGGCTCTTCTTCTGGCTCCGGTTTTTAGATGGGACTGTCGAGTGGCTGGAGGTGATGTTGATCCTCGGCGGAGTC
Organism: Pirellula sp. SH-Sr6A; assembly: GCF_001610875.1. Lineage (NCBI taxonomy): Bacteria > Pseudomonadati > Planctomycetota > Planctomycetia > Pirellulales > Pirellulaceae > Pirellula > Pirellula sp. SH-Sr6A. The sequence goes on along the minus strand of NZ_CP011272.1, from coordinate 3,231,563 downwards.
GTCTGCTTGCTGGTCGAGATCTTTTTGTTGCCGGGATTCGGTGTCTTTGGAGTGACCGGGCTCGGCATGTTGGCCATCGGTTTGGTCTTGGCGGGACAAACGTTTGTGTGGCCGACCAATGACTATCAGCGAGGTCGTTTGGTGCAAGGCTTTGGTCAGATCGGGCTCGTTACCTTCTCTCTGTTGGCACTAGCCATTCTCTTTCGAAAGCAGATTGCGAATTCCCCTTTTGTTCGTTGGATGGTATTGCCCCCTCCCACCAAGCATGTCGATCGCGAGAAGAAGCAAGAGGTCGAAGAGGAAGTCCGAGCTTTCGTCGGATGGCAGGGAACGACAACCACGCGATGCAACCCTTATGGAAGAGCGATGGTCGGTGATCGGATGTGGAACGTTGTATGCGAAGAAGGATGGATCGACGAAGATACGGCAGTGGTCGTGGTGGCTACCAAGGATCAGCAACTCGTGGTTCGCAAGAACGGTTAAAGCACTGAGAAACCGGTAGTGCCCAAAGCAGAGAGTGTTTGTGCCTAGCGGTTGGGTGCGCGCGCGACCGAACCTTTATGTCAACTTTTCACAATGGGAATGCTGTCCATCGGGGCGCTCCTCTGTGTATCCTGTTTGTGTATCCTGTTGGGGATTCCTCACTTGAACAAGGACCATTTCCTCATGAAAAGTATACGAGCAGCCAGCATCATCGCATCCCTTTCCCTCGCGAACCTCTGTGCCATGGCGACAGATGGGGTGGGACAGGACAAATCAGCTCCACCTACCAAACCCCAGAAAGCAGCGGTGACCGCGCAAATCGAGCTTGAAGACGCTCCCGCTGCCAAGAAGGAAGCGAAATGGCTCCCGCTCTTCGAAAAGAATTCCCTCGAAGGCTGGGAGTCCACGAACTTCGGCGGTGAAGGATCGGTCGAGATCAAGGAGGGTGTTTTGACATTGGGCCGAGGAGATCCCCTTACCGGCGTCCACACCAAGAAGAAGGATTTGCCAACCGATCGCTACGAGATGCGATGGAAGGCGAAGCGTGCCGATGGAACCGACTTCTTTGCGGGCGTCACGTTCCCCATTGGCAAGGACCATTGCTCGTTCATTTGCGGGGGATGGGGAGGTGGTCTGGTCGGGATCAGCAGTATCAATGGAAACGACGCTTCGGAAAACGAAACTTCCAGCTTCCGAGATTTTAAAAATGGAAAGTGGTATTCGTTTCGTATTCGAGTGGACAACAAGGTCTTGAAGGCGTGGATCGATGACGAAGAGGTTGTTAGCGTGGATCGCGAAGGAAAGAGTTTCTCCGTTCGCGCCGAAGTGATGCCTTCGCGTCCCCTCGGTTATTGCGCCTTTCAATCGGTAGTCGAAGTGAAAGAGTGGGAATACCGAGTCCTGGATTAAGCAGGCTCTTGGTGGGAGAGTTGAGAAAGCTCGCGCAGTACGCTGGCCGCTTTGCCTGAATCGATCGCGTGCTGCGCTTTGGCGACCCCATCGACGAGGGAGTGCGTATGTTCGCTCACCCAGAGGGTCGCTGCTGTATTGGCGACAACAATATCCCGCTTAGGCCCTTTCTCACCTCGCAATATTCCTCGAATCGCATCGGCGCTTTCCTTCGGGCCATCGACTATCAAGTCGTCGACACGGATTGGGTTCAGCCCGAAGGATTGAGGTGTCCAAGTTGTTTGGGTGAGCATTCCGTAAGCAATATGTTGCACCTGAGTCGGCGCGCTCAGGGTGACTTCATCCATCCCATCCTCCCCCCGAACCACGATGGCGGCTCGAACGGGGAGTTGTAGGAGAGCGGCGGCGATTTTGGTCTGAAGGTCTTCTTTGCCGACTCCGATGATCTGGAACGGGGCGCTGGCGGGATTGCAGAGGGGGCCCAAGTAATTGAACAAGGTGGGGACACCGAGCGACTTGCGAACTTCCGATACGTGTTTCATCGCCGGATGCAATTTGGGAGCGAAGCAGAAGCAGAGGCCGAGCGATTCCAAGCATCGTTCGACGGTTTCTCGCGGCGCGTCGATATGGACTCCGAGTTCGCTGAGCACGTCGGCGGAACCGGTTGCGCTGGTGATCTTTCTGTTGCCGTGTTTGGCGATCGAGGCCCCTGCCGCAGCCGCGACGATCGCCGTAGCGGTCGAGATATTGAAGGTCCGAGCCCCATCACCGCCGGTGCCGCACGTGTCGACTAGATCCGTTCGTTGGGTGCGGATCGGCGTCATCATCATTCGCATGGCTCGGGCGGCTCCGACCAACTCGCTCACCGCTTCCCCTTTCTCCCGCAACGCCAGGAGCAATTGTCGAATCAGATCGTCCTCGACGCGGCCGGCCAGCATCCACGTGATCACGAGTTGCATCTGATCCGCGGTCAAATCCGACTTTCTGCGAACGATTTCCAAGTAATCTTCGAGCATTGATGGGATGCAGGTAAGGGAATCGGCTAGTAACTGACGGCTAAGTCACGTAAAACATTAGGTTTGCGTAACGGTACGAGTTGAATTCCTCGAACGGCTTTTGTCCAGCATGGCAAGAAAAGTAATCATCGATTGTGACCCAGGGATCGACGACGCCATTGCGCTCATCATGGCCCTGTTCGACCCGCGTCTGGACGTTGTCGCGATCACGACATGCGGCGGAACCGTCGAATCGGATCGTTGCACGCAGAATGTGTTGGGGCTCCTAGAGCGGCTGGATCCTCCGCGGCTACCCCGGGTAGGTGGAGGGACCGATCCCGAGGATGCACCCGTGTCGGACAATCGATTTCTTCACGGTGAAGACGGAGTGGGGAACATCGGATTCTCTCCTGTCCAACGCCAGCACTTGATGAACAGCGAGAAGCTGCTCGCAGACCGAATCAAAGCCGATCCCGAGAACGTAAGCGTCCTTTGCTTGGGGCCCCTCACAGGACTGGCCCGCGCCTTCGCGCGAGATCCGTCGATCGTCGAGCAGGTCGATAAAGTGATTATGGTGGGGGGAGCGACCAACGGCATCGGCGATGTCACGGCCGCTGCAGAGTTCAATATGCACTTCGATCCGACGAGCGCATCTACCATCTTCCGCTCTCCGACCACGAAGACTTTGATTCCGCTCGAAATCGCTCATCAAGTCACTTTCGATTTCAATTTTCTGGATTGCCTACCCCCCAAGTACACGCGGGCAGGGGGACTGCTTCATGCCATGATTCCGCACTTGTTCCGAAGCTATCGTCAACATCGAGCCCAAGAGACGATCGCGCTCAACGCCGTGCTCGGAGTCGCTTACTTGGTCGAGCCCATGCTATTCGGTTCGGAAGAGTACTCGGTCGAGGTCGAAGAGTTGGGGGAACTGACACGCGGGGCAACGATCATCGACCGGCGTCCCTACGCGGTGAAGCATCGCGGGATGGAGGTCATCACGAAGGTGGATGTCGAGGCGGTAAAGGATTGCGTGATCAACGGATTGAAATTCGCTGGTCAATGCACGGGAGGCGACTGACGTGACGCGATCGCGCATCGGTCCTTTGGCATTGGAGGCACCGCTGGGGGGCCCGAACAGCCATATCTATCGCGCGATCCACGTGCAGCAGCGTTCGCAAGTGGCCGTTCGCGTCTTCCCTATGCCGATGGGCATGACGCCGGAGAGCAAACAGGAGTTCGCCGCCAACCTCGAAAAGATCAAAACACTCAAACATCCGGGTGTCGTCCGTTGCTACGGAGGGGGCTTCGACGCCAAGGATGCGTATCTGGTTTACGAGTTGGTCGAAGGTGAATCGCTCGATCACGCCCTCGAACGACGCGAACGATTGCCTTGGGAAACGGTTCTCGATTACGGACTGCAACTTTGCGAAGCTCTTCAGCGCGCCCACGAAGCAGGTTGGATCCATGGACGTATCCGTCCCGATAAAGTGCTCCTGACGCTGGGCGGAGAAGTCGCCAAACTGAACGAGATTTGGCAAGGACCTGCAGCGACCCACCCTCCTCGCCCTGAGGACTTGGCCTACCAATCCCCCGAACAAGTCGAAGGAAAAGGGAAGCTCGAGGTCGCTTGCGATTTGTATTCCCTCGGTGCAACCCTCTACCATGCGCTCACAGGCAGACCTCCCTTCGCAGGGGCGAATGCCGGGATGGTTCGACAAGCGATCTTGGTGCAAGACGTCGAGCCGGTGGCAGCTCAAGTCTTCGATTGTCCGGTCTGGCTTAGCGCCATCGTCGAGCAACTGATGCACAAAGATCCACTCAAACGTCCCTATTCCGCCACGGCCACGTCCCTCGCCCTCCGCGAGGCGCAAAAGCGTGCCACGTCCGGGGTCGCTGTGGTGCAACATGCTGTTTCAGGCTTCAGTCCGCTGCAAATGAACGTCGACAAGGACGAAGCGGAAAAGATCTTGGGACGCAAGAAGAAAAAAAAGCGTTCGAAACGCGACGAGGAATACGACGACTCTCCGGCGATGCTGGAAAGACCTCTCGTCCTGGTTGGGATCTTGTTATTCATCGTCGCAACCATCGGCTACTTCCTCATGCCCCTCAGCGAAAAGACGCTTCGCTATCGGGCGGAACTCTTCCTGGCTCAAGAAGACGTGGGGTCTCTCAACGAAGCGCGCGATCGCTACTTAATCCCGTTGATAGAACGGTTTCCAGAGAGCGAGTCGGCGACATGGGCCGAAGAGAGGTTGATCGAAATCGAAATGGTCAACGCCGAGCAAAAGATGCAAAGCAATCGAAGGTTCGGGCGGGAGCCCTCGAGCGAAGGGGAACGAAAATTTGTCGAAGCAAATCGCTTCGAGCAATTCGGGGATCGCGTCACCGCGCTCGACAAATACAAAGCGATCGTCAGTCTTCTCAAGAATGAGGAGAAAGAGCGTCCTTTTGTGAATCTGGCAAGACGACAGATCGAGAAGATCGAAAGCAGCCCGCCCGATGCCGACGAACTTCGTCGCTTCCTACAAGAAAAGCTAAACGAAGCGGACAAGAAATATGGCAGCGGGGATCTGCTCAGCGCCAAGCAGATTTGGGAAGGAATCGTGAGTTTGTACAACGGGAACAAAGAAATGCTTTCCCTCGTCGAACGTGCACAAGGAAGGCTTGAGAAGCTGAAAGAGTAGCTTCCCGCCATGCCGATCGTATGAGACGACGCTAATCATGTGCCGAAGTATAGTACTACAGAAGCCATGAACGACGAAGAACGATTCCCCTCGAGCGAATTGGATCCGGGGACGCCGCCTTCCGGTAGACATTGAAACAGATTTCTATTCCTCCTCGTTGGATGATACCTCCATGTTGTTAAACCTGAGTCGATGCTACGAACGAAAGCCAGCGATCTATCGACTTCTCGTGCTGATTCTTGTGATCGGTTGGGTCGGGTGTTCTCCCAATTCCGCGTCGAAGAATCCCAGCGATGCGAATGCCGAGAAGATCGACGAGAACTCCGGTGCAGCGAGTGGTTTGGATTCCAAGACGGGCGACGGGGACGCATCGGTGCCTAGCGACGGCGGTACGTCGGCGTCCCCAATCCCTGCCGGTTCCTCCGCTTCGCCATCGACTCCCCCTTCCGCGACTACATCTGCCGACTCCGTTGCATTGAAGGGATTGCTCGAACAGTGCATCGCGACCTACCAAACGTTGAAGTCGTATGAGGACGAAGGAGTGCTTCAGCTTTCCATTCCTTATCCCGACAAGCCGCTGGTTCAGACCAGGCCTCTCGCCGTTGCTTTCGAGCGACCGCGGAAGCTCGCGCTCTGGACACCCCAGTTGCGATCGAGTTGGAAACCACAAACGTTTGAGTCCATCGCAGGCGACGCCGAGTTCAAACCCTTTGAGAATCAGCGAGTTGTTCGCCCTTTGCCAGATCGCATCACCTGGAGTTGGTTGCTCGACGATCATCTAGGGGTCCTCCTCCATCGCAGGGTTTGGGGAATCCCTATCACAATCGAGCTGCTTCTCGCTGGAACTCCTTTGCAGGACTGGCTTGATCAAGGGGAGTTTCGAAAGCTGGAGGATGACACGTTCGATAGCGTTCTATGCACACGAGTCGAAGTTCTTTTGGAGAAGAGCCCCTTTGTGCTGTGGATCGACGCGAAACGGAACTTGATCCTGCGTGTGGAGATGCCGATCGAATCGGTCTTTCCACTCCCACAGCCCCTTCCGGAGAGTGTGGACAGATCCAAGTGCCAGTTTTCGATCGATTTGGTGAATGCGAGGATCAACCATGCCATCGATTGGAGTGGATGGACGTTGCCCGAAAGCGATTCCGATTTGCTGGTGCGCCGCTTTGTCGATCCTCCCCTGCGCAATATTCCCAAAGAACTCGGGACAAAGCCGAAACCAGTGTTGCTTCGAGGACCGGCCAACCAAGATGTGTTGGACACGACCGCGAGAGGAAAGAGGGTAACGGTACTGCACTGGATCGATGACAGCGAGACGAGCCGCGCGTTTGTCGATGACGTCTATCGGTTTCAAAAGAGTCTTCAAGAACGAGGGCTCTCGGCGTTCTGCGAGGTTTGCTTGGTTTCCGATAAATCAGCGGATCGGATGGCGGTTACCATGAAATCGTGGAATTGCGATTTGCCCGTCGCGATTGAGTCCAACGGGGAATTGGGTGGGCAATGCGGAGTTACGAACTACCTGACCAGCGTGATCCTCGGACCGGACGGGTCGATCCAATCGATCGATCCTGTCACCGATTTCGCAATGTTGCTCAGCAAGGTTCAAGCGGTCCAAGAAGGTGAGGATATAGCCAAGCGATTCTTGAAAGTCGCAGTGGATGATGAAGCTAGGTATGCCTCTCGTCTGCATCGCAATGTTTTGGACAAAGAGCAAATTGCCAAGATGAAGCCCGAGCATCAGGAGATCGCTCCCTTCCCCTTGAGCTTCCATAGAATCGCGCTGGATTGGCGCACCGAGTTGGAGCATTCGACCGTTTCGGCGGCGGGCGAATGGTTTCCCAATCAATCGATCTCCTCGTACCTGCGCGCGGAGTCCTTGTTCGAAAAAAAGGACAACGCTTTTCGACTGGCTACCTTGCTGGATGACCAAGGAAAGATTTGGAGCGTGGATCAAGCTGGAAAGAAAACGATGATCTCCAGCGTTGCGATTGCGCAAGCGACCGATGCCAAGAGAATTCATGTCCTGCCGGACCCATGGACCCATCATTACGTCGCGATCATCCCCGAAGGACTGCCCAGGTTCTGGTATTGTGTTTCGCCCGTGAGTTCGACTCCGAGTTGGACTCCGACCGATGCGGCACAGATCCCCTTGGAAGCCGGCGAGTCGGCTATCGGAGCCGCTTGGGCATGCAAAGAAGGGGTGCCGATCTTGTGCATCATCACAGACCGCCAACGCTTCTTGCAGCTCAATCCGGCGACGACGAAGCTCGATATCTCGCGATCGACTTCCAATTCTCCTACTTCATCGATCGTCGGAGTAGTTCCCAAGATTGATGCCAAAGGGGTTTTTGCATCGTGGAAAACGACATGGTCGGATCGAACGGTTCAAGACATTCCAACCCTTGCCCAAACATCCGAGTCCAGCGTGGGCGCTATCGCAGGAGTTGAGACCGATGAGTTGGCTTTCATGCCAGAAGTGGGGAACTGGGTGTGGGGCCAGGGGGCCTCCGAATCCTATTTAGTAGGGTTGGAGAAAATGCCGAGTGGCGAGACCGGAGCCGTATTGATGAACCGACAATATCAGCCGTTGTTTCGGCAAGTTCTCTCGGTGCGCCCTGAACAATGCAAACTCCTGGCCGCGACGCAGACGAGTCAAAGCAAATTCTACTGGCTCGCGACCGCCCCCAATCGCGTCCTGCACTTGCAGTCGGTCGATGCTATCCCCGACCAGATGTCGTTCGGGAAAAGAGTCTATGGCGCGACTCTTTTAGCGGATGGCGAGAAGCTGCGAATGGTTGTTGTTTTAGAAGACGAGGTCAGTTGTTGGACGCTGGAGGAGATCGACGCAAAACCATGATGGACCCAAGACCCTATGAGGAAGCGGAACCCCTTGCGATCTTCGTCTATGGCACCTTGAAACGGGAGCAATTGCGGGGAAGTCTTTGGCCTCGACCTGCGATTTCCATCACCCCCGCTATCGCCGTTGGGACACTCTACGATCTGGGGTCCTATCCGGGCTTGGTGGAGGGCGACAATTTGGTGCTGGGGGAAGTCTGGCGATTCCATCCCGAGGATCTGCAGGAGACTTTGGTTGTACTCGATCGGATCGAGGGGTTCGATCCGGTCAAGAACATGGGGGAGTACGTTCGGCGAGTGATCCAGGTAGAGACCCTCGCAGACCCTGCCTCTTCCGGTGCGGGTTGCGAACCTCCTTCCCAAACGGTGATGACCTGGACTTATTTCTACAACGAACCGCGCCGACTCGCATCAGCTAGACGAATCGAGGTTTGGATGGAAGCAGGTGGGCACTGGGTTTGCCAATGGCCCGATCCGATGTCCAAGGTCCCTCGTAGTTTTGCCGAAGAGTGATGGAATCGAGCTAGGACTGCCAGGTGCCGAACCAGTACAATACAAACCAGTGAAAGATGACCACGGCATCGTCCCCCTCCGCTCGATCGAACAATCGAATCGCTAGAGATAGACCCACCATGCAACGATCCCTCCGAACCATTCCCGATGCAATCACGTCTCGTCCGATTGCGCGCACGCGATTCGCGGCCCTTCTAGCAATCGGCCTGTGGTTCCCGCCAGCCATGCTGCTCTCGTCGCACGCCACGGTGATCGGCCAGGAAACGGAAACGAAAAAGCCACCGCAAGTCGTCATTCCCGAGCAAAAGCCAGGGGAGGCGGATTTTGATAAAGCCATCCAACTTCGTCTCAACGTTCAAACATTGGAACAATTGAACGAAGTCATCGAACTGATCGACTCGGCGATCAAAAAGGGATTGAGCGCTGGCAGCGAAGAATCTGCCAAGGTATTCCTCGCATCCGCCTACAAGCAACGCGTTGAAATTTCGATGCGTCAATTGATGCAGGGCCCACGCAATCGCGCGACCGTGAGCAAATTGCTTGGAGAGCTTCTCGACGATCTTACTCGCTCCATCGAACTGGATCCCGGGTTAGTAGAATCGTACTTGATCAAGGTAGCGATCCTTCGCGATCGCCAAGAATTTGGTGAGGCACTGGATGTGATCAATGCCGGGATCGCCGAAATGGAGCCCCGATTGGAACGGAACGCCAAGAGCGCCGCGTTTCGCGAGAATCTAGCCAAACTCTATATCACTCGCGCAACCCTTCAGGATGAGCCCGCGTCGCAAGTTGCCGATATGGAAAAGGCAGTCGAAACCAATCCTGCCGACCCCAACATCGTCAAACAACTCCTTGCACTGTTGGAAAGCCAACAAAAGTTCGACAGACTCCTCGCTGTTCTCGATATGGCTTTGGAGTACAACCCCGATGCTTTGGAGTTTTTGCTAAGCAAGATCAGCGTCCTTCTGAGACTTGGCAAGTCCGAGGAGGCGATGGCATTCAGCACGCAATCCATCGACCAGAGCACCAGCGATGAAGTGAAAGCGGGATTGCTCCGACAGCGATCGCTGCTCCATCAAGTCGCGGGAAATAAAGAGCTTGCCAAAGCGGATCTCGACGCATCTCTGGAACTTGCCAAAGACAATATTCCGTCGATGCTCCTGCGGGCTCGATTGTCGGTGGAAATGGACAACATGGAGGGGGCGAAAAAAGACATCCAAGCGATCTTGGACCTCGACGAGCAAAATGCGGATGCGATTCTGCTTCGCGCCGACATCGCTGCTGCGACGGAAGAGTTTGACGCTGCGATAAGCGACTACCGATCCTTGATCGCGCGCGTTCCTGCCGGGACGCCGCAACGCGAAGAGTTGCTCATGAAACTTGGTTTGGTCTTTTGGCAAAGCAACCGACACAGCCAAGCCCTCCGCATCCTGGATCAAGTCATTCAGGCTAACGATGCCAACTGGCAAGCTCATCGGTTGCAAGGGGAGATTCTATTGAGCCAAGGTGAGCATGCGGACGCCGTGATCGCCTACGAAAAGGCCCTCAATCTGATGCCCGAGGCGGTGAGCAGCGAAATTCGTTCTTCATTGCTCAACAATCTGTCCTGGCTTCTCGCAACCAGCCCTCTCGACGACGTACGCGATGGCAACCGATCGCTCGAACTCGGCCTCCAAGCCTGCGAGCTCACCAAGTACAGCCAAGCTCACATCCTCAGCACCCTAGCTGCAGCCTACGCCGAACAAGGCAACTTCGAAAAGGCGATCGAGTTCTCCGAGAAAGCAGTCGAACTCGGGCGCAAAGATGGGAACGAACAGCTTGAGCAACTGGAGGAAGAGCTGAAGAGTTACCGCGACAAGAAACCTTGGCGAGAAAAGCAAGAAGCTAAGCCGGAAGTGAAGTCCGAAGCGAAGCCGAAAGCAGCTATTCCACTCCCCTCGGGAACGGGAACTTGATCGAATTGGCCCCAGTGCTCCCCCAGGGCGAGCACGAATTGTTTCATAGCGCTCGGCAACTCTGTCCGTCGCGCGCGATTCGAGTACGCGATGACCGAATCGGGGAAGGACTACCGTTCGAGACCGAACCAGTCCCTTGGTACGCACGTGGCCGATGGCTCCGCGACTCCCAAATGCGACCCGCGACCTTTTTGAATTACGGCATCGCGGACTATTACATCCAAGACGCTGGCTCCCTTTTGCCCGTCGCCCTGCTCGATCCCAAACCCGGCGAATGGATTTTGGATCTTTGTGCCGCACCGGGTGGGAAGGCATCCGCGATTCTCGAAGCGATGCAGGGGATCGGCGTGCTCGTCGCCAATGAGACAATACGCAGCAGGCTGGATTCACTCCACTACATGCTGGCTCGAACGGGACACGCCAACTACATCGTCGCCAATCAAGATCCCGAGGATCTGTCCCAGGCCTTGTCGGGGCGCTTCGATGCTGTCCTTGTCGACGCCCCTTGCAGCGGACAGATGCTGGTCGCGCGCGACAAACGAGACGAAAGCGCTTGGTCGCAAAAACAAATCCTACATAGTGCCAAGCGTCAAAACCGAATCCTCGATGCTGCGGTCCGTATGTTGAAACCCGGGGGGAGGTTGATCTACTCGACTTGCACCTTTGCCCTAGAGGAAGACGAAGAGCAGATTTCAAGACTGGCAACGAACTGGCCAGACAGATTCGAACCGATCGAATCGCAAGGGCTTGGTGCGTGGCAATCTCCTCTCGCGAAGGGGTGCTATCGCCTCTGGCCCCACCGCGACCGATGCGCAGGAGGCTTTGCAGGTGGGCTAGTATTGAAAGACTCCGCACCGGAATGGGAGGAGGAGGGGAGCAGCGGCGGAGGAAAGCGATTTGCCAAAGGTAAGGGGCTTCGAGGTCATCCCAAGGAAGAGCGCGACCTGCTTCAGTCCATCGCCCCTGTGGGAGACCTATCGGGAGACTTGGAGTTTCGGCTTTGGAATGGCGAGCTGTCGTTGGCTTCTCCTGATGTTTGGCGACTGCTGGACCGTTTTCATTGGTTGGGAACACCGATGACCGCCGCGTTTCGAAAAGGGACGCGTTGGTTACCCTCGCATGCCTTGGCCATGTTGCGTCCCACCTGGTTCCAGCCAAAACAATGGGTCGAGCTAGATTCGGACCGGGCAAGCGTCTATCTGCGAGGGGAAGTGGTTCCGCTTCGAGGTGACTCGCCCGACCTGGATGCTGGCGCTGGCTCTGTCGCGAGGCGGGTGGAGGCCGAAGGAGACGGATGGCGGGTGGCCCGCTGGCGGAATTGCCCCATGGGCTGGGTAAAGGGAGTGAGCAATCGCTGGAATAATCACTTGCCCACCTGGGCGGTGATGAACTCGATCGAGGATCCCTCGTAGTTCACCAACAAGATTTCCACTGCATCGTTGACGGCCCTTCCCAAGACGAATAGAGTGGAACGGAGACGATTCGGAATCTTCTAGGGCCTTGTTTGTGTTTTCAAACCGCTTTCTAACGATCTTGGTCCTCCTTATTTATGGAGTACCCTCTGCGATTGGGCCGCATTGGCACCATCACGATCGTTCTTGCTCGCACGTCGATGCGCCAGGCGCAGGGAACACGTGCGCTCCGTCGGATTCCCATGGAGATTGTCACGAAGCTAGCGCTAGCTCGGGTAAGACGACAGCGAACCACTGCTGCTGCCATCGCGAATCCCCCTATCGAAAAGGTGCCGAGACACACGAGCATCGGTTCGAGAACCTTCATCCGTCGCGGTCGGACTCCGATGCCAACAGACTTGGCGATGGATGGTCAGGGGTATCGGAGGATTGCGGGCTTTGTGCCATCTGTTTGCATCAAGCCCAGAGCCAAGTCGTAGCGGCGTCCATCGCATTGGATGGCTTTGCGAATTATCTCTTCACGATCGACTTCCGTGCGGACTCGGCCGATTGTCTCTCCTTTTCTCTGCTCCGCACGCGCGCCCCTCCCGCCATCGCCACCTGCTCTTAGGTCGCGCGAGTCGCTTCTCAAGATTGTTTCCAGCATGAGTCCATCGGTGGATGGTGCCCTGCCAGTGTGCATACCATACTGTTGGCACGCCTAGGAGACGCTCGCTTCGGCTGCTAGGGCATCGTACTCTGGACTTTTCAGATCGATGGTTTTTTCTAACGCTATGGTTCTTCCCCCTCGACTGGGTAAGAAGAGGCCAAGCGGGGCTGGGTATATCGCGATGCGAGCGAGCAAGCTTCGAGGATGGGATTGGTCTCAATGGGCGAACTACGATTTCTGCCCTGGCTTGAATCGATACGTGTACTGGCTCAAAGAGCCTGTGGGCTGGTTTGTTCTCGCAACCGTTTGCAGTGTTCTCGTCGGTGCTTTTCTGAGCCCGCTCGGGTGGACGGTTGCGATGGGGCTCGTTGCCGTTCTGATATTGGGTCTCGGGTTTCCCTGGATCGCGACTCGATCGATTCGCTGTGAATTAGCACCTCAATGCACCGAGGTTCGCGAGGCGGATGCGAGCAGTTTGATCTTGAAGATCACCAATCGACTCCCTTTGCCAGTGATGGGGTTGATGATCGAAGGATGGGACGAGGGCGATGGCGCGATCGAGGAGGGGGCAACGTCTCCCAACCGTGTCGGCCTGGCTCGTGTTCCCGCTTGGAGCAAGGCATCGTACCGCGTGCCTTATGTTCCGGAATACCGAGGAAGGTATCCGAAGGGAACGCCTCGCGTAGCATGCTCCTTCCCATTCGGTATTTGGACCGCTCGAAGAGAAATCCAAAACGTGCAGCCAGTCACGGTTTGGCCGATGGCGATTCCGGTCCAAGGGGACGTGGAGGTCACCGGCGACAAGCGGGCAGATTCCGGATTCGGGCAGCGCGTTAGTACGTCGGGCGACTTTTTGGGCGTTCGGGATTTTCGACACGGCGATTCCCTCAAGAGCATTCACTGGGTTCAATCCGCTCGGATGGATCAATGGATCGTGTGCGAACGGGGAGGACCGCAACGCGAAACGTTGGAGCTGCGAATCGAGACAGGGCCATCGCTCGGGGGCAAGGAGGATCGGCGTGAGAATTTAGCATGGCGAGTTCGCATTGCAGCTAGCTTGGTCGATGTCTTGGTCGCCCATCACGTTCCTTTTCGGTTGTTCATCGATGGTATGCAACGATCGATTGCGACGGGCTCTCACGCTCGAGAAAGGTGTCTCGACCTCCTCGCGGAAATTCCGGTGGATGACAGTGATGGGAAAGAAGGCTCGCGTTCGCCCAAGCCGCCACAGCCTGGCATTGCCAATCGATGGAACATCACGGCTGTGGGAGAGGACGGATTGCCGCTCAGTGCGCATCAGGTCCACGTGCGAATAGAACAAGGCTGCGCCGGGCTTCGCTCGGTCGATGCATTCCAGACGCGCACCATCCATCTGGACGAAGATATTGCGAGCCAGTTTAACCACATTCTGATGGAGGTGAGTCGTGAATCTTGCTCAGCATGACCAGACTTTGCACCCAAGTGGAGATCGCGAGCTTGGGTCGCGAGCAGAAGGTTCCTCGAAGCCAAACAAAACGGAGTTTGTACGACGCCGATCCAAGGATCGCGGCGACTTGCAATCAAACCAAATAAAGGGGCGTCGGGCCAGCGTCGTGCTGATGGCGTTGATCGCGATATGGATACTCGCCTTGCGCCGCTGGGAGTACGAGAGCCCATGGATTATGGTGCTCGAGTCCGTGCTTGGAGGAAGCTTGCTGGCGGTGGCGGTATGGATTCGCAAGAAACTGGCGAGTCGTTATTCGCAAGGGGAATGGTGTCGCAGTGCTTCGCTGGATACGAAGCAGTCGACCGACTCGCATTGGCAATGGTACAGAAAGGGAGTGACTGCCCTTGTCACGTTCGCTGTCGTGATGCCGTGGGTAGTCGACCCAGTCGCGCGGGGACTCGGTTATGGGAATGGCATTGAGATTGTGATGTTGAGCAGTTTGTTATGGGGTGCGGTGGCTTGTAGTTTGATGGCCACGACAACCCGAATGCTTGGGCTCTCGGTCGTTTGCAGCGGATTTCTAACGCTGTTCACCACGTTTATCAGCGACGACCTTACAACAACTTGGTTTGCTTACGCATGGGGAGCGGTTTGTTTGTGGTGGTTGGTCTCGAACCATTGGGAGAAAGTGGAACAGAGTGCAGCCTACGACATCCAATTCGGCTGGGGGCAGCGACTGGCATTTCTATCCTTGGGTTGCATCGCCTTCGGAACGGGCGCGATCTTGATCGCTGATCGTATTCCGGTCCTTCGCAAGCTGCGAGCGGAGGTCATGCCCACTAGTGGCGGTACGAGCGGAAAGGACTCCTCAGCCCAGCGCGGAATAGGGAATGGAGATCAACTGGTCGCCGCCCGCAGTCGCCCATCGTCCTTCGGCGCAGTCGACACCGATCTGTTTTTGGATTCGGACAAACCCAGTCTCTTTGATTTGTTCAGCGACGAATTCGGCGATGTCAAAAAGAAGGATCGCGTCGAACAGACACAAGCACTCAACCCGAACGAAATTCAAGACCAAGAGGGGAATGTTTCGGAAGCGAATCAATCCCCGAAGGGTGGTGAGTTTAGCATCGAGCGAAAGGTACCCGACCAACGATCGAAAACCGAAGACATCGCATCCAATGCTGTGATGTTTTGGCAAGGGGCTGCGAACAGCCACCTAGCTGTCGAACGATTGGATCGCTTCGATGGGGAAGTTTGGCAATCGAGTCTTTCAACCGAACGCAACGGAGTCCGCGTCGAGCCCAAGGAGGTCGAGATCGATGGTCAGCTTTGGTTTGCACCCGGTACCAAGAGGATGGAGAGTTCCATCAGTCCATTTGTAGGCGCGGTCCCCGAAGCGATCCGATTCACACGCTACGGCTCTCCTGTGATCCCTACGC
Organism: Pirellula sp. SH-Sr6A; assembly: GCF_001610875.1. Taxonomy (NCBI): domain Bacteria; kingdom Pseudomonadati; phylum Planctomycetota; class Planctomycetia; order Pirellulales; family Pirellulaceae; genus Pirellula; species Pirellula sp. SH-Sr6A. The sequence goes on along the minus strand of NZ_CP011272.1, from coordinate 3,216,239 downwards.
GATCAGGGACACAACTTTGGTGCATCGACGATATCACGCGAGCCGACTTCTTTCATTACGGCATGGACGATTGCTTATCGATGCCCGGGCGAGAGCATGTCCCGGACTATACGATTGTCCGATTGATCCATAGCTGGATCGACTTGGAACGCGTAGAAGACCTTCTCGAGAACTGTGCACCAGGACGCTCCCATACCTATCTCCCCGTGGAATGCAAGTCGACGATCCACCGCTTGGCGCATCGCTACGCAGGCCGAAATCCTCGCGGCTGGAATCAGGTGCAAGGTGTTGTTCAGGGGGTGCGAGAGAATTTCCGTTTGGGGACAGAGACGGAAAAAGGATCCGTCTCGGACATCTCTTCCTCGGCCTTGGATCGGTTCTTGAAAAATGGTCATGGACCAAGCTATCTTTTTCCGACAGCGACCGCTCTGATGCTCGAGCATTTGGGGTATGAGACGCGATTGGTTACGGGCTTCTACGCTCGCTCCAAAAACGTTTTTGGAGCGGAGAAGGACATTGCAATTCTGCCGAACGATGTCCATGTTTGGCTCGAGATACACGCTGGGCATGGCTATTGGATTCCGTTGGAACCGACCCCCGGTTACCACGAGCCTTCGTATACAGCGAGCCTTCGGTACCGCCTCTATCAAGCCCGATGGTGGATCCTGTACGGCCTGTTGGCAACGGGTTTGTTGGGTTCTTTGATCTATGTATCTCGAAGCATGGTGTTCGAGGCTGCAATTCTGGTTTTATCACCGTTCCTTCCGTTGTTACGAGATCGTGCTCGCATCGAATGGACGGCTTGGCTTTTGGATACGCGAGCTTGGCTGGCAGGACATCCTCGTCGCCATGGGACGGTGCCGAAGGCCCACTTTCGGGAATTGAGTTCGATGAGAGAGGGCCTGGGCAGTGCGCTCACTCAGTTCTTTCGAGCATCGGATCGTATTTGCTTCGGCGGGGCGTCGACTATGGATCGCTACGAGCGACAGGCACTGCAAACCCTTTGGACTCGGCTTACGACACGACGCATTCAAACTGCATTTCGCAAAACGATAGGATGATGAGGGGATGACGATCACTGAAGGTACGGTTGTGGATATGAGCATCGCATTGTCCCGATTGCGGACACGATTGAATCATGTCTTGTTAGGTAAAGAAGAAAAAATCGAGCTCGTGATTGCGTGTTTGATAGCTGGCGGCCATTTGCTGCTGGATGATTTGCCTGGCTTAGGAAAGACGACGCTGGCGAAAGCGATCGCTGAATGTTTCGGAGCGAGGTTTGCTCGTATCCAGTGCACACCGGATTTGCTCCCGAGCGACGTGACGGGATTCAATCTTTTCAATCAGAAGACTCGCGAGTTTGAGTTTCACAGCGGTCCCGTCTTCTCCGATATTCTGCTAGCTGACGAAATCAATCGCACCACACCGCGCACCCAGAGTTCGTTATTCGAAGCGATGGCGGAAAGACAAGTCACGATCGATGGCGTTTCGAGATCTCTCGCCGAATCATTCTTTGTGATTGCGACGCAGAATCCGATCGATAGCCATGGGGCGTATCCGTTGCCTGAAGCCCAGCTCGATCGTTTCGCGATGAAGCTAGAGATAGGCTACCCCGATCGTGCGGCTCAGCTTGCAATTCTCAATCAATCGAAGAACCGCGACCACACATTGCCTGATAGCCCCTTGTCAATTCAATCCCTCCGCGATCTGCAAAGGGTTGTCGACCAGTGCCGCATCACAACCGAGTTGCAGGAGTATCTCGTTACGTTGTCTGAAGCGACCCGGCAGCATGATGCCATTCGGCTCGGAGTCAGTCCACGTGGCATGTTGATCTGGCAGCAAATTGCCAAGGCATGGGCTGTCCTGCAAGGGCGAGATTTCGTAGTTCCCGATGATATTCAATCGGTCGCGCATCCAGTTTTGGGCGTTCGTTTGATTACACGCGGTCAACCGGTCGACTCGATTATCGATTCTATTCTTTCAAAGACCAAGGTTCCCGATTACCGATGAACACCCATCTTTTTGAGACGTTCGTCACGCGGAAAGCGCGCTGGCTTCCCTGCCTCTTCGTGCTCTGGATTGGATGTGGTGGAGAGAAGGAATCGCTTCACGAGTTGGAACATGAGATTCCAGCCCATTGGCCCGCGGACTTTCAAGACGCCATTTCGAAGATCGAGCAGCGGACTGAGGCGTTAAAGTCGACGCATCGCGGTACCGAGACCCGCAGTGAATTGGTCGAGATTGTCGGGTGGGTTCCGGAAATAGCCGGCGACACCGATTTGCCGGAGGAGTTGTGGGTACCGATCTATCGGACATGCGAAACGCTTCGACGACATTTGGAGAAGAGCGATGTGGAGATCGTTGCCTACCAAGACGACTTTGACCGCTTGGCGACGCTCCTTCGAGAGTCCGATGTAGAGTTGCGCAAGATCAAAAAGCAATTGGATGCACCTGAGCCGTCTCCAGCCAGTGATTAGCGATTCGTGCGTGCTGCGCTGGGAGTGCATTGCAGATGGAATGGATAGGAAAATTTCGAGACTAGCATAGGGCGAGGGTTGAGGGATGGATATCGTGATACTAGGTGGGCTCGTTCGGGCGATCCAAGGAGTCGCGGCGGCATCGACCACATTGGTTGTCGGACTCTTTGTTGCGGCGTTGCTTCGGTATTATGTCGGGCCGGAGGGTACAAGGCGTTTATTTGGCGGGGACGGATTGCGTTCGCTGGCTCAATCTTGGTTGATCGGCATGCTCCTGCCGGTTTGTTCGATCGGAGTGATTCCGATCTTGCGAGAGATGAAGCGGATGGGGTTGCGTCCGGGAGCGATAACCGCATTTGCATTGTCCGCTCCGCTTTTCAACCCTCTTTCATTGCTTTACGGGTTAACGCTGTCGAGGCCATCTGTCATTCTCGGATTCGCGTTTGGATCGCTCGCGGTGGTTACGATTTTGGGAACGGTTTGGGATCGCTTTACGACTTGGAAAAGTCCTCAGCTCCATGAGTCCGATCTCCCGGTGGGGTTAGGGCGACTGGGGGCGTGTGCGATCCACATGGTGAGAGAGCTATTCGGTCCGTCGGGGCTTTACGCGTTGATTGCCATTTCCGGATTGTTTTTGTTGGGTGCGGTTTTGCCGCATGGAGCACTGCAAAGCTCGGTAGAGCAATTGGATCCCATGGCTCCCTTGATGATGGCGATCGTTTCGATTCCAGTCTATGCGCCTCCCATGTTGACGATGAGTCAGCTGGGGATGATGTTCGATCACGGTAATTCTCCAGGTGCAGCATTCTGTTTACTACTGCTGGGGACTGGCATGAATCTCGCGACGCTGGTTTGGATTGGGAAAAACTATAGCTGGCGTTCGACCGCCATTTGGTTCGGTGTCCTGATGATAGTCGTTGTGGGATGTGCGTATGCGATCGAGAGGCCATTGATTCCACCGGGGGTCGAGCCGGCGGGGCATACGCATGCGTTCGATATCTACACCAACCCGCTCCATTCGGGCGAACCGATCGGGATAGCGAGATTGCGAGAGGAGTTTCGCAAGACGATTGGGTTATTTGATGCCCTGGGACTTGGAATCTTGGCGGCGATGGCCGTTGGAGGCTGGGTGGTAGGAGGACCTTGTAAGCCATCTATGGACCGATTTTTGGAGTCGTTGCCTAGCCGGGTACAGAGTCATGCTCGCGGAGGATTGGATCGTGACGTTCCTCCTGTGGTGGTGGGGATGACGGGCGTGGCCGGTCTCTTTGCGTTTAGTATTGTGGGGTGTTATGCATACTATCCAGCGCCAGAGGAGGTACTCGAGGAGATGCGATTGGCGCGGGTGGAGCTATTGAGTGGAGTTGCGAGCAAGGATTACGAGCGGGTGTTGCATTGGATCCCGATTTTGGAAGAGTGGTCGCGCAAGCTCGAGGTAGGATATGCGATGCGGCATTACGAGTTGCGTCCTTATCAGCGGATGCAGACGTTTTTACTTCGGAAGAAGCTGGAACTGCTCGAGCATGCCACCGAGCATCTTGTTGAAGTGACGAAGAGCAATCCAGGTGAAGAGTTGAGGGCGCCGACGATCGACTTGCAGGACATGGAAGAGCATCGCAAGGAGATCGACGAATTGCGATACGCGATCAGCCAAAACGGCGGCCGTTTGGTAAAAGCCTTCCGCCAACCCGAATGGCCTTAAGACTTCATCTGTTGAGTACAACAGATCGACACGCCGAACGTTCGTACTCGACCGTTCTGCGCGCTAGACCACCTCTCTATCAACCAATCCCCCTCTCCCTCGGAATGCTTCCGCAACGCACGGTTGCCGAAACGTTCTTACCTTGCGCGATGCGTCAATCGCTGCAGATCTGTTGAGGACAACAGATCGACATGTCGAACGTTCGTTTCGTTTGTCCTGAAAGGACTTGAGCCATTAGCCGGGGGTTGAGCGCAAGCGACACCCCCGGTGTGTTTCCCAAGGTGTATGCATCCCGACGGGATGCAAGATGGCTCTGTAATCCCTTCGGGATAGAAGAGGGTGTGGGTCGTGACCGGGGGTGTCGCTCGCGCTCAACCCCCGGCTACAAGCTTGGATCCTTTCAGGATCGCTCGCCTTGCCAAAGCTTTTACGGGAATCGCGCCTCCGCCACTCCATACGCCGGAATCACCCCCTCCCCCAAGCTTTTGCAACGCACCCTTGCCGAAACATTCTTACCTTGCGCGATGCGTCAATCGCTGCAGATTTGTTGAGGACAACAGATCGACATGTCGAACGTTCGTTTCGTTTGTCATGAAAGGACTTGAGCCATTAGCCGGGGGTTGAGCGCAAGCGACACCCCCGGTGTGTGTCCCAAGGTGTATGCATCCCGACGGGATGCAAGATGACTCTGTAATCCCATCGGGATAGAAGAGGTTGTGGTCGTGACCGGGGTGGTCGCTCGCGCTCAACCCCCGGCTACAAGCTTGGATCCTTTCAGGATCGCTCGTCAACGCGAGTGCTCGCTCGTCTTGCCAAAGCTTTTACGGGAATCGCGCCTCCGCCACTCCATACGCCGGAATCACCCCCTCCCCCAAGCTTTTGCAACGCACCCTTGCCGAAACATTTTTACCTTGCGCGATGCGTTAATGGCTCCAGATCTGTTTAGGACAATAGATCGACATGTTGAACGTTCGTTTCCTTGGATCCTTTTAGGATCGATCACGCATCTAGGTTGATTTATTTCACCACGGAATACACCGAAAACACAGAAGGGGAGGCTTCACTCTGACTGCGCCTTTTTCCGTGTCTTCCGTGTGTTCCGTGGTTCCTTCATTCAGATTGGCGAGGACGTTTTTTCCACGATTAACTTGTCGAGCTCTTCTTTTAACTTGCTCAAGATCTCGTCGTAAGGAAACGATCCTAAGGCCTCGCCTCCTTTCTTGAGGTTTACCCTGTTGGGACCACACCACAACCCAAGATCGGCGTCGTCGGTCTCTCCTGGGCCATTCACGCGACACCCCATGACGGCGATCGTGATCGCATAGTCCTTGGCGTACTCGGTCATCGCCTTCACGTCTTGCGCTAACTCTACAAACGCTTCATTCTCGACACGCGAACAACTGGGACATGAGATGATATTGAGCTTCGACGGATCCAACGCGACGACCGAGCGAAGCCGACCGTTGCGGATGTCGTCGATGATCTGCATCCCCGCTTCAATCTCCATCGACTTCTTGGAATTGGGGACCGTCAGACTGACTCGCAACGTGTCTCCTATGCCCCGACCTAAAAGCTGCTCAAACGCAATCCGGGTCTTGATAATCCCATCCGGTGGAAGGCCCGCTTCCGTAACCCCCAGGTGCAACGGAATGTCAGGACGCGCTTCCGCGAATCGACGATTCACCTCCACCACTTTCGTCGGATCGCTATCCTTCAACGATACGACATATCGCGTGAACCCAATGGAATCAAGGAGCTCACAATGCTCAAACGCCGACGCGAGCATCGGACCGATGGAATCCGATTCGTCGAACTTCTTCTTTTGAGCTGGGTCGACGCTCCCGCAATTCACTCCAACTCGCAGGGCGCAGTCGTTCGCTGCTGCGACCTCGGCAAGATACTTCACTTTGTCCTGCCACGGCCGAGTCCGTTCGTGATGGTACAAGTGCCCTGGGTTGTACCGAACCTTGTCGACGTGCGGTGCTACCTTCTCGACCAACCGATAATTCTCTTGCAAGTCGACGGACAAGTTGGCTTCCGTCTGTTTGCGAATTTCGGCCAATGCCGCAGCGTCCTTGTCCGAGTCGACCGCGATGCGGACCACGTGGGCGCCGGCGCGGTAAAGGTCGTTTACCAAGGCTACCGTGGCGTCGATATCGGTGGTGTGGGTCGCGGTCATACTCTGCACCGCAATGGGATGCTCCGCACCGACGTAGATCGAGCCAATTTTTACGGAACGTGTGGGATTGCGTTGGATTTCCATGAGCTTTCTCAAGTGTTTTCGGTGCCGGAGTCCATACTATACCCTCGCGGCAATTTCACGACAGCTTCTTCTTTTTCTCTTCCGCCGCGCTTCCCCGGTAATAGTGCGGCAGCAATGCGAACAACTCGGTGAACTCACCTCGCACCCATTTCTCCCAACCCATCTTGGCTACCGTCGCTGCTTGAGGGGAAAATCGGATATCTTCAAGCCAATGCACTCCCGTGAGCCACTCTCCCCACTTGTCCATGTCCTCTTCATTGGCCAAGAACCTGCGTAGCCGTTCGCAACCTGGACCAGCGAGGCGATGCTGCTCGCTAACTCCCACTCGCTGCAACGCCATCAAGAATTCCTCGATATCGATGGCCTGCGTCCCGGAGGGGGGAGTTGAACCGTCTGGTCCCCACCCTTTCCAAAACAACTGGCCCCGAAACGCATCTAGCAACACATGGGTCCAGCGACTTGGATCTGGATCCAACTCGTCGCATTGCCTATGAATCGCATCGAGCGTGTCCAGCTCGACAATCGGACATCCCAGTCCGTACGCCATCGCCTTGGCCGTCGCGACTCCCACTCGCAGACCGGTGAAGGAACCCGGCCCTGTCAGCAAGGCCATGCAGCCGATCTGTGACGTGGCTAGCCCGTTTTGATCGAGCAATCGGCGGATGGCAGGTGCCAGCGACTGCCCCGATCCAATATCATCCGGCAGAACAGCAGATTGCACCGATGCTGGGTCGCCCGAGCGATCGATGATGGCGACGGAGCCCGATTTACCGCTCGTCTCCAGCGCTAAGAGGACGCTCACGAGCTGCTCAGCAATTCTGCGAAGGTACGAACCAATGTTCCGCTTCCTCCAGCGTCGCACCAAGCTTTGGGGCTGTCCAAGAAGGAGGGGCCAGCGATGTCGATATGGGTCCAAGGGATCTGCTGTACGAACTCCTCCAAGAACTTCGCGGCGGTGATCGCTCCCCCCCAACGGCCCTCGCCGACATTTTTAATATCGGCGACTTTGCCGGCGATTTGCTCGGAAAAGAAACTATGCATCGGGAGCGGCCATACATACTCGCCGCAACGCTCTGCCGCCGATTTGATCTCCGATTGCCATTGCGGGGCATTGGTCATCAGCCCGGAGATGTCGTTCCCGAGCGCGACGCAGCAAGCCCCCGTCAGAGTAGCGAAGTCTACGATCTTGGAAGGGGAGTATCCTGCAGCCACGTCCAAACAGTCGGCGAGCACGAGACGTCCTTCGGCATCGGTGTTGTGGATCTCAATGGTTTTGCCACTTCGTGCGGTGAGCACATCCCCGAGCTTGAACGCATCCCCGGAGATCAAGTTCTCGACCAAGCCTACGACGGCGACTAAATTGCATCGGGCTTGGAGCCGTGCCGCGGCCTGCATGATTCCCAGGACGGTCGCCGCACCGGCCATGTCGCATTTCATGGTCAGCATCCCATCAGTAGGCTTGATGGAATATCCACCGCTATCAAACGTGACCCCTTTACCGACCAAGGCGATAGGTGCAACGGTTGGTTCTGCGCCTCGGTATTGGAGAACAACCAAACGGGGTTCCTTGACCGAACCTCGCGCTACCCCTAACAGAGACCCGCATCGTTCGTTCTCCAGTTTGGCTTTGTCCCAGATCTCAATCGACAATTGATACTGCTGCGCGACTCCTTGGGCTGCCTCCGCAAACGATTCGGGATACATGTAGTTCGGAGGGAGATTAACCAGCTTTCGAGTCAGGTTGATCGATTCCCCAATGGCAAATCCTTTGCGCAGGTTCTCTTCTTGAAGGTCATGCCATTCCAGGCTCTCTGGTTCGTAGAGGGACTTTTCTTTGCGGAAGAGGTCTTGTCCAACACACCCGATCATCGCACCAGTGACCGCCGCGCGTTCCACTTCGCCGCTTCCAGTGAATCCGACGAACCGAACGACCTCGCGCGACTTGCTCGCCAAGAGCTTCATACCGGCGCCAGCGGCGCGGCCTGCCGTGAGGGGATTCCAATCCGAGGCAGCACCCGTTCCGACCAAAACCAATTGTTTGGTGGCAATTCCGGCTGGGGCCTGCACCACGGTCGTCTTCCAAGGCTTGGTCGAAACCTCACCCGACTCCAGCAATCGCGACAAGAGGCCGTTGGTCGCTTGATCGGCCTCCGTGAGATGCGGGGCAGCTCGCCAGTTTTCGGGGATAGCGAGGACGATCGCATCGCAGGGCGAGCCAAGCCAATTGGGAAGGGAGCGGACACATTGCATGGAACCACCAAACTCTCACGGGGATGAATGCCAAACCATTCGATCGAATCAATCCGTCTCTACCTCTGGTAGATCGGGAGGAAGTGATACTTTACCGACAGACTTAGGATCGCTAAAGCCGTGCAGTAAACCTTCCCCGCGTTTTGCTCCTCCCCGCTGGAGGAATTCCAAGCTCCGTCGGGTTGCTGTTTGTCGAGCAGCAGCGTTCGGACGACCTCTTCGGCCTCTTCTGCGACCTTGCCGCCCCGCTGGTGCATCCCTTGCGCGTAATAATAAACGCCATACAAGACGAATCGGTCTGCCCAAGTGGGGGGATGCTCCTGCAACCACTCGGTCGCCCCCTGCACCAATTCCGATTCATATTCCCCGCAAACCTGCATCGCGAGCAATCCCGCTGAAGTCATGGAGAACGTGGGGTTGTCATTGTGCGCTTCGTAAGAAAAACCATTCTTGCGAATCTTCGGAACGCCGCTCGCATCCACTGGGGATGTATAGGACCGGATCAAGTATCCGATGGCTTCGTCGATCGTTTCGGAGGGGACTTCGAGCCCATCGTTCTTTGCACTTCGCAGCGCCATGACTTGCCACACCGTGACAGAAAGGTCGCTATCGGCGGCATCAGGCGTATACCGCCACCCACCTTTGGCATAACCGGGCTTTCGAATCTTTTGACTCCGGACGATCACGTCGATCGCTTTTTGGCAGCGTTCATGGATCTGCTCGTTCATGCTCGGGTCGATTCCCATTCCCAGCATTTCGGTGAGCATCAAAGTGACGATGCCATGTCCATACATGCGTGAACCATCGCTTGCGCCGAAGTATCCCGATCGATCTTGCCGGTTTTCTCCCAAAAGGTACTGCAGCGCTTTGCGCATCGAGAGCCCTTCCGGAGTGTCGTCAACGGGTTGATGTCCCACTGCGGCCATGGCCATGATCGCCATGGCGGTCATCGCATTGTCGTGGCCTCGGTCAACAATCGCGCCGCTGCTCTTTTGTTGGCTGATCAAGAACGCGATGCCCCGTTGGACGGCCTCATCGGTTTCCGTGGGACGCAATCGGTCCGAGGTCGCGACGACCGGCGATGCCGGCTCCTGAGCAGATGTCCCATTGGAGAGGTCGCAGTTCGCGATCCAGGCAGCGGTGCATGCAAAAAGGATTGCGGGGAATCGAACTCGATTTCGACGAACGGCCCTGGTTCGAATGGTGCTAGAGGTCATGAAGCAGTCGCGTTCCGATCAATCTCGATTTCCAAAGGGGACGGGCGTAAACGTGCCATCGTTTTCGTCGGCGATCCTTTCCAATGTTTGGAAGCCGACGACGCTATGCAACAATACCGTGTGGATGGGGACAGCTACCGCGTATCCGCTTTCGGACCGCACCCGATTGTAGGTGCGAAGCTCCAGTACGGTGTTGTCCATGATTTCGCCGTCGGATAAGAGAAAGATCGCGTCAGGCTGCAGCGATAAGGCCATGGCGAGAGACGAGGCAGGGTAGGTGTTGCTTCCCAAGTCGATACTGCGAATCCAATTTCGAACCCGTCGAATGGATCGCGGTACTGCTGTAAGGAATTTGCCCTGAGGAGGCGGTTCGTCAAACATCGGGTGGGGCATGGAGTCAAAGCTGATGACGAAGAACTCTTGATCGGACGAAAGGCCTTTCAAGGCTCGCTCTAGCTCCACGCAAAGTGCTTCCCATCGCGGCCCTCGCATCGAACCCGAGGAATCGATGACAAAAACAAAACGATTCCCCGAAGCCTCGGCTCCGAAGAACTGTGCTTTCGACTGCCCTTCCGTTTTTTGGGACGCTTTTTCCTCGTTGTCTTGAACGCCGGCACGCTCCCCCGAGGCCTGGCGGTCTGCGGAGAGATCGGAGGCCGCGACCTGGGAGGATTCGATCTCTACTTGGACCTCGGTGTCCAGTGTGGGAGTGGTGATGTCGACAGGTTCGGTGATTTCCTCGGTAAGCTCCGGTTGGACCGAATCGAGTTCAAGCAGGGCCAGCGGTTCGAGCTCCGATTCGGACGAGGAAGACATGGAAATGACAAGGTCTTTTCCAGAGTTTCCACTCCCGCCGATCAGCAATACCGCTAGGGCGAGGCAGGCGCTGATGTGGAACAAGAAACTGACTAAGAATGAAATCCAAGGCGCGAGAGAGCGGGAGCTTCGATCATGCGGATTTTTATTCATGATTCCCACTATCGCTTGGATTTCGAACCCCGCTCCGGTCGAGGGATGAATCGGTAAGTCCCTAAGTTCTCGGAGGCTACGCGCTGCATGGTGGATGCAAACTCGTCGAGAAAAAAATGGACAACATGGATCGGAACCCGAGGCTCCCCAGATGTGAGTATATCGGTGGAGCGGTTGGCTTGTCCAAGGTGTTTTGGAACGTCGACGCGAGTATCTCCGTCAAACAGCAGGAAAACGCCATCCGGCTGCATGGCGATGGCCATGTCCAGCGCGTCATTGGGAGGGAGGCCTTCTTTTTGGATGCTGCAACGAGCCAGCCATCGCAAAGTCTTTTCGACGTTTTCGGGAGTTGCTGGCACGGGGAATTCCTCTGGTTGGCCGGGGCTGAACTCCAGCCGCTCGACCTCCTTTCCAAAGAAAAGGATCGAGAACCTCTGCGATGGTTTCATGCTTCGCAAGGATCGCGTGATTTCCTGTTTGGCAAAGTCGAATGCATTGTCTCTCCGCATGCTCGGCGAGCAGTCGACAATGTAGACAAACGTGTTGCCGGTGGCCTTTACTCCAAAGAACTCCGCTCCCGCAACCAAGTTCTTGCCCGGGGCTGAGACGGGCATCGCCTGCAGGGCCTTTGTAACATCTTGGGCGGCCCGTTCCTGGGCCAAGAGAGGTCCAGACAAATCGATTTCCGACATGGTGGGGTCGCGAATGTCAGGGATTTCGGGATCAAGGTTCGGTGCTTCGGGCGCAGGGGCCTCCAAAGGCTCTGCGTCCAGCTCACTGGGTGATTCCATGGGTGTTTCCACGAGCACCTCCTCCGCTTCGACCGTCGCAGAGACAATCGCTAAGACTTGCGGTTGGCGGATCTGCTGGATGACGACTAAGCTCAGTAGTCCGACGGCGATGGCATGCACCGCGGCGCTGATCCAAAGATGGGAGGCACCCCATCGAGTTCGCTTGGATCGATCCACACGCGACCTTTCGTCGTCGAGTTGAAACGGGCAAGGGACGATGGCGGCGATATCGGGGGTGCTCGCATCCGGAACGGTAGAAAGGGATTCGACACGGTGGGTTGGGATGGTTTCCGATGAGATCGACTCCGCGATGTGCGAGGGTGATTCGTGTTGTTCCGCTTCCTCATCACCAACGGGCTGTTCTCCGACAACCGGGTGCGAACCGGCGAGCTCTCGTGGGCTAGGGGAAAGGGGGCATGCGGAGGGGGGCGATTGATCCTCTCGCTGCCGTCTCAGAATGGCCTCTTCCATCGCCGTCCATGGAGAAGTATTCGGAACGGATGGAACGGAGGAGGGTTGAGCGGGACCGGAATGAGCAGACGGTTGCGGTTCCTTTGCTGGTTCCAGATGGGGAAGTGGCACGTGGGACGGAACTGGCCCGCGCGTCGGAACCGGTTCTTGGCTTGTGTCCGGACTGGGCGTGATCTCGAAGGAAGAGAGGGGGAGATCGATCAAGTCCCGATGTTGGAGGAACCAATGTTCCAACGGTTCTCGGTCACCTTGTTCAGCTTGTCGCAAGGCAGCTTGAAGGCATTGGGCGGCGGCGTGGTACAAGGCCGCGCGCTCTTTGAAGCGGAGCGCTTCCAATGCTAGTTCAGCTTGCGCAAGCAATCCGTCATCGCGGGCGCGACTCATGGCGTGGACTCGGCTAGATAGGGCGTAGGGGCGTCCACGGGCCGGCCGTGGACGTTTATCTAAGTATCATGCCGTCGGCGGGGGGATGCGTCAAGGAAATGGCGAAGAAGCTCAGTCGTTGAGCGGTTGGGTTGTCCTGAGATAGGCCATCAGATCGCTCAATTCCTGTGGCGAGAGCGCGTCGAGCAATTTCTCAGGCATGATCGAAAGGCTCTGTTGCTTTCGGGTCAGGATCGCGGATTTTTCAATCGTTTGTGGCTGTCCATCGAGTCCTTTCAAGACGAGTTGATCCTCGGTTTCCGATTCGACGAACCCCGTGGCCGTCGAGTCATCGTCGAGGATCAAGACGACGGTTTGGTAGCCTTCACGGATCTCCAAACTGGGAGCGATGATATTGCGCAGGAGCGTCTTGAGTTGATCGCGCTGGTAGCCGGTCAAGTCGGGGCCGATGCCACCTCCATCGTCAAAGAGTTGGTGGCAGCGACCGCATTGTGTTCGGTATAGCTTCTTGCCTCGGTAGGGATCGCCGGGCTTTTCGTCGAGGAGTGGGATCATCTTCTCGGCCGCTTGGTCGGCGCTGACGAGATTCATTCCCGAGGGGGCCGGGTAGCGTCTTTCAAGCGCCTTTTGCAATTCCCCGTTCTCCAACCATCGCATGGCCCGCTGCGCATCTAGAGGAAGGGTGTTGGCGTCGACTTGGTTGTTCGCGCACGCGTTCAGCCATTGCTGGGTCCAAGCGACGCGTCGCGCGAGGGTCGCGCCAGCGATCGAACGGCTTTCTTCGGAGAGTTTAGGCCATACCGCTAGAATGGTTTCCGCAATAGCGGGATCGTCGAAACCTGCTACGGCGCCCAAGGCAGCCTGCCGGGATTTTTCATCTGCCGGATCGTTGCGAATTTCTTCAAGCAATGCTGGAAGGAAGGGGGGGATACGAAGCTCACCACCCAGTCGGATCAGTGCAACGCGTTGTTCCGATTTCGCTTTAGGGTCGCGGACAATCGCTACTCCTTGTTCTATAGCTGTCGCATCTTCCCTGCGGATCGCCAGAGGGAGCGAAGGGACGCCAAGTCCTGCGAGCGCATCGATCACCTCAGCAGGGACGCTTTTGAGGGATCTGTTTTGAAACGCCCTCTCGAAGGCTTCAATCGACTTGGTGGCTGAGGCAGTTCGCAGCGAACTCTTCGCAAGCGACCCGTTTGAAAGTTGTGCGGTTCGTCGAAGAACATCGAGAACCGCCATCCATCCCTCTTCGCTAGGAACTCGACTGAATCGCTCGATCAATCGCGGGAACAAGAATTCTGCTACCCAGGGTTGCTGTTCGATATCTGCCGACGTCAGGATCGGTCTGACCGTTTCCGTCGGTTGATGGGCGTGGGCCTCGATCGCCCACCAAACCAAATGGGGGAGGAAGGGATCGTTGGCTGGAAACGCTTCGGACCACATCGGGGTCAAGATCGCCAGCGACGAGTCTAAGGGCAGGCGCCGCGCGGTGGACGCGATCTGGCAAAGAACTCGCACGTCTCTTTCCTTGGCAGATAACCGCTGAACGGCCTTTCCGAAGGAGTCTGGAAATGCCTTGCTGTCACCCACGAGCCGAATCAGCCATCGACGGACATCGGGATGGGGATGTTCTACCCATCGACAGATTCGTTCGATCGGAAGAGAGGAAGGCATAGGGGTATGGGCGTGGGGAATCGTTCCGGGAATCCAGCCGCACGCGTGAACGGTCCAAAGAATCTCCAGTGCCACATCGCCCTTCTCCGATTCCAGTGCTGATGCGAGGGTTTCCTGCCATCGAACATTTTCAGGTCGGGATGCGATCCACCGCCGGGCCTGGTCCCGTTGCCAACGAATCGGGCTTCGCAATTGTTGCATGGCCCCCTCGATCGTAGTAATGGGCGGCGAAGTCACGGACTCGGATTCTTGATTCCGAACAAGTCGATACACCCGACCTCGCTCTTTGTCTAGCTGTCCGGTATGGGCGTAGATATGAGCAACTTGAAAGTCATACCAATCGCAAACGTAAACACCCCCATCGGGGCCTTCGGTGATCGCGACAGGTCGAAACCACTTGTCACTGCTGGAGACGATGTCGCGAATATCGTTGGTCGAGTAGGTGGAGCCATCGGGAGCAAGCTCGGTTTCGATGAGCTTTCCGTGCAAGGGGTCGATGGCGAACATGCGACGGGTTGCATCGGAGTTCCAGAAGCGATCGAGCATGAACATGGCGTGGGTGAAACGTTGGATCGGAGGGTGTTTCATCGGCATCAGATACCCGAACGCAAAGGGATTCGAAAGGCTGCCATGTTTGGAAAATCCCTTACGGTAGTAACCTCCTTGCAAATAGTGAAACCCTCGCGTGTCACCACCGTTATGGCCGGAGAAGATGTCTCCTCGATCGTCGAACGCCACACCGAAGGCATTGCCACCTCCTTCGGCGAAGACTTCGTATTGACGAAATTGAGGGTGGTATCGCCAGATTGCTTGCCCCATCGTGTTGATAGGAGGATCGGCCGATCCGTATCGTTTGACTTGCCCGGATACCGTGCTTCCTTGGGCCGCGTAGAGCCACCCATCGGGGCCCAAGCACAAGCTGTTCACCACGGAGTGGGTGTCCTCGAGTCCGAAGCCTTCGAGGTGAATCTCAGGCGGTCCATCCGGAGCGAGATTGCGATCGCGGTCGGGATAGAACGTCAGGTAGGGTGGGTTCAATACCCAAACGCCATCGGGAACCGGCGCGACCGCTGTGGCGATATTCAGATTATCCAAAAAGACGTGGTGGGTTTCGTAACGGCCATCCTCGTCTCGGTCTTCGTGAACCGAGACTCGATCGATACCTTCGACGCCCCCAAGACCCGGAGGAGAGGGCTGTTTGTCGTAGACGATGCGCCAGTACGCGTCGCGGCTCTGCGGTTTGAGGCCGGCGGGTTCCGGATACTGCCGATATTCCATCACCCACATTCGCCGCGCATCGTCGAATGTTGTCATCAAGGGCTGCCGAATCAAGGGTTCGTGGAGGACCAAGTCCCAGCGGTATCCATCCGGGACCTGAAAACTCTTCGCCGCTGTCTCGGGAGCCATGGCGGTGGTAGGGTCGCCGCGATCGCTCGCCGTTTGCGCCAGCGAGCTTTGTTCGGTGAGCGAAGCGACCAAGACGAACGTGGCGATGGATGCGAGGAGGAGAAGGTTTGTCCAAGCTCGCGGCGCACAGATGTTCATAGCAACAAGGGAGGGAGGTGAGGGAGCGAGGTGAGAGTCAGCAGGCCCCCCATTTTACCGCATGCCGCGAACCGGGATGGATCTTCGAGTCTCGTTTTGAGACATGTTAGGCCAAAGGGATACAAACCTGGAACGAAAGAGGGACTCGATTCGTCTACGTTGAACCAAGCAATTTGGGGGGTGAACTCAAAGCTTGGCAGGGATTGTCGTTTTTGGCACATCGATTGCATTGCAAGTTCTTTCAGAATCGAAGCATCGATGGAAAAGAAATAGTTCATTGCGACGAACATGGGAAAGTGGTTTGTTGTAGTAAAGGGAAAAGAAAATGATCACGCACACACGAAGCAAGACGATCGGATGGAAATGGGGAGTTGCTGCCGCCGCTATGGGGTGGTTGGGCACAGGGGGGTGGTTGGGCACGGGTGGTTGGTTGGGTCCAGGATCCTTGCAAGCTCAGCAGGGTCCAGCCATTGCTTATCCCGTAAACAGTTGGTCGTTTACCGAGCGATCGAGTACGGTAGACGAAGGTTTTATGCGCGGCCAAGCATCGATTATTGGTGCGGTCGGTGAATTGTCGTACTTGAATAGTTTGGCGGCGATCAATTACCAAGAGGCGCAGCGCCGCGCGATCGACAATAGCGTTGCGTACACCAAGGCCTACTTCGAGCGTCGCGAGTTGCGAGAGGAATTCCTGCGACGGTACGGCAGCAAACCGTTCGTCGGTGAAGCGCGACGACGCATGGTGGAGTACTACCAGCCAAAGAAGCTGTCGGCGTCTCAGTTCCACCACGACACCGGAGCGATAACTTGGCCCCATATTCTTCGTCAGGCTCAGTACGCTCCGCTGAAACGGGAGATCGACGCGATTTTCGAAACCCGCACGTGGGAGAACAGCGGGAATGGGAGTCCAACCCAGTTGCAAGTCGCCCAATTGGTAAAGTCCCTTGCGGCTTTGCTTCGTGAGAATCTGCAAACCATGTCGGCCGAACAATACATCGAAGCCCAAGAGTTTTTGCGATCGGTGGATGCCGAAGCAAAGTTGCCAGTCATGCAACGACTTGAACAAGCAGCTGCGCCGGAGGGAACGCCTGCCGCCCCGCCCGTTCTCGCGGAGCCGGCGGCCAGCGATGGAATTGGATCGGACAGCGTTCCGGCCAAGAGCGTTCCTGCTGCAGATGGATCCGAGACTCGCGCCGCGATCGGTGGAGGGGACTCGAAAACGAAATGGGTAAGTATGCAGAAGCTCGATCTTTAACGGAGAAGATCGAACGGAAGAATCTGCCCCCAGCAATGGGAAACGTTCTCTCTCTAGCTTTTTGGTAGTGTGTGTGGGGCTAGAGAGAGAAAAGGCTGCCGAGGAGTGGTTTTTGCAAGAAAGCTACTCCTCGGTTTTTTTATGTAATAACCGCTCTCCGAGCGGTGTCGTATGTCGCTACCGCTCTCCGAGCGGTAGCGTCCGAAAGACGCCCTGGCGAACGCCGTTTTGAAGTCCTTTAGTACCGGAAGGCCGTTTTGAAAACGGCTAATACGCAGGACCAGGGAGGGATTTAGGGGCGTTTGAAGGTGAGGGTCGCTTTGATCTCGACTTGCTCGCTCACTTTAGGAAGACCGTACTTCATGCCCCACTTGGTTCGGTCGAGTTTGAAATCGGCCTTGAGAACGACTTCGGTATCGGTGACTTCTACCTTGTAGGGAACTTGTTGTTCCACCGTCTTGTCGAGCATGGTCATTTTGCCGGTGATGACCCCTTCTTCTTCATTAGGCTCGATCTTGGTCGACTCAAACTTGATGGTCGGATACTTCTTGACGTCAAAGAAGTCAGGATTCTTGAGGTGGTCGGTGAGTTTTGGGTTGTCGGAGAAAAGGCTGTCGGCTTTGATTTCGATAGAGAGGGTGCTCTTTTCGGGGGATTGCCAATCGACCTTCGACTCTGCACTGAATTCCTTGAAGCCGCCTGAGTGGGAGGATTTTTCGGCTGGCTTGCTTCCGACAAATTCGATCTTGGACTTTTGATTGTCCAGCTTGAGAATATCTTGGCAGATACCTACCAAGGAGGATGAGACGACGAATGCAGCGCAAAGTGCGAATCGCAAAACCATAAGAGAACTCCAATGGGTTGGATGTGGGTGTCTGGAACCGTATACCCCAGCGGTATCCGGTTGGGCCCGGAAATGCCGGGGCTCAGATTATACCGATCCTCCTAGCCCCACGGCGAACTCTTTTGCGACGAGGGACGCTGTTTCTAGACGCGGTCCAAGACGCTGTGTTTGTGGGCGGTGAGCCCTTCTTTGTCGGCCAGGATCGCGATTTCGTCGGCGATGCCATGCAATGCGTTTTGGTCGTACTCGATCACGCTGCTCGATCGAAGGAAATGGTTCGATGACAAACCGGATGCCCAGCGGGCGGTACCGCCTGTCGGGAGGACGTGCGATGGGCCTGCCGCGTAGTCACCGAGCGCGACCGGGGAGTAGGGACCAAGGAACGTGGCGCCGCTGTTGGTGATCTTCGGCAAGAGCCGGCGAGGATTCTCGATGGCGATTTGCAAGTGCTCGGGGGCGATTTCGTTGGTGACTTTGCACGCTTCGTCTTCATCGCGGCAAAGAATCAGAGCTGCGAATTCGTTGAGCGAAGCGATTGTCAGATCGGCTCGCTCCAACTTTCGAATTTGATCGTTTACCGATTGCTCGACGCGATCGAGCATTTCGGCATCCCATCCCACCACGATGCTGGCGCCTGGGGAGTGCTCGGCTTGTGCGAGGACATCGGAGGCTGCGAATTCAGGTTGGGTGGTTGCATCAACCAGCACGACGACTTCGCTCGGCCCCGCGATGGAATCGATGTCGACATGCCCGTAGACGAATCGTTTGGCGAGGGCAACAAAGAGGTTTCCAGGGCCGACGATCTTGTCAACGGCTTGAATCTCAGGAATTCCATACGCGAGGGATGCGACGGCTTGCGCGCCCCCGACTGCGTAGACTTCGCGAATGCCCAGTTCGTAGCAAACGGCCAGCATGTCCGGGTTGTAGGCGCCCAACGGAGTCGGTGGAGCGACGATGGCGATTTCTGATACGCCGGCGCATTGGGCTGGGACTGCGGTCATGAGGACCGTAGAGGGGTAAGCGGCCGCACCGCCTGGGACGCAGATTCCGATGCGTCGCAAGGGGGTGTAGCGTTGTTCTAGGACGACGCCGGGTTCGGGGGTGATCGAGACGTTTTGGTGGAGGATCCCTTTTTGGAACGTTTCGATGTTCTTGCGAATACGCCGGACGGCTTGCAGGAATGAGTCGGAGGCGGCTGCGTGGGCTGCCTCCATTTGCTCTAGCGGTACACGCAGGTTGTCTGCTCGAGAGTCCGGATTATCTAGCTGTTTGGCATACCGGATGACTGCCTCCGTGCCCTGCTCTCGTACATCGGTGCAGATACGCTGGACGACTTGACCAGGCGTCAAGGGTTCGCCGAAGACCCGAAGCGTCAGCTCCCTCCCTCTCGGCGATACAACGGATCCGTCAGGGCTGAGCTTCTTTCGTAGCCTGGCAATGGAAGAAGCGAAATCTGGACCGGAAGCGTCGAGCCGTTCCAAGCGAACGGCGGAGGATAGAGGCTGAGACATGTCGTGCAGACTGCGGTCTTTATTGAAAGGAAGCGAGCTGTTCTTCGGTGAAGCTGACATTGGAGGCGACGGACTGCACGTCGTCGTGGTCCTCAAGCTTCTCCAGCAGCTTCATCACCGAAACCGCAGTTTCCGAATCGACTTCAACGGTGGTGCTTGGAACTCGAGAAACTTCTTTGGTTTCGATCGTAACTTGATTCGATTCAAGGGCTT
This sequence comes from Pirellula sp. SH-Sr6A, assembly GCF_001610875.1. Lineage (NCBI taxonomy): Bacteria > Pseudomonadati > Planctomycetota > Planctomycetia > Pirellulales > Pirellulaceae > Pirellula > Pirellula sp. SH-Sr6A. The sequence goes on along the minus strand of NZ_CP011272.1, from coordinate 3,196,673 downwards.
CGACCAAACCGCTGTAGGCTTCGGGCGGGCAAGTGAGCTCGAAGTATTCGCCGCTTTCGGTCACATCCTCGGCTCCATTTTCCAACGCGAGCTCCATGAGCTTCTCGAGGTCGATCGTCGATTGTTTGATCGAGATCACACCCTTTCGTTCGAACAGATAGGCGACGCAGTTGGTGGAACCGAGTTTTCCGCCGTGGTTGTCGAACAGCTTGCGAACCTCAGGGGCTGTTCGATTCCGGTTGTCGGTAAGGATGTCGCACAGGACCGCTACACCACCCGGTCCGTAGCCTTCGTAGAGAATCTCTTCGACATCGCCACCCTCGATCTCCCCGGTCCCTTTTTTGATAGCTCGTTCGATATTATCACGCGGTAGCGAAACGGCTTTCGCATCGATGATAGCTGTCCGGAGTCGAATGTTCGAGCTAGGGTCGCCTCCTCCGAGCTTGGCAGCGACGATGATCGCTTTCGAAAGTTTGCTCCAGAGCTTGCTTCGCTTTGCGTCAACCGCGGCCTTTCGGTGCTTGATATTGGCCCACTGCGAGTGACCTGCCATACCTTAACTCTCCCGTTCGTTTCGTTGCAACAATCGATCTATTTCGGCTTCTTCTTCGTGATCTTCACGTTGTTTGCCATCTTGGTCGGCTTCTTAGGTGCAGCGGCTGGTTTTTTGGCTTCTGCTTTATCCGTACCTTTGCCTTCTGCGCCTTTGCTGTCCGTGGCTTTGACCTCTGTGGTTTTGCTCTTCGGTGCGGGAGCAGCTTTGCTAACGGATTTGCTCACGCCGTCTGCCTTGCTACTCTTGTCAGCCGGTTTGCTGGCTGTTTTACCCGGCTCGGTTTTGCCGGAATCTGCTTTCGGTTTCGCTTCCTTGGATTTCTCTTCGGTACCCTTTGCAGCGGGCTTGGATTCTTTTTTGGTCTCTTCCTTTGCTGCCGTATCTTTCGCAGCGGCTTCTTTTGCGGCCGTGCTCTTGGTTTCTACTTTGGGAGCTGGAGCGGTCTCAGGCTTCACTGGCGTCGCTCCTCTGGTTGCGTCCTTGCCGGAAACCTCTTTGGCGGTTCCCTTGGCGAGCTTGGGTGCAGCTGGTTGTTCTGTGGAAGCCGTCTTGGCTTTTTTGGCTTTGGAGGTGTCGACGACTACAGGTGGTTTGGGAGTTACTCCCAAGTCCTTGAAGACGGCCAGTGCCGCGGGGCTCTTGGGGTTGGCTGCGTATTCGACCCCGAACTGATGGAGCAGATTCGAAAACTCCGCCCCTTTGGTTTTGGTGATCGCTCGTTCCGCTCCGGGGAGGATCTTCTTTTCGGCTTCGGCAGCGGTGACAATATCGGCGGCCACGAGCGCGTCGAAGGAAGCTGTTCCGACGGGGATGGCGTGACCTCCGAGGGCTCGCTGGGAGACATAGTTGAGCATGAAGGGAGTCATGCCAGGCCAAGCTTGTAGCTCCTCGGTGGCTTTGCTCAGGTTGGCTTTCTTCAAGTCCTCGATGTCGTATTGGTATCGGTTCTCGAAGAGGGATTGCAGGCATCGTTTGATACGATGACCCGCGGCATTGGCGTTGGGAAGGTTTCCGAGAACCTCACCCAGTTCGATCACCGTGGAGACGCGAACTTCGTTCCAGTCGAAATACGTTTGCTGCAGCTTCGCGAACGCTTCGTCCGCTTGCTCCGGTTTGGAATCCTCTAGGCAGCAAGCGTAAAGGAGATTTTCGAGCACAGTCCGTTCTGTCGAATCCTCTTGGTATTTGAAATGCTTCTTGAGAGACTTGTGAAGCTGTTCTAACTTTTCGGCTCGGCTACTCATGGGGGATATTTCAAATGGATTCGATGGAAGGTGGGTCGGTTACTCGTCCTGCGCAGCTTCGCGTTTCTCTGCGGAGCGGGAGGCTTCCGGGGTGTCCAAGCCTTCCTCGGAGTCGGTAAGCAAATCCTCTTCGGCTACGACTTCTTCGTCGCCGGTTTTGGCTCGTTGGTCCGCAGCGCGTTCCGCTGCGATTTGGTCCAAGATCTGAGAGACGGCGAGAGACTTCTTGATACCATCGTCGAGCACAAAGGTGAGCCTCGGTGTGTAACGGGTGTCGATACGATCGGCGATCCTAGCCTGCAAAAAGCCAGCCGCATTTTGAAGCCCGCGCAGACTGGTGGACTGCTGCGTTTTGTTTCCCATCACGCTGACAATCACCTTGGCTTCGCGCATGTCGGGTGCGACCTCGACGCCGAGGACGGTGACGTTCTTCACTCGAGGGTCCCGCATTTCTGTCAGGATCGCCATGGAAACCACCTCGCGGATGGCTTCCCCTGCTTTCAATAGTCTTCGTGCCGTCATAGATTCTCTTCGATGTTTTCCCGTGTCTCCGATCAAGCTCACATGCTTTGGGGAGGCTCGTTAAATTCTCGAAGTCTCCAATTTTCTCGCGACTTCTTCGATTCGGTAGGCTTCGAGGATGTCGTCGACTTTGATGTCGTTGAATCCACCCAGCCTGATACCGCATTCCATGCCGCGAGGGACTTCCTTTACGTCGTCTTTGTGACGCTTTAGGGTATCCAAAGCATAGTCACCGATCTTGCGGCCTTCGCGGTTCACTCGAACGCGGCAACCGCGTTCAATCGTTCCTTGCGCGACATAGCAACCGGCGATCGTTCCGACGCGGGAAACGGCGAAGACTTGTTTGACCAACGCTCGGCCCAATTCGACAACTCGTTCCTCGGGCTTCAGTCGACCTTCGATCAACGCCTTGATGTCCAAAGCCAAGTTGTAAATGATGTCATAGCGGCGAATTTCGACGTTACGATCATCGGCCAAGCCTCGAGCGGCTTCATCGGGGATCACATTGAATCCAACGATAACCGCTTGCGATGCGCTCGCGAGGGTAACGTCGGCGACCGTGATGCCACCCACGGACTTCTGAAGAATCTTGATCTCGACTTCGGGGTGATCGAGTTTGGTCAATTCCTTTTCGATCGCTTCCAAAGATCCGCGTGCATCGGCTCGGATGATCAAATTCAAGACGACCTTTTCTTCCTTGACTCCTAGCTTGCCCGTTTGCAGCAATTCCTGGAAAGTCTCGAACGAAACCTTGGGAGAGGTTCCTGAAAGGTTTTGTGCTCGCAACGCATTCTCGCGGTCGGCTGCCAGCTGACGCGCTTGGCCGATATCGTCCAAAACGAAGAACTTTTCGCCCGCTTCGGGGGCTTTGTCCAAACCGGTGATGTTGACCGGCATGGAGGGACCCGCTTCGGTGAGTTGCTTGTTTCGTTTGAGTGTGTCGTACAAGGCTTTGACGCGACCGAACGTCGATCCGCAGACGACGATATCGCCGACTCGCAACGTTCCGTTCTGAACCATCACCTTCGCGATCACGCCCCGATCGGAGGCTTGCTCGCTCTCCAAGCAAACGCCCGCTGCCGCTCTCTTGGGATTGGCTCGGTACTCGTGCAATTCGGCGACAGTCAAAACGGTCTCAAGCAGCTCATCCATCCCTTTACCGGTGATGGCACTGGTTTCGACCACTTCGACGTCCCCACCCCACGCGCTCGGAGTCAAACCGTGCTCGGTCATCTGCGTCATGAGCCGGTTGAGATCGGCTCCGGGGAGATCGCACTTGTTGGCTGCGACGACGATCGGAACGCCCGCTGCCTTCGCGTGCGAAATCGCTTCTTCGGTCTGCGGCATGATGCCGTCATCGAGGGCGACGACAAGGATCGCGATGTCCGTCACATTGGCACCACGAGCACGCATTTCGGTAAAAGCTTCGTGACCCGGGGTATCGACGAACGCTACCGCACGCCCATCTTTCTTGACTTGGTAAGCCCGAATGTGCTGGGTAATACCACCCGCTTCGCCCGTAACGATCTTGGTGCCGATCAAGTAATCGAGCAAGGATGTCTTGCCGTGGTCGACGTGCCCAAGGAAGGTGACGATCGGCGGTCGCGCGACCAAGTCTTCCGGGTTGTCTTCCACAGCTTCCAGTTTGTTGATCAAGCTGGTTTCGAGCGACTCGGCTCGCTTGAACTCGATATCGACCCCGATATCGGCCGCCACCATCTCGGCTTGCTCCTGAGCCAGCGTCGAGTTGATGTTGGCCATCGTCCCCATCATCATCAGCGAACGGAGCACGCGCGCTGCAGGCACTCCGGCTGCCTCGGAGAAACTGCGAACGGAGCAAGGAAGCTCGAGGATCGCTTTCTCTTTTCGAGCGATCGTGTGCTGCTTCTTGATCCTGGCCCCTTTGTTGCCACGTCGTTTGTTCTCTTCCTCTTCGATCAGAGCCAGATCTTTCGAGGAATGAATCTTAGTGCGAAGGCGATCGCTTCGGCCGTCGTTGAAACCCTTTTTCTTGAGCTGGGCCTTGGCTTCTTCCTCGTCCGCAGCCTTCTTGTTCTTGAGGTTGAGCTTGTTTTCCGCATTCGCTTTGAAGTCGGCTAGCCCTGCGTGCATGGCTTGGCTCGGCGTCGAAGCGCGGTTGCTGCCAGCCCCTGTTCCGGTTTGCTTTCCGGGTAGTGGCTGCTTTTCCGTCGGCTTCTCCATCCCCTTCTTGACCCCTTGGATCACGTCCGGGGTGAGCTTGACGATCGGCTTTTGCGTCGCTTGCTCTTGGGGTTTGGCCGAAGGAGGAGGAGTCGCGGACTTAGGAATCCGAGCCAAATTCAAAACGGGCTCGCGAGATCGCTTGGCGCGATCAGGCCGATCCGCTGATGGCTTGCTACCGTCGGCGCTGGGAGCGGCAGGGCGCTGACGCCCCAGAACTCGGACCTTGCCGCTCGTCTGCGCGGGTGCGTAGTAGTCGTCGCGTCGCAAGGGACCCGGTGTCGACGACTTGGAGGACTCTGCGAGCTCCTTCTCGGAAACTGCATCGGACTCCGCAGGCATGTCGATTTCCACATCCTCGATCGGTGCGGCCGTCGGAGAGGATTCCGCGACCATAGCCGGTGCCGGCTCGGAAGCGATGTCTTCGGATTCAGAGGGTGCAACAGGTTGTTCGGTTGTCGAGACATCCTCGGCGGGGTACTCCGCATCCCCACGCGCATCGGTGGAGACTCCAGTACCAACCGTCGCGCGACGGCCAGACGAGAGGTCCCGCTTCGCGCCGCCAAGCTTTCCGCTCAGATCTCGAATGGGAGCCTCTTTGAGAGGCTCGCGAGCGGGTTTGGGAGGTGGGGGGGGAGCTGCTGTCGCCGATGATTTCTCATCGAGATGCTTCTTGATCTTTGCGATCTCGTCGTCTTCCAGGCTAGCGAGAGCGCTGCCTTTGTTTTGGATTCCCAATCGCGCACAGAGATCGACCAGCTCTTTGCTGTCTAAACCAACGTCTTTCGCCAGCGAATAAATTCTAACTGCCACTGAGCAACTTTCTCCGGGTTCTAAACCCTTGTCCAAACGCGAGCAATGGGCTGAGCCGTGGCTCCGTCTCGCGTTTTTTCACAATACTATTAATTCATTTGGATGCCCCCACAAAGCTCCCCAGGAAGCGTGCTGTGGGTCCTCTCTGCTTCCTCGCAGACGACTGCGAGGACTTCAATCGGTTCGACTGACCGTGCAAGAAGAAAACCCTTTGCACACCTTCTGCTATGATGGTAACGGATGTTTCGCATTCGCGTCAGTCTTCAAACGTTGATTAGCTTTGCGATTCTGCTCCATTTTCGGGGGGCTGGCTATTCTCAGATTGCTGAGGTGCTGGCTCGTCTGCCGCAGCCTGTGGGGCTTCCTCCACAGCGACGACTGCCGCTGCGGGCTTCGGTTGCCCTCGCTCTTTCTTTTCAAGCTCTTCGGTGGCTCGTCGTTCTTTTTCTGCCTTCTCCTGAATCTTTCGTTCTTCTTCTTCGATCTCTAACGCCTCGGCTCGCTCTTCGGCTTGCTCGACAATCGCGTTGACTTCGTCTTCGGTCCAGTTCCCCATTTCCATCAAGGCATCGGGCTCGATGACGGAGAGGTCATCATAGGACAGGTATCCCTGTTCGACCAATTGCTGTGCCACCTCCTCGGTCATCCCCTCGAGCTGCATGAACATTTCCATGGCCCGCTCGATCTGACGCTCCAGTTCGGAGGCGGTCATGATTTCGATGTCCCAGCTGCAAAGCTTGCTAGCCAGCCGTACGTTCTGGCCGAAACGACCGATCGCCTGGGAGAGGTGCTCTTCGTTAACCAAAGCGATCGCGCGGCCGATCATATCGCAAAGCAACACCTGCTCCACCTCGGCGGGCTGCAAAGCATTGGGGATGAGGACCATGGGGTCGTCGCTCCAGCGAACAATGTCGATTCGCTCTCCCGCCAACTCGCTCGTCACGTTTTTGATCCGATTGCCTCGCATGCCCACGCAAGCCCCCACGCAATCAATGCGCTGGTCGGAGCTGCTCACAGCTACCTTGCTGCGGTAGCCGGGCTCGCGGCTGATCGCATTGATTTTGATGACTTCGTCTGCGATTTCAGGGATTTCTTGCTCAAAAAGCCGCTGGACGAAGCTGGGGTGGGAGCGAGAAAGGATGATCTTGACGCGGTTGCCGGCCGCCTTGACTTCGTAAATGACAGCGCGGATGCGGGACCCGTTGTGATACGACTCTCCGGGGATCTGTTCGCTACGAGGGAGAATGGCCTCGACGTTTCCAAGCTGAACGATGGTCAAACCCCGCTCGGTTCGCTGTACGATTCCGGTGACCAGTTGACCGACCTGTCCATAGAATTCATCCAAGCGAGCGTCGCGCTCCGCTTCTTTGAGCTTCTGGATGATGACCTGCTTTGCGGTCTGGGCGCCGATCCGGCCAATCTCGTCCTGGCTCAATAAACGCCCGTCCACCGAAGCACTGATCTGACCACCTTCCGGTGCAATCTTGACCGATACCTCTGCGTCCTCGCCAAATTGACGCTTGGCAGCTGTTATCAACGCCGATTCGATCGCCTGGATGACCAGATCTGGGCTAATCTGCTTTTCGCGATGCAACGAATCGACAATTCGGAGCAGTTCTTGAGGATTCATTAGGTGTCAGTAGGTTTGTAGTCGTTTTCGGGGGTGGCGGTGAACTCAGAACCCCCGTTTTCACTACCGACCCTATTTTTCACTGGAATCGGGTAAGGCTATCGGAAACGGGTTGACATGTCAACTCCCAAGCAGGCGCGGAGAAGCCCCAGCAAGGGCTCTGGCGGACCCGTTAACTCGAGCCGGAGGTCGCCTTGCTACGGCTCCAGGGCTCGCTCCATTGCCTGTTCAAAGGCCGACTGTTCAAGGGGTCGACTGTTCTAGGCGGCGACTGTTCAAGGGGCCGCAGGCGCCGCCGTCGGTCCCGGTTTGGCTATCTCCAGCTCGGCGCTGAAAAGGGCGCGGGGGTCGGAACGCTCTTGAAGTGTCGTCGCTAGTACGCGGATCTTTCTCTCGACCGGACCGCGGCAGACCTCTCGCTCGTTCCAGATCACCGTAACCGGCTTGCTCAAGTCGACTAAGTCATCGCGCAATCGAACGAGAAGTCGGTCGACGTCATTCGTTTGGATGCGAACCGTCTGTTCTCCGCGGTCGGTTTCGATCTCTGCGGTGACCAAAGCTCGATCGACCGGCTTGGTTCCTTCCGGAATCGCCAGCCAGTAAAAGCGATGGGCGAGGACGTCGTCCTGCTTCCAGAGGATTCGCGAGGGGGTGATGTTTCGGTTGTGCTGTGTCATCCAAGGGATCGCTTCGGCATCCTGGCGATCCATCCAGTGCCCCTTCCCTTCGTGGATCTTCACCCAGTGCACGTAGCCCCCGGGGTCTTTGGTGTGAAGCTCTTCCAGCAGACCTTCCCATTCCTTGGCGATGCGATTGCGATCGTAGGCCTTGTCGAGCTCCCCCATATGGAGTGTGAACGGCAAGTTCCGCAGGCCCAAAGGACTGGTTTCGTTTGGATGCCCCGCCATCATCGCCGCAGCCGCAAATCGATCCGCCATTCTCGGTGCCAATTGATACACGCCATCGCCTCCGGCGGAGTAGCCCATCAAGTAAACGCGATCCGGGTTCACGCCCTCCACCAGAATGAAGTTTTCGATCAAGCGTGCGAAGAGAAGGTCGACTTGCGGTTGATGCCAAAGGTCCCATGTGTCGCCCGGTGCGCGCGGGGCGACGTAATACCCCTCCTCCAAGCGGTAAAGCCTTTTCTGGTTCTGCCACTGCTGATCGTTGACCCGTTTGGGAGCGCCGCCACCCCCGTGCATGGAGATGGTCAAGCTCCTGCCGGTAGCGGGTGCTTCGCCGAAGACTTCGACGTGAAAGGGCATCGTCCACTCCCCGATTTTGATCTCCCGCTGCTCCAGCTCCTTTTTGCGGTCGGATCTCTGAGATTCCTTCCAGTCCTCGATCAAAAGCGCTGCAGCGGAATCGCACTGTTCTCGGGATAACGACTGTGTCGCGAAGGATTGGTCCGCCCAATCCCCTCGCGATGCGCGAGGCTGACTCAGAAACGCGCGAAGTTCTGTCAAGGGTTCCGAGCCGTCACAGCGAGCGTCGCCAACTGCGGAGGCGATCCCTGTCGCGATGACGAGCAGAACCAGTTGTTGCACCGAACCAAGACGCTTTGTTTGGGGCATCGTCAGAAGCCTTGTTGAAGTTGCACGCATAAGGGGTGGGTGTCGCGGGCGGATGCCGTCCAAGCTTACTCGGGGGGAGGCGGATTGCCAACCTGGACACGGCGGAGCCGATTGTATATAATCTATCTTGATTGTATACAATTTCTTGGGTTGTCGATGCGGGCGGTTTCGAGGCGTTCATGGCGGTGCACGGGGACAAACGGGAGCAAGTGGTGGCTTGGGTGCTGGATTGCATCGCCTCGGGGGGACTGGGGGGCGGAGATCGATTGGTCGCCCAAGAAATCGCCAGCGCGACGGGGGTGAGTTTGACGCCCGTTCGCGAAGCACTCGCCGAACTAGCTGGTATCGGGTTGGTCGATCTGTTGCCCAACCGTGGCGCGGTGATCCATCGGTTTTCAAAGAGGGAGATTTCGGGGGTTTGTCGAGTCCGCAAATCGCTGGAGTGCGAGGCGACTCGTTGGGCGACCTCTCGGATTCCTATCGAATCCCTGCAATCGCTCGAACGCGATCTCGCCAAAATCGATGCCAAAGTGAAGAAGGGTTCGAAGCCGATCAAGCAGGCGCGAGCCGCGGATACGAAGTTGCACGAGCTGATCCGAAACCATTGCGGCAATCCTTTCTTGGAGCGGGAATTGCAAAGACTTTCGCGACTCTTTCGGTCCCTTCGCGATGCGTCTTGGATGAAAGCCTCCGAGGGGCCCGATGGGAACCGGCTCCGCGAAGAGCTTGAAGAGCATCGCGCGATTGTCCGAGCGCTCTTGCAACGCGATGCGACCCAAGCGAGGGCCGCTATGTCCCAACACATTCGCGCTTCGGTGCAGTATTGGTTGCGCGCCGCACGTAGCGAACACGCCCATTCCTCTTCGATCGATTCTTCCGTCTAGCCATGTTCCCCTGAAAGGACTTACACCTTGAATACTAAAGACTTTGCTATCGTTCCTACCGAATCGGAGCTGCTAGCACTCCAGCGGGATCTACGCTTCTATCCGAGCTCTAATAGCAATCCCAAAGTGCTAACGCTGGAGCAAGTCGAGCATTTCAATCGATCCGGATATATCACACCGCTCGAGGTGTATTCGCCGAGTGAGATCGCCGAGATTCGACGGTACTTCGATGGATTGTTGGAACAAGTCGTACAAGCTGGGGGGGATAGTTATTCCATCAGCTCGGCACACATGAAGTATGGGCCGGTTTATGACATTCTAACGAATCGCAAGATTGTTGATTACGTAAGCGATCTCCTCGGTGATAACGTGATCGGGTGGGGGTCCCACTTCTTCTGCAAACTGCCAGGGGATGGCAAGTCGGTGGCTTGGCATCAAGACGCGAGCTATTGGCCACTTTCCCCTTCGAAAGCGGTAACCGTGTGGCTGGCGATCGACGATGCCGATGCCGAGAACGCTTGCATGAAGTTCATTGCGGGGAGTCATCACCATGGGCACATGACCTATCGGCCGAGCAACTCGGATGATCACAATGTGCTCAATCAAACCATCGATAACCCGGAGCAGTTCGGCGAGATCGTTTGGAATCCTCTGCCAGCTGGCTCCGCGTCGATCCATGCCGATTTGCTTCTGCACGGTTCCGAAGTGAATCGTTCGAATCGCCGTCGCTGCGCGCTGACGTTACGATACTGCGCCGCGGAAGTGCATGCGGCGTTGGGGTGGAACGAAAAAGGGGTCCAGGTACGTGGCTCCGATCCACGCGGGCATTGGACGAATCTACCCCGCCCGACCGCATCGTGATCGCACAGTATCGTGATCGCACAGTATCGTGATCGCACAGCATCGTGATCGCAGAGTGAATTCCTCAATGGCCGTGATATATAACCGTGACATTTCCGGTCGTCTGGGGGGGTGAGGCTTCCGGGCAAAGGATTGCAAGTTAGGTTGATTGATCTGATTGGATTGGTTGAAGCGATCGGGATGGTCGTCCGATAGCTCTTTCGTGATAGAAGTTCACCAAGAGAGCTAGCAATGAGTCAGGTCTGGAGATGGAAATGTATTACACCGGTGCGCGCTGGGGCTCTTCTGGTGGTTTGTCTGTTCTGCACCGGTGCGCCGAGAGGTTTAAGTCAGGAGGGTTCGGTTGCCCAAGAGGCTCAGCCTCCGTTGGTCATTAGTGGAGAGGCGCCCGAGGACTCAGCAGAGTGGCGCGATTTATTGGAGCGGCTCGATGCGCGAGTGAAGGAGTTGGAGGCGGGACAAAAGGCTCCCTCTAACAAAGGGTCGAGTGCTGCCAAGCCGGACGAGTCCAAGGGGCCGCCCCAGGACAAGTGGAAGGTGACCTTGGGCGGTCATATGCAGTTGGATTCCATCTTTTGGTCTGATGCCGATCCCGCGATTCCGGGGACGCAGAACTACACCAATTTTCGGCGCTTGCGGTTGGTTGCCAATGGGGAGGGTTACGATCAATACGATTTCCGGCTTCAGATGACACTAGAGCCGGATTCGGAGACCAACAATTTGCTGACGACGACGGGGTTGATCAAGGATGCATACTTTTCCTTGAACGAGATCCCACTCTTGGGGCGATTCCGCATCGGTCACTTCTTCGTACCATTCAGTCTTGAGCAAGTTACGAACGACACGAACAATATCTTTTTGGAGCGATCGATTCCGACGCAGACGGTTTTTGCGGCGGATCGGGAGCTGGGCATGGCGCTCTACCAATCGGCTTGGGATGATCGATTGACCTTGTCCTCGGGGTTGTTCGTGGACAGTGTGAGCGAGTCGAACAAAAAGAAGATCGATGACAATCAAGGTTATCGGCTGTCGGGGCGGCTCACCTACCTCCCGTACTACGACGAAGCGAGCGATGGTCGCTTCTTGGTTCACACCGGACTAGGTGTCCTTCATACCGACGACAGCGATGACGTGGTTCGATTCCGTGCTCGTCCTCAGATTAATGAAGGCCCTCGCATTATCGATTCCGGGGCTCTGGATGCCGATCGCTACACGACCGGCAACCTCGAAGGTGCTGTCGTGATGGGGAGGGTAACCTTTCAGTCGGAAGCGTTCTTATCGAGCGTTGCGATGAACAATGGGACCGAGGGGAGTGCGAATGGCGCCTATGTTCATGTCAGCTGGTTTTTGACCGGCGAGAACCGGATCTTTGAGAAGTTTGGTCAGCATGGACCTCAGTTTGGTCGGAACAAGCCCACTCGGAATTTCAGCGTTCGCCCAGGAGCCTGGCAGCCTGGCGCTTGGGAACTCAAAGCCCGTTGGTCCCATTTGGATCTCAACAATCTCGAGCGCGGTCAATACAACGACTTGAGCGTCGGCGTGAACTGGTATTGGAGCGACCGCGTCCGAATGATGATGGATTGGATCCATCCGATTACCAGCGACGATGCGATCTTCGGTGCAACCGAATCGGACATTGTCGGTATGCGATGGGACGTCAACTGGTAAGTCAACCGTCCTTCGATGACGCCAGATCGCCCGTCGCGACACGTGCTTTGTAGCGGCGAATGCTTCGGTGAAAGAATCGAGTCCCTCGCGGAGCCTAGTGCTCTTGTCGTCGAGCCAGTTCATCGCGGAGCTTGGCGGCCAGTTCGTATTGTTCGTCACGGACGGCGGCAGCTAGTCTTTCTTGGAGAGAATCCCCTACAGCATATTCATCGCGGATCGATTCTCGAAGCTTGATGAGTTGCAAAACCATCTCGTCGTTTTCGAAGTCTTCGGTCGCTTCGTGTTCTTCGAATACAGCTCGAATCGCTTCTAAGCCTTGATTGATTTCCGCGACAGCCGCATCGGGGGTCGACTCGTCGAGTGCAGCCAGTGCCGCTGCTTGGGTGCGATGGAACAAAACGAACGGTCGGTACTGCTCGTGGCTCATCGTCCATTCGTCTTCGGGAGAATGGTCCCGGCAGACGTCCATCAAAGCCAGCGTATGGTCGGCATCCTCGACGGCTCGGTGGTAATGCTCCAATCGGAGCCAAGAGATACGGCGATGATAAAACTGAACGAACTCGCGATCTGCCTCGAAGCATTGGTCTTCGTTCATGACGAATTCGGGATCGTTGGTTTCGACGGCGAGCATCGCGTCGAGGAAGGTAGGAAAGCCACTGGGTTGAAGTCCATCGGGACGCCCGTTGGTTTCCATTTGGAGGACCCCAAGATCGACTCGCATTTGGATGACGTCGCGTCCGTCATCCCCTTTCACCAATCGAACGCAGAGAGTGTGCGGATCAAATTCCCAGTTCTGTAGGATGGCATCGAGCCCCTTGTACGAACTCATCTCGAGCTGTCTCGCTTTTCTTCTCTGGAGGCTACTTCCGGGCGTCGCGTTCGCTCCAAGCTTGTTCGGATCAGGTTTCATATCAGTGGTACTCGGAAAAGGTCGGCGGACCACTTCGAACAAGTATAACATCGAACTCATTTTCGCGAAGCAAGCCGTCTTAGAAGTGTTTGCAAATAACCAAAGCGAGAGTAGACCTCGATTGGAATTTTCTTCACAATCTCCTTACTAATTCTCCGGGGCTCGTCCGTTCGGAGGGGTGCCGTGCGAGCCGTGTCGTGCTTCGGGGCAATGGGCGGACCTGAAAACATGTGGGGAGAAAAAGGGATGGAATCATCGGACAGCTTGAACCGCCCGGCTCCTCCCTCTCTTTTGGATCGAGGGCCGGTTCCGAGCGATGTTCCGATCTCGTCGGTGATCGCCAACGTGCATCCGTGCTCCTACCTGCCAGATCGCCAAGCCAATTTGCCGCTCGTATTGCCCCGGCAGCGAGTGACGCCCGAACAACTGGATGCCCTGCTGGCGGCGGGAATGCGCCGAGCGGGTGTTTTTCTCTACCATGCAGCTTGCGCAGAATGCGCGGCCTGCGAACCGATTCGGGTCGATGTGAACCGATTCGAGTGGACAGACTCTTGGCGCCGTATCCGCAATCGGGGGGATAAATCGTTGGAGGTCGCTCTGACTCCGGCTAGTACGACTCCGGAAAAGTTAGCGCTCTTCAATCGGCACCGAAGAGAGAGGGATCTCGCGTCCGACGATAGCCCCTACGCGCTCGACGATTACGAAAGTTTCCTCGTGGAGAGTTGTTGCGAACATACCCTCGAGATGCAATTCCGATTGGACGGGAATTTGATTGCTATCTCGGTGATCGATTGTGGCAAGGATTCCGTCTCTGCCGTTTATACCTATTTTGATCCCGTGCATACCAAGCTTTCGCTCGGTACCTACGCCATCTTGAAACAAATCGAATTCTGCAAGCGTACGCAAAGACAGTTTGTCTACCTGGGGATGTACGTCGCAGCCAATCGCCATCTCAGTTACAAAGAGCGGTTTCGTCCCCAGCAGCGTTGGATCCGAGGCAAATGGATTGATATCCATTCAGATTGATAGGGAGGGAGCTATACTGGATTCGGCTCAGCGGATCGCATCGGTAGGCAGTGGACCGATGTTGGCCCTACCTGCTTTTCGTCTCCTCTTCCTTGCGCCTTCGCTTAACTCGTCATCTTGAACAATACCTATGGGATTCTTTGACAAGCTGTTTAAAAAGAACGAAGCAGCAGCATCGAATAAGCGAGTGGACGTTGGAGATCGCTTCGAAAGGATCCGGTCCGCCGTGTCGGGCACGATGAGCAATTTCTTTGTCGCGAAAGACCGCTACAACGAGAATCGCATCGTCGGTGTCAAGCTCTGCGATATTGACAAGGTCGAGTTTTTTGAAAGCCGCTTCAAGGGGTTGAACAAGCCGTCCGAGGGCCAGATCGGATCGCAGATGGTTCACCCAAACATTGCCAAGACGCTCGAGTACGGGTTTACGACCAAGGGCCAACCCTACATCGTGATGGAATACGTGGACGGTCCGGGCTTGCAAGTCCTAGTACTGGAGAAGATGGAGGAGTCGCTTCGAGGCAAACGGCTCAATCTTATGGTGCAAATGGCAGAGGCCCTCGACTACGTGCATAAAAAGGAATTCATCCACCGCGATATTTGCCCTCGCAATTACATCTGTTCGCACGATATCCAAACCGTCAAACTGATCGACTTCGGACTGACTCTTCCCGCCACGAAACCCTTCATGGTACCCGGTAATCGAACCGGCACTCCTCTTTACATGGCTCCCGAAATCGTGCGTCGAAGAGCCACTGACAAACGGGTCGATATTTTTTCCTTCGGTGTCACTTGCTACCAACTCATCACATTTGAGCTTCCCTGGAACACGACCGAAACTTCAGGCAAGGCGGCGTTGCAACACGACACGGCTCCTCCCACCGAAATCACCGAATGGAAACCGGACTTGGATAAAACATTGGCCAGTTGTGTCATGAACGCTATCAAGGCCAATGTGGAACAGCGGACACCCGATATGGAGACCATGCTACGCCAACTCCGCCAGGTGAAGAAGTCGCCGTGAGCCTTTCGTTCGACGAAACCAATCGACGCACCGAAGCGGAGTCGATTAACGCCGAAGCGTACAATCGTATGGCGCGCGCCGGACATGTCCTGGCTACCCCGGTACGGGATGAAGAGCTCGCCAATCCCTTGGCCGTCGTCGACGGAAGAGGTTGGCTAGGAGGATCGATTCATGGTTGGAATGTCCTGTGTCTCGCAGCAGGTGGCGGTCGTCATAGCGCGCTCTATGCGGCTGCGGGAGCCAAGGTCACCGTGGTCGATATCAGCGAAGGTATGTTGGAACTCGATCGAGTCGTATGCCATCGTCACCGCTTCGATGTCCGGCTGATCCAAGGTTCGATGGTGTCGATGCCGATGCTGCGCGATAACGAGTTCGATCTCGTCGTTCATCCGGTGAGCACTTGCTATGTGCAGAACATTCGCTCCGTCTTTCTTGAGGTAGCACGAGTCCTTCGCGGGGGAGGTCTCTACGTCTCTCAGCATAAGAGTCCGTTCAATTTGCAAACGTCGCTCTCCACCGATCGAGGACGCTACTGGATCGAAACCGAGGTAGAGGCCGTCGCGAAGAAACTGGAGCCGGGGCAAATCAGTTCGTTGCGCGAGTCCCACTCTCAAGAATACGCTCATTCGTTGGAGTCGATTCTGGGAGGGATCTGTCGCAGCGGGATGCTTATCGAGGATCTGTCGGAACCGGAGCATGCCAATCCATCGGCTGCACCCGATACGCCTAGCCATCGAGCTCGATTTGTTCCACCGTATATTCGTATTAAGGCGCGGAGGGCAAAGCCAAGCGGGCTGGTTTTAGGGCGCTAAGAAACATTGGTTTGAGCCCGGTTCCTTCGCAGGGCTAGGTCATTCGGAACCAGCGTCCCAGGGCGAAGGTGGGGATGGCGAGAAAGCAGACCAGCAGGCCGGCCGTGTTGCCAGCGAATTGGAGTGTGATCGCTGCATCCAAAAACAAGATCGTGAGGATCGCTTGTTTGATCGCAGCGACCAGCGAAGGCACCGTTCCCGCGCGCACCGAACGCACGGCTCTTAGAAACCAAGGTGCTGCGAGGAGCGCGATCAAAATCGGAAATCCGGTCGCTGGTTCCAACCTCAAAAAAGTTCTTGCATCGACCTGCAAGGGTGCGAGGGCGAGGATCGCGAGGCCGAGCACGCTCAGCGACCAACTGGCTGCCAAAAGTGGTTTGGATTGAAAGAGCTTCGCTTCCTTTCGAGCCGCCAACGTCAAGCCTACGACAAACAAACCGTGTCCGAGGGGGAGCATCCAGGCGGCGTGGCCGAGCGAAGAAAGGGCGGCGGATGTCGCCGGTACGACCGTGCATCCCAAAGCCATTCCTGTCATCAGATTGCAAGCCCGACAGAGGCCCATGATCCAAGGACCGATGAATGTGCTCTTGAGAGGGCTATCGTACAGCACGATGCAAATCGCCAGGAGAATCGAGCCGACCGCAGGGTAGAACCCGCGCCAAGGTTCCGAATGAAGGCTCTTCTCTTCGGTCCATCCGGTTGTTGCGAATCCTGATGCGGTCGCGAGGAGGACGCCACCAATTAGTAGTCCCCATCCTGCATGCCGCGCCGTACCCCAGGAGATCCGATCGTCGACCAAGGGGCCTTTCCGCCCCTCCTGTTTGTCCTTCGCGATGTCGTTGACATCGTTGAGGACCATTCCCGACCAATAGAGAGCGATCGAGGCGAGGGAGATCAGGAGCAATCGCGGCGCATCGGCAATATGCCATACGCCTGCGACAATCGAGAATCCCGCCAGCGCGTCGGCGCATGCGGTCAGGGTATTGGGAATGCGAACTAGCTGGGCCCAGTCGCGAAACCGAACCATGCGTTACTGCCTCTTCTGGAACTCAGGAATGAGTTCGGGTACGGGCAGACCAATGGCACCTCGCCCCTCTCGAAGCCGGAATTGAACGTCTTCGTCGATACCCTCATTGTCCGCGTCCCAGAACCGACCGATCACTTCCTTCGGCAGATCCTTGGCCGAGCGGACCAAACGCATGCCTACCATGCGAGCCGGGTCGCTGGTGTACCACCAAGGACTCAGCGGAACGTTCGGATCTTCGGATTTCCAGTCTTCATCGACCGAACCCAAGCGTGCGGCAGAACGGAGACGCTCGGCAGAATCTTCCCATCCACCCCCCCGCGCGGCTCGCGAGTCGGGCTGGGTTGGCCAACCGATGGAATCTTGCCAAGACAGCTTCTTGCCACCGCGATCGCCGTATCCATCGGGTGTGAATTGATCGATGGTCCACTCCCATACGTTGCCGTGCATATCGTGAAGGCCGAATGCGTTTGGTAATTTGGTGCCGACTTTGGATGCACCGTTCGATGCGTTATCGGTGAAGGTAGCGTATTTCTCCAGCTCCGTTGCGTCGTTTCCGAAAGAGTACGCGGTCTTCGAACCGGCGCGGGCGGCATACTCCCATTCCGCTTCGGTGGGGAGCCGGTATTGGACTTTGGTGATGCCGCTGAGCCATTTGGTGTATTGCTTCGCCGCGAATTGGGTCATGGTGACCGCCGGTTGGAGATTATCCTCTCCATGTTCGTACGTGTGGCTCGGGTCGTAGAGAGGGGTGGGGACCGTGACGGCATCCGCTTTGTTCGATTCGTCGACGAGCCGGATATTTTCGGCTCGAAGCCGCTTGAACAAATCGTAGTTCCGCATGAAGGTCTTGTATTCACCCCACGTCAGCTCGGTTTTGGCCATCCAAAACGGGGGAACTTGAACGGTGAATTGCGGGCCTTCGTCTTCCGTGCGACCTTCCTCCGCAGCGGGAGATCCTACGATCACTTCTCCGCCTGGGATCGGGATCATCTCAAACGAGATATTGGATCGCTCGATGGTATGGACGTAGGGAACCATGTAAACGCCCTCGAATTCGACAAAGGGCCCCGATGCCGGTTTCGTCTTGCTGATACCTAGCGAGGCATCGGCAGATGGCGTTTGGGCTTGAGTGACCGAACATGCCAAGGCGAAGGATGCAAACAGAGTTGCCGTCAGTTTATTCATGGATTTGCTTTTACTTTGGGGAAAGACTCGCTGCAACGAACCCTCTAGGGTAACTCGCGAGGGAGGAATGATCAACGACGAAGTGTTTCCCTGGCCGTTTCGTCTACACCCAGCCGGGATCGATTGGGTACAATCGGCCCCGTCCGAACCTTGTTCGTCTCCTCTCATTCTCCTTTTCCAGGTGTCCATGTCACGCTTTGTTGTTCGATGCGGTCGTATGAGAACGCTGTTCGTGATGAGCTCGAAGAGTGAGCATCCTCGCGGCAGAATGGTGATCGCGCGCACCAATCGAGGGCTGGAACGGGGCGAAGTCCTTTGCGAAGCAACCGAACGGGTGATCGCTCAGATGAAGGACCCACCATCGGGAAGCATCCAGCGGGACTCGACCGCTGCCGATGAAAACGAATACAGGCATTTGGAGAGCCGAATTGCCAAGGATTTCGAGCTTTGCAAACGGTTTATCCAAGAGATGAAACTCCCGATGACCCTCGTCGACGTCGAACGAATCTTCGGGGGGGAACAGATCATTATCTATTACACAGCCGAGGATCGAGTCGATTTTCGGGAGCTGGTCAAACGCCTTTCCGGCGAGTACCAAACGCGGATCGAAATGCGACAGATCGGGGCACGCGACGAGGCGAAGCTTCTTGCGGACTTCGGTGATTGTGGAAAACCGGTGTGCTGCAACACGCACCTGCACGGGATGCCCCCGGTTTCCATGCGCATGGCCAAACTGCAAAAAGCGACCCTCGACCCCAACAAAATTTCCGGCCGATGCGGCAGGCTCAAGTGCTGCTTGCGTTACGAAAACGATACCTACGAAGAGCTTGCAGCAGCTATTCCTCCGGCCGGCAGCGAAATCGTCACCCCGCACGGCCGCAGTCGGGTTCTCAATGTGGAGATTCTCAGTCAGCAGCTGTTGATTCAAACCGAAGACAATCGCCGTTTGCTGATTCCCGCCTCGGAGTGCTTGACCGTCCTGAAGCGCGGGCAAGAATTCTAATTGCGCCACCAGTCACTTTGGCCCGTATATGGAAGTTCAGGTTATGCATCGTGAATGAACAAGTCCTCGCGATCGTCGAATTGCTGCAAAAGGATCAACGCTATCACTTGGAGGCGTATCAATTCGTCCGCGAGGGGCTCGCCTATGCTCAGAAGGTGATGAAGCTCCCCGCGACCAAAGAGGAAGGGAGCGAGAATCCCCAGGACCATCATCTTACCGGGCAGCAGCTTTGTCAGGCTATCAAAGAATACGCGCTCGACCAATACGGTTTCATGGCCAAGACAGTCCTCAACAATTGGGGTGTCTTCTCCACGAGTGACTTCGGTGAGATCGTCTACAACTTGATCCGAATTCGGGAGATGAGAAAAAGCAAATCCGATCGGCGAGAGGACTTCGACGATCAATTCGACTTCGATGATGCGTTTCAGCCGAGGTTCGAAATTTCAAGCGATGCGAGCTAAGTCGATGAGCCGCACTCAACAAATGGTCGTGCTCGCGAGCGCATCGATCCTGCTCGTCGCTTGGATTGCTTACCTGCTATGGGTTTGCAGTCAGATTTGAAGTGGAGTGGTTCGCGCATGACACGTTGGCTTTCGATACTACTGATCGCAGCCGTGCGGTTCTACCAGCGAGGAATCAGTCCACTTCTGGGCCCCAATTGTCGCTTCACACCTACCTGCTCGCAGTACATGATTGAAGCGATCCAAAAGTACGGTGCGATCCGTGGTCTGATCAAAGGAACTCGACGGATCTGCCGTTGCCATCCCTTTCAGCCGGGAGGCTACGATCCACCGTGAGCGGCTAGCTTACCACCTTCCCTACCTTCCTCAGACGCTAGGTAAAGCATGAGTATCTTAGGAAGGGTTAGGAAGCGGAACCGGTTTACCTTGCGAAAGATACTCGGCGCCACGGATGCTCGGCGCCACGGATGCTCTGCATGGCGAAGTCTGCTTTTGACCTCGAAGGGATGGATGGATAGGAGCTCTATGGCCTGCGCTTTTTGGCGAACGGCTTGCCGCCGCCCGATCCGCCGAAGCGTTTGCCACCTGGCTTGCCCCCGGGGCGCCCTCCCCTAGCAGGTCCGCGAGAAGGTCTCCCCTCGCCGCTTGGACCTCGTGCGGGTCGGCCTTCACCGCCCGGACCTCGTGCAGGGCGTCCCTCGCCGCCTGGACCTCGCACCGGTCGGCCTTCACCGCTCGGACCTCGCACTGGGCGTCCTTCGCCACCCGGTCCCCGGGTTGGTCGCCCCTCTCCGCTTGGTCCGCGCGCTGGGCGGCCTGCGCCCCCTGGTCCTCGCCGAGTCCCGTACGGGGAACTGCCACCGGTTCGAGGTGGTCGGCGGCCAGTGCCGAAGCTGGGTCGATCTTCTCCTGATCCGAACTCGGGTCTGCTTGCTCCCCCAGCAGATCGAGACGTGTATGGGCTACCACTGGACCCACCACGGCTCGCTCCTCCAGGACCTCCTCTGCCGCGCGCTCCACGGCTGGGTCCTCCGGGGCCAGGTCTACGACGTCTGTCTCCAGGGCCATCGGCGGAACGGGATCGTTGGCCATAGCGTGGCGCACCTTGCCCTGCCGAGGCAGCGCCTCGTTGGTAGGGCGAATCTCCTTCGTCTGTAGCTCTTTCTCGAGGTGCTCGATCTCGCGAGGGACGATCGCCACGTCCTCGGGAGTTAGGTCGTGGATCGGACCCGTTGCGACCCCTTGGTCTCCTCGGGGGACGAGCCGCGTCTTCCGAGCCATCCTCGTCGGATTGGAGCATTTCCTCGAAACCTTCGTCGCCAAAATCCTCTAACGCTTCTTCGTCCTCGTACGAGAGGACGGCGCCTCGTTTGTTCGAATAGACTTCTGGAGCGTTGAAGTCGGTGACGAGAACGGCGTCATCCAGCCCTTCGTCTTCCGCGTCTTCATCGTCGGCGGTTCGGAACGGATTCTTCGACATGGGTGGGAGGGTGTCCAAGATGGAATCCACCTCGAATTCATCGTCGTCGTTCCAGTCTCCTCCATCCTCGTTGAAGACAGGTGGCCTCGATGGTTTCGCGGCACTTGGTTTGCCCGACCGAGGAGCCGAAGAAGCCAATTCGTTTTCCGTGTTTCGTTTTTTGCGTTCGCGGCGGTCTTGGTTGCGAGCCTTCTTGATTTCCTCGACGGCTTGGTAAAGGGCTGCGACTTCTTTGTCTTGCAAAGGTCGGTAGGCTCCCTCGGGCATATCGGCCAACTTGAGAGGGCCGATGGAAGTGCGACGCAGCACCACTACTTTGTGTCCGAGGCGAGCGAGAACGCGGCGGATTTCGCGATTCTTACCTTCGCTCAGCGTGATATCGATTTCGGTGCAACCCTTGCGCACTTTGCGGATGGTGGCGCCATCGACACGCGCGACCCCTTCGGCAAGATAGATGCCTCGTTGAAGCCTTCGCATGGCCTCCTTTTCGACTTGACCAGCTACCACTACGAAGTAGGTCTTGGGTACGCAATGTTTCGGATGAGCCAATCGCTGTGCGAGCTCTCCGTCGTTGGTGAGCAGGATCAAGCCGGTGCTCGATGCGTCCAATCGGCCCACGGGAAACAAACGCGCTTGGGCTGGAACCAAATCGATCACACGTGGGCGTCCCTCGGGATCGCTGTTGGTGCAGAGGACGCCCGCTGGTTTGTGGACGGCATAATAAACGGGGCGATGTCGTTTCAGGGGTTCGCCGTCTACCAGAATCTTTGCTTGGTCGGCATCGACTTTGACCCCGACCTGCGAGATGACTTTCCCGTCGATTTCAACGCGGCCTTCGGTGATCAATTCGTCGACTTGCCGACGAGACCCGAGCCCCGCTGCTGCGAGGAGTTTGTTGATGCGCTGCTCTCCGCTGAGAAACGACGGGGTTGCATCGGTAGTTCTTTTTGGCTTTGACATGATGATCCAATCCACTCCCCAAAGGAGCGATGCCAACGGACGAAACACTGTTCTCGCAACAGGGGGAACGCCAGCATAACGAATTCAAGAATAATCGATCGACGAGATAGCGATCGGCAGCGTCTCACGACGTTGCAGTGCGACTAAGAATAGTTCATGAAAAGTAAAAAGTGCAGGGCTAAAGCCGCATTTTCGATGGATGCGAGGGGTGCCAGGTCCGGGGGTTGCGAGGCGATGCTTGGCGTGCCGGTTGCGGAAGGTCCCAGGGGGAGCCGATCGTGGGGGGGTATGGGAGTGCTCAAGCGCATTCCGTGGACGGGCCGCGGAACTATCCGGGGGAAGCGACGCTGCAGGCGAAGTCCAATCGGGCGGCTAGCTTCCCTTCGACAGTCACTTTTCCGGTCATGAAGTAAGCGGTGGAAACGATGTCGATGAGGGTGATCTCGATATCGACGGTTTCACCGGGCCGCACCATCCGTTTGAACTTGGCTCCGTCGATGCGGGTCGCCACAGGAACCACTGAGCCGTCTTGGGGGGTGAACTGGCTGAGCAGGATCGCACCGCTTTGCAAGCATGCCTCGCAGAGGATAACCCCGGGGACCAACGGGTAATTGGGGAAGTGGCCTTGAAGAAAGAACTCGTCCGATTGAAAGGTCTTGCGACAATGGATGGTTTTTTCGGTTTGCTCTACGACTTCGTCGACCAGCAGCATCGGTTTGCGGTGCGGAATCTTTTGTTGGATTTGCTCCAGGTTCATCGCGGTGGTTGTCATGGCGAAAGTCTATCGTGGATTGGGAGGAAGCGATCGGTGGTACGGATTTTTGGGGATCGATAGGTCGCTAATCGGAGTTAGCGATCGAAGAGTTGGTCTTGGATTCCTTGCAGTGCCTCGATGCAGACGGCGATATGTTCATCCAGATCGACGCCGAGCTCTTGGGCGCCTCGCTGAATATCATCGCGGTTGACGGCTGCGGCGAAACTGAGGTTTTTCAACTTCTTTCGAACGCTCTTCGATTCGAGACCTTCGAGCTTGTCCGGTCGTACGAGGGCGCAAGCGACGAGGAAGCCGCACAGCTCATCGCACGCGTACAGGACGCGATCGACCAAGTGCACTCGGGGATAGGCAGGCAAGTAGTCCGCGTGCGAAAGGATCGCATAAATGACTTCTTCGGGGTAGCCAAGCTCGCGAAGGATCTTGCTCCCCTCGACAGGGTGTGAGGGGGGATCCGGCCATCGTTCGTAGTCGAAGTCATGCAAAAGGCCCACGATTCCCCATTCCGACTCATCCTCATTCATTCTCTTTGCATACGTGCGCATCGCCGCCTCGACGGCGAGCATGTGGCGGCGCAGGGAAATGTTCTGCACGTACTGGTGCATCAGTGCCAAGGCAGACTCTCGATCCATAGGCAGTCGGACTATCCTCTGAGGGAAGGGTTAGGGGCGGATTGGGATAACGGATCACGATAAAACAAATCGGGACAAAATAAAACGGGCGAAGAGAATTCCCTTCGCCCGTCTATGATATCTCGGTGTCTAGCGGTCCGGTTTCCGATTCCGACTAGGCCTTCTTGGCTGCATCGTATCGCTTGCCGACTTCGTTCCAATTGACGACGTTCCAGAAGGCTGCGATGTAGTCAGGGCGTCGGTTTTGGTACTTGAGGTAGTAGGCATGCTCCCACACATCGAGACCGAGGATAGGCGTTCCTTCGATGCCCGCGACTGCATTGCCCATCAGAGGGCTGTCTTGGTTGGCGGTGGAACCGATTTCCAACTTTCCGTTGTTGAGGACCAACCAAGCCCAGCCGCTGCCGAACCGGGTTGCGCCCGCGGCGGCAAACTTTTCCTTGAACGCGTCGAAGCTACCGAACGTGGCTTCGATGTCGGCGAGCAAGGCCCCGCTGGGTTTGCCACCGGCGTTCCAGCCGATGATCTGCCAGAAGAAGGTGTGGTTGACGTGTCCGCCGCCGTTATTGCGAACTGCGGTTCGTTTGTCCTCGGGAACCGCGCTGAGGTCTTTGATCAAGTCTTCTGCGGACTTTGCTTCGAGCGGTGTTCCCTCAATCGCCTTGTTGAGGTTGGTGATGTAAGCCTGATGGTGTTTGCCATGGTGGATTTCCATCGTCATCGCATCGATGTGCGGTTCCATGGCGTTTGAGGCGTAAGGAAGAGGTGGCAATGTATGGGCCATGTTGGAGACTCCGCAATGAGTTAGTGGTTACGTTGAATTGCAATCCAGTGATGGCGCATTCTATCAAAAACCTAGAAAATGACACCCGCCCCTACCGGAACCCTCAGGGCTCGCGTCGCGCGATGGTCAAATGTTTCCGCCAATGGGTGTTGTCCATATGCGGGTAATCGCTTCGAAAATGAACCCCTCGCGACTCCTGTCGAGCTTGCGCAGCAATCGCCATCTGCAAACTGACGGTCAAGATGTTTTGGAGCTCCCAACCTTCGACACTAGCCAAATCGTTCGAGAGCACATAGCTGCAATATTGCTGCAATGCGCTGATCGTTTCGGTGAGTTGGGATTCGCGCCGGCGGACGCCCACATTGCGCCACATGACCGAACGGACCGCGTTTCGAATATCGCCCAGATCAAAGGTCCCGTCGAACCGGCTTTGTCCGAGAGACTCCACGGGGAGCACTCGAAGCTCGCTTGAATGATTCTCTTTTGCGCCCTGCGACGCATTCCGCCCCGCGATCGCGCCGTATACCAGCCCCTCGAGGAGGCTGTTGGAAGCAAGGCGATTGGCGCCATGCAATCCACTGCTGGTGACTTCCCCGGCTGCCCACAGTCCCGGGAGGGATGTTCGCGCCTGCGTATCGACTTCGCATCCCCCAATCATGTAATGGGCACCCGGTCTCACCGGGATCGCGTCGACGGCGATGTCCAATCCAAACCCTTCGCAGACCTTGGCGATCCCCGGGAATCGCGCCCGAACATGCCGGGGATCAAGGTGTTTCATGGTGAGGTAGACGCACGAAGATTGTGTTTTTTCCATCTGACTCACAATCGCTTGGCTTACGACATCGCGGGGGGCTAATTCCAAGCGTGGATCGTAATCCCCCATGAAACGGTATCCCTGCGAATCGATCAAGTACGCGCCGTCGCCTCGGATCGCTTCGGTGATCAAAGTGCGCGAGCTTCCTGCGATATAAAGAACGGTGGGGTGAAACTGCATGAACTCCATGTCTCGCATGACCGCCCCGGCCCGAAAGGCGAGGGCGTGACCATCCCCAGTCGCAACGCGAGGATTGGTCGACTCTCGGAACACTTGGCCGCACCCTCCGGTGCAGAGAACGGTTTCTTTTGCCCAGATGAGAAAGGGCTTGCCACCTCGCGTGGACGCGACCGCCCCATGACAGCGACCTTCGTAGGTGAGCAAATCGATGGTGAAGGTCTCTTCGCAAATCTCCGTGTTTGGCCGTTCCTGGGTGTGAGCGATCATGGCTCGCATGATTTCTTTGCCCGTCGCATCCCCGAGCGCGTGGAGGATTCGCTGGTGGGAGTGCCCTCCCTCGCGTCCTAAAACGATTTGCCCGTCGTGCTGGTCAAACCGAGTTCCCCATCGAATCAATTCGGCCACGCGATCCGGCGCTTCTCGAACGACGGTCTCGACAACCTGCGGTTCGCATAAATCGCCGCCCGCTATCAATGTGTCTTGTACGTGGTTATCGAAGCGATCTTCGGGATCCCATACGCTGGCGATTCCGCCTTGTGCGTAAGTGCTGTTGGATTCCTCCAGCTTGTCTTTGGTGAGGATGAGAGTTCGAAGATCGGGATCGATTTCGTGAGCTGCCCGCAGGCCGGCCAATCCTCCTCCAATGATGAGGACGTCGGTAAAGAAGTGACCGCATCGCTTGGGGTCGAGATGGGTGAGGTAGCGATTGGTCCAACGATCCCAAGGCTGTAGGAGGGGGACATTGGGAATGGAGCTAGCGAGCATAGAGAGCCTGTTGGGAGGGAAAGAGTCGCCCAACTATAGTACTCGGTACAGCCTGGGTCCGCTGCTGGGGCTCGGTTTCCTCGCGATCCCACCCCCCAACGCGATCCACCAGCGCGATCCGATACCTATTCCGCGTCTCGAACGATCAACAGCAAATGGGAGATGGGATTTAAATCCAATTTTGGCAGTGCAGCCTGTGAGCGGAACTCTTCGCGTCGCTTGTCCGACAGCGGTGCAGAACGCTTAGCGCCAGGAGCGAAACGGGAAACGAGGCCATCGGGAGTCTCTGCAGCAAGCCTTCTTGCGACCCCTCTGTTGGCAGCGACTTGGATGCCGTCGAGTTGATCGATCAATGCTTTCGCGGAATCATCCATGGCGATATTGAGTCCGAACTCCGGGAAATCCTTGTACTGAGAACATATGTCATCCAGAGCGCTCGACAAGCTCTTGGCGTAGCCCTTGAGGAAATAGACTCCAGCACCGTTTTGGCTTACCGAACCTGCCATACCCGTTGATAGAAGCGCGGCGAGCTGCTCGGGAGAGAGTGCAAGATCCTCCACCGAGGCGATTCCATGTTCGTTCAAGATCCGGTTCAACGCGTTGTTCTCGCGAGCCACGCGGTCTATCGAAACCGATACCACCATCAACATAAAAGGAGCCTTGCTCGCATCGCTCGACGAAGACGAGGTCTGCGACTCTTTGTTCGCTCCTGCGCTGGCCATCGAAGAGGTGTCGATCCGCGGCGATTGGTTTTGGGTGGCGAGCTGACTATCGATCTTCACCCTCTCGGCGTCCTCCACCTTCACCTTCTCTGATGCAGGTGTCGCCGATGATTCCGCCATCTGCAGATCGGTGCGGTTGGGCAGCGAGGAGCTGTCGCGAGGAGCGGAAATCTCGCTATCTATGGGAACGGCCGGAACGGGGACGGTCGGAGACCCAGAATTGGTGGCGACTGCGTTCGCTGGAACGTCAAGGACTGCTGGCCCTACGGGAGTGTCGAGGGGCGCGGACGGTTGGTTTGGATCAACGCGATCGCTGAACGGTGGAAGATCGGCAATCGGATGCGGCTCCGGCCTAGGGAGCGTGAGGAAGGCAAACAAGGCGATAGCGCAAGCCGAAACGAGGGCCCCGAGCGGGATCCACATGCGTTGACGATACGAAAGCTCTGATTTGACCCTCGCCCCTGCGCCGATCCCGTGCGCATCGACGGAATCGTGGGATAAAGGAATCCAATGCGGCGCGTCCAAGTCCATGGAGGCGGCCCGCTGTTGGGCAGCAGCTACGACCTGCGAAGCAAAAGACTTGGATAATCTACCGGTCGGACGCCCCCGCAACAGAGACGACCGCATCGCGGTGAGTTCTTCGAGACGGTCATGCAGCGACGGATCCTCGCGCATCGCTTGCTCGATCCGACGCGCATCGGCGCCAGACAACTCCCCATCCAGCATGCCGCTGAGCAGTTCGTGGTTGTCTGGAGGTTGAGGATTCATGATTTCACCAAGGAGATTGAGTAGTTCAACTCCTCCGAGTGTGCACAGCCGGAAAAAGTTCCCACACGGCCAAAATAGAATAGCAGGGCGATGAAGAAAATGGGAATTTTCGTGAGTACGGACCGAAGCGTAAACCGGGATTTGCACCCACTTGTCCGTTCGAACGCAAAAGTTAAAGGGGCCGAAATTCCCCTGGCCTGGCTGTAACGAAAGGAAACAGTTCCATTTCGCGCTGAAGCTGATAGTTGGCTCATTGTTATTTGTAAATCTAATACCATTTGTCGAGAGTAAAAGTTCTTAATTTTAATTCTTGACGGTCATGCGTGATGGCGATAAACTCCGATCGTGGTTGTTAATAGAGGAGTTTTGCCATTAACAAAAATAATAGAAGAGCCGCTAGCACGCATGGGGCAGTCCACATTCGCTCCTTGAAAGTGTTTTACGACGTGGTGCGTAAGCGTAGCTTCTCACACGCCGCGGTCGAACATGGGATGACGCAGAGCGCTGCGAGTCAAAGCGTTCAGCATTTGGAGGACTTTTTATCCGTGCGGTTGATCGACCGCTCCAAGCGACCTTTTGTATTAACGGCCGAGGGGCAGAAGTTCTACGACGGACTTGCCGGCGTGCTTCGCCAGTTCGATGCCTTGGTGGACGAAGTCCGTTTGGGAGGAAGCGATTCGGGCGAAGTGACGGGGCACGTCGTGGTCGCGTCGATTTATTCGATGGGATTGAGCTATCTCCCGGTTTTGGAGGAGCGATTCGAGAAGGCGTTTCCCTCCGCGACGTTCGCCTACCAATTGGCTCACCCGCACGAGGTTTATCGGATGGTCGAGCAGGGAACGGTTGACTTTGGGATGGTGAGTTATCCCGATGTCAATCATGCGACGTTGCAAACGACGTTGTGGCGCCATGAGCCGATGGTATTGGTCGCGTCACCTCGTCACCGATTGGCGTCGATGGGGAAGATTTCCCCGCAGGCGCTCTCTCAGGTTGGCTTGGTCGCCTTTGCGAGCAACCTGCGTATCCGTCAAGAGATCGACAAAGAGCTTCGGGCTCTCGGCGTGACGATGCGCGTGGTGGTTGAATTGGATAATATCGATTCGGTAAAGCATGCCGCTATTGTGAACAGCGGTGTTGCATTTCTACCGAAACTTACGGTTGCCAGCGAGCTTGCTGCAGGGTCGCTGACGATGATCGAATGCGAGGGGCTCGAACTGACTCGACCGCTTGGAATTATCCAGCGACGGGATGTGTCGATGAGTCGAGCGGCCCGCAATTTCATGGACTTGGTCATGAAGAATCGGGTGTGGGATCAGGATGATTCAACCGATGTAACGGCGGATGCTCGGGCGCAAGCTTCTTGATTCATGCGTCGGGCGAACTCGCAATGAACCGCCACCCCTTATCACTGCTCTCCTTGGATGGCGGTGACTCACCTCGAACCACTCTTTCCACTAGATAGGCACACGACACATGAACGCACCTTTTGGCTTCCCAGAAAAGAATGGTCTCTACGATCCTGAACTCGAGAAGGATTCATGTGGTGTCGGCTTTGTCGCGCACATCAAGGGCCAACCGAGCCACCAAATCGTCGTCGATGCGGACACCATCCTGAAAAACATGGATCACCGCGGGGCGTGCGGATGCGAAGCCAACACAGGGGACGGTGCCGGGATTCTGGTCGGTATGCCGGACAAGTTCGTGCGACGAATTGCAAAGGAAGAATTCGATGTCGAGCTTCCACAGGTCGGTTTCTACTCGGTCGGGAATATCTTCTTCCCCAAGGACGAAACAGAACGCGAGCACTGCCGCAAAGTATTCAACGAACTGATCGCAGCCGAAGGGCAGACGCTGCTCGGATGGCGCGAAGTTCCCCAAGCCACTGACTTTGCCGATATCGGACCAACGGCACGATTGGCCGAACCGAAGATTGAGCAGGTTTACATCGCGGCTGCAAAGGGTCTGTCCAACCTCGAATTCGAGCGCAAGCTTTACTTGATTCGCAAGCAGGCGAGCCACAAGTTGCGAGGGGATTCGAATCTGAAGCAGGCGACTCTGTTCTATGTTTCCTCCCTTTCGACTCGAACACTGATCTACAAGGGAATGCTCACTCCCGCGCAGGTCGTTCCCTATTATTTGGACCTGTCGGATCCCGATTTCGAAACGCACCTCGCGATGGTCCACTCGCGATTTTCCACCAACACATTCCCAAGCTGGGATCGTGCTCAACCGCTTCGCTTTATGAGCCATAACGGTGAGATCAACACGTTGCGTGGGAATATCAACTGGATGCGAGCGCGCGAGGGGAACGCAGCGAGCGAGTTGTTTGGCGACGAGTTGAAGAAGCTTTTTCCCGTCGTCGAGCCCCACTGCAGCGACTCGGGGACCTTCGACAACGTGCTGGAGTTCTTGCTCCTGAACGGCCGAACGTTGCAGGAAGCGATGATGATGATGGTCCCTGAGGCTTGGCAAAAGCACGAGACCATGTCGCCCGAGAAGCGAGCGATGTACGAGTTCTTTAGCTGCATGATGGAGCCCTGGGATGGCCCTGCGTCGATCGTCTTCACCGACGGTCAAACCATCGGTGCCACACTGGACCGAAACGGGCTGCGTCCGAGCCGGTACTACTTGACTACCGATGATCGGGTCATCATGGCGAGCGAAGTCGGTGTCCTCCCTGTCGAGCCATCGATCGTCAAGGAAAAAGGACGTCTCCAGCCCGGCCGTATGTTCCTGATCAATTTCGAAGAGGGACGTCTGGTTCCGGACAAGGAACTCAAGGAGAAGTTTGCCAAGTCCGAGCCTTACAAGGATTGGTTGCAAGAGAAGCGTATCACCCTGGGTGACTTGTCCGCCGACAAAGAGCCCCATGGCTTCTACCCCGAGTCCTTGCTCCCTCGCATGCAGGCCTTCGGTTATACGATCGAGACGATGCAGTTCATGCTGCTGCCGATGATTCAGAATCAAGTCGATCCGATCGGTTCGATGGGGAACGACTCCGCGCTCGCATGCTTGAGCGACCAACCGCGTTTGGTCTATGACTATTTCAAGCAGCTCTTTGCTCAGGTGACCAACCCTGCGATCGATTCGATTCGCGAGGATGTCATCATGTCCCTCGAGTGCTACGTCGGCCCCGAAGAGAATTTGCTCGATGCGACTCCGGCCCACTGCGAACGGTTGCTGATCCCTCATCCGATTCTCACCAACGAAGAGTTGGCTGCGATCCAGCACATGACCCATCGCGGTTGGAAAACCAAGACGATCGACATCACCTACGATCGAGCTCGAGGCAAGGCAGGACTTCTCGAGACGTTGGATCGGATCTGCTCGGAAGCGGAGAAGGCAATCGACGAGGGCTTCACGATGGTCGTTCTCAGCGATCGATCCATCGGAGAGCATCGCGTGGCCATCAGTAGCTTGCTCGCATGCGGCTCGGTCCACCACCACTTGGTTCGCGCCGCGAAGCGGACTCGAATCGGTATTGTGCTGGAAACGGGAGAAGCGAGAGAGGTCCATCATCATTGCTTGCTCGTCGGATACGGCGCCGATGCGATCAATCCGTACCTGGCGTTCGAGTCCTTATGGCAAGCAAGCCGCGATGGGTTGCTTCAAGGGATGGATGACGACAAGATCGTCGCGATGTATCGCAAGGCGGTTGCAAAGGGCATGCTCAAGGTGATGGCCAAGATGGGCATCAGTACCTTGGCCAGCTACAAAGGAGCTCAGATTTTCGAAGCCCTCGGCTTGCAAGACGAAGTCATCGGGCGTTGCTTTGCGGGAACCAATAGCCGGATCCAAGGCTGCTCGTTCGATGTCTTGGCCGAAGAGACGATGAGACGCCACGCGTTGGCTTACCCAGAGAGCAAATCCGACGCATTGCCCATGCTGGCCAACGTCGGTGAATTCCACTGGAGAGCCGAAGGGGAGCGACACGGCTGGGATCCTGCGGCGATTTCGGATATCCAAGTCGCAGCGCGAGCGGGTGACAAGAATGCTTACCGGCGCTTCGCCGATCACATCAACAAAGATGCGAAGATGCGATACGCACTGCGAGGTCTCATCGAGTTCAATGCCGGAGCCGGAACCGGACCCATTCCCATCGAGGAAGTAGAGCCTGCGAAGGAAATCGTGAAACGATTCTGCACCGGCGCGATGAGTCTCGGGTCGATCAGTTCCGAAGCACACGAAACCCTTGCGATCGCCATGAACCGATTGGGTGGCAAGAGCAACACGGGTGAAGGGGGTGAAGATCCCGTCCGATTCCAGCCCCTTCCTAACGGAGACAGCAAGCGTTCGGCTATCAAGCAAGTCGCTTCGGGGCGGTTTGGTGTTACGATTGAATACCTGACCAACGCCGACGAGATTCAGATCAAGATTTCGCAAGGTGCGAAGCCGGGTGAAGGGGGAGAGCTCCCAGGCAAAAAGGTCGATAACTACATCGCCCGCATTCGCTACAGCACCCCGGGCGTGGGATTGATCAGCCCCCCACCCCACCACGATATCTACTCGATCGAGGACTTGGCTCAGCTTATTCACGACTTGAAGAATAGCAACCGTGCAGCCCGCGTGAGCGTGAAGCTGGTGAGCGAAGTCGGCGTCGGAGTGGTCGCGTCGGGGGTTGCTAAAGCGCACGCGGATCACATTTTGATTTCCGGTGATACGGGGGGAACGGGCGCATCTCCGTTGACGAGTATCAAGCACGCGGGGCTTCCATGGGAGCTCGGAATCGCTGAAACGCATCAAACGCTTGTGCTGAACAATTTGCGAAGTCGCGTGACGCTGCAGACAGACGGCGGACTGAAAACGGGCCGCGATGTTATCATCGCAGCGTTGCTCGGAGCCGAAGAGTTTGGATTTGCTACGGCACCGCTCATCACCCTCGGGTGCATCATGATGCGCAAGTGCCATTTGAACACTTGCCCGGTTGGAATTGCGACCCAGGATCCTGAGTTACGAGCCAAGTTCGCGGGCAAGCCGGAGCATGTCGTGAACTATTTGTTCATGGTGGCCGAAGATGCTCGCGAGATTATGGCGTCGCTCGGGTTCCGAAGAATTGATGAAATGATTGGCCGAACCGAGTTCTTGCGAGTCGATGCCGCGATCAAGCATTGGAAGGCGGACGGATTGGATTTGACGCCTATCTTGGCACCTGCCAAGAAACCGAGCGAGGATGTCCAAGTTCGTTGCGTGGACAAGCAGGATCATGGTTTGGAGAAGTCGCTCGACTTGACCCAGATCTTGCCACGCTGCCGCGAAGCCATTGAGAAGGTCAAACCGGTTCGATTTGAGTTGCCGATCATCAACATCAACCGAACGGTCGGGACGATCTTGAGCAACGAGATTGCCAAGGTGCATGGCCAAAAGGGATTGCCAACCGATACGATCCGTATTCGCTTCCGAGGGGCAGCAGGTCAGAGCTTCGGTGCGTTCTTGGCCCATGGCGTGACGTTGGAACTCGAAGGCGATGCCAACGACTATGTCGGTAAAGGGCTTTCCGGTGGTCGGATCATTCTCTACCCCGATCGAGCTGTTTCCTTCAAGCCGGAAGAGAACATCATTGTTGGAAACGTGTGCCTTTATGGTGCGACCAGCGGTGAAATCTTTATCCGTGGGCGAGCGGCAGAACGATTTGCTGTTCGAAACTCCGGATGCAAGGCCGTGATTGAAGGGGTCGGCGACCATGGTTGCGAATACATGACCGGAGGGCGCGTGGCGATTCTCGGGCCGACCGGTCGCAACTTTGCAGCGGGGATGAGCGGAGGGATCGCTTACGTTCTCGCCGATATGGAAGCATTCCGTATTCAATGCAATCTGGGAACCGTTGAGTTGGAGACCCTCGAAGAGGATGAAGACATCGCGGAACTTCATGCGATGATCTCCAAGCATGCGGAGCTTACCCGCTCGACGGTAGCCGCAGCGTTGCTAAGCGATTGGTCCAGTAGCATTCGCCGATTCGTCAAGGTGATGCCAACTGATTACAAACGAGTCTTGAACGAAATGAAACAAAGCAAACGAGAGATGGCGAAGGCCTAGTTCGGTGCACCGTTTAGTTCGATGAATCGAGGCGAGGCTCGTTTGATGCGAGCCTTGCCGATCCCAACACGAAGACAACATCCGATACGAGAGTAAGAGAAGCATGGGCAAGCCAACCGGTTTTAAAGAGTTCGATCGCAAAAAGGTAGAGTGGCGATTGCCAGTTGTTCGGTTGAAAGATTACGGCGAGATCTATACCGATCCCGATGAACAGCAGTTGCGAACCCAAGGTGCTCGATGCATGGATTGCGGTGTTCCGTTTTGCCAGTCCGCGACCGGTTGTCCCATCGATAACTTGATTCCCGAATGGAATGACTTGGTTTACAACGGCCGATGGAAAGACGCGCTCGATCGATTGCACAAGACAAACAACTTTCCGGAGTTCACCGGTCGGGTGTGTCCAGCTCCCTGCGAAGGAGCTTGCGTATTGGGAATCACCAATCCACCGGTAACGATCAAGAACATTGAGAACGCGATTATCGATCGCGGATATGCAGAAGGTTGGATTCATCCAAAGCCACCCGAGACTCGCACAGGGAAGAGCGTCGCCATCATTGGTAGCGGTCCCGCTGGGTTGGCGGCTGCCGATCAGTTGAACAAAGTGGGGCACACCGTCACCGTGTACGAGCGATCCGATCGGATCGGTGGGCTCCTCACTTATGGCATTCCCAACATGAAGCTGGACAAGAACGTCGTCCAAAGGCGACTGGATCTGATGGCTGCCGAGGGGGTCAAGTTTGTGACCAAGGCGGATGTCGGTCGCACGGTCGATCCAAAGCAATTGATGGCAGAGAACCATGCGGTGCTTTTGGCGACGGGTGCGACCAAGCCTCGCGATTTGCCAATCCCAGGTCGGCAGTTAAAGGGTGTTCACTTTGCGATGGAGTTCCTGAGTGCCAACACCGCGAGCTTGCTCGATAGCCAGCATGCGGATGGAAAGTTTATTTCTGCAAAGGGCAAGCGAGTTGTTGTTATTGGCGGTGGAGACACCGGTTGCGACTGCATCGGAACCAGTTTGCGACATGGTTGCAGCGAGCTGGTGAATTTCGAATTGCTAGACAAGCCACCCGAGAGCCGAGCACCGGATAATCCTTGGCCGCAATGGCCACGCATTTTCCGCAGTGACTACGGTCACGAAGAGGCGGTGTTCAAATTCGGTAATGATCCTCGCGAATATTGCATCTTGAGCAAAGAGTTCATCGACGATGGCAAGGGAAATGTCACCGGGATCAAGACGGTCCGCGTTCAGTGGGTGAAGAAGGATGGCAAGTTCACGATGGAAGAGGTTGCGGGGAGCGAAGAGGTCATCGGTGCCGACTTGGTACTCCTCGCGATGGGCTTCCTAGGGCCTGAGCACTACGTCAGCGAGGTCCTAGGACTGGAGCTGGATCCGCGTTCCAACTACAAGGCCGAGCACGGCAAGTTTACGACTTCCATTCCGGGTGTCTTCGCGGCAGGCGACTGCCGTCGAGGCCAGTCGTTGGTGGTTTGGGCGATCAATGAAGGTCGAGGTGCCGCACGCGCCATCGATATTTATCTGCGAGGCCACAGCACCCTCCCAGCCCCAGGCCTCACCATGGGCTCGGCTCTCGTCTCGACGACCTAAGCGAATGCTCTTGCGTAGCATCCAATCATCATTGCACGGGGCGCATGGACATTTTCCATAGCGCCCCGTTTCCATTACGGACCGATACCCACTCGCTCCTCCTCTATCTTCTTCTGCTCCTCCTGCTTTGCGATCCTTGCGCCTTTGCGAGAGATTCTCATTGGTCCTGTTTTAAAATGGCGCGCCAAGGCGCAAAGCTCGCAGAGGGGCTTGTGGTTAGAGATTGCTTGCAGGTCTGCTCTTTCCTTCCTATCTTCATGCCCTCATTTTCCTGCCATCGCTTCCGACTACGGAAGAGACAAGTGAGATTGCAATAAGATGAGGGACATACAGTTAAAAGACCTCGTCGAGAATTCTCTCCACCACTCACCCTTACACTTCTTCTTCCACTCCTTTGCGATCCTTGCGCCGTGGCGCGCGACTTTCTTCAGTCTTTAATTTAAATGGCGCGCCAAGGCGCCAAGCTCGCAGAGGGAAATCGGGAATCAAGTAGACTCAAGCGCTTGATTCGCGATACGATTCAGGAAGTGACGCGGACTCGCTGTTTTCTTCCGGCAGTCTTTTCTTGCCCAATTGAAAAAACTTCCAGCAATCGTGCAGGTCTTGAAGCTTGGCTAGCCGATGAGCAATCGAAACGCTATCCATCGCATCCGACCACCCGCGACTCTGGCATTTCGCATCTCTAGCGCTAGTCTGTTTGGTCATTGAGTAGTTCCACATCCAATTTATCGTTTAATCGATTGGACGACCTCTTCATCTTAATCAACCCGGCTCGCGAGAGAAGTTGGATCGGATGGCCATCCATCTCGTCTGCCGGAACCAAAAAGGCGATGTCCAACGTAAGCCTTGGACGGCCATGAATGACAACGGCCAAACCACCGCAAATAGCGTACTCCACTCGATGGCGAGCAAACGTATCCGTTTAGCAGCAGTAGTTCGTCCGTAATTCTCATCAAGAGCCAAGTTTCTTTGCGTCGACCTTCATCGCAGCCAACCGATCAAGGACGGCGGTCTTGGCTGCGGCCAAGCCTTGGGAAACCGGCTCATAGCCGAACAAATAGAATTTCACTTTCGGCTCGGTTCCCGATGGTCTGACAGCGATCGCGTTTCCTGACGGCTGAGAACTGCCCGGTAATGCCAAGTCGAGAATCAACATGTTGCTCTTAGGTGCATCCAGTTGTTCCGTGCCGCCGCCGATTATTTTGCGAGTGAGGTTTCCATAGTCGCGGACGGCAACGACGGAAAGGCCACCCATCGTCGTGGGGGGATTGTCTCGGAGGGATTGCATCAGCTTCTTCATGTTCGCCATCCCCTCGCTCCCCTCCATCTGGACGTTGATCAAATCCTCCAGATAGCAGCCATGGGTGGAAAGAAGCTGTTCCAATTTCTGGTGAAGCGTGAGG
Organism: Pirellula sp. SH-Sr6A; assembly: GCF_001610875.1. Lineage (NCBI taxonomy): Bacteria > Pseudomonadati > Planctomycetota > Planctomycetia > Pirellulales > Pirellulaceae > Pirellula > Pirellula sp. SH-Sr6A. Next base: position 3,160,355 of record NZ_CP011272.1, on the reverse strand, counting down.
CCTTGGGCTTTCAAGTCCGCCGCGAGTTGGGTCATCAGCAGGCAAGCCACGGCACCATCTTTGTCTCGAGCGTATTGCCCAATGAGGTAGCCGTGCGATTCCTCCGTGCCGAATGCGAAGTTCTCGGGCCCGAGCTCATCCATCAATCCTGCGATCCATTTGAATCCGACGTGGATGTTTCCTTCGCAGCGAGCGCCGTAGCTTTCGGCAATGCGGCGGGTCAATTCGGTCGTCACCAGCGTCTTGATCACGTACGTCTGAGATGACAATGTTCCCGCCGCTTTCATCTTGCTCAACACAAAGTCGGTAAGAAGAGCGCCGAGTTGATTGCCGTTGATGGTTCCCCACAGCGAGTCTGGGGCAGGTGTGAGGGGAGCGGCGCATCCCATGCGATCGCAGTCGGGATCGGTGGCGAGGATCAAATCCGCGCCGCGTGCCTTGGCTTCCACGATGATGGCATCAAAGACCGCGCTGTTCTCGGGATTGCTCACATGGCCGGGAACATTTGGGAAATTGCCATCCGGTTTCGCATGCGGTTCGTAGACGGAAACGTCTTGGAATCCGCATGCCGAGAGGAGAGGCAGAACGGCATACCCTCCTACGCCGTGGAGGGGAGAGTAGATGACGCGGACATCGCGGGAGCCAGGCCACGCATACTTGGAGGCCGCTTGAAGATACTTTTGATCGATCTCCGAGGTGACGACGGTGACCTTCCCGGCGCTGACGGCTTCGGAAAAGGGAATCGTCTTGATTTGTTGAACATTCATGACTCCGTCGATGATGGCGGAGTCGTGCGGTGGCAAGACTTGCCCACCGGTCGACCAATAAACTTTCACAGCGTTGTCGCTGGGTGGATTGTGGGAGGCGGTGACCATGATTCCGCAGCTGCAGTTCTTCGTTCGGACGGCGTAGGAAAGCTGGGGGGTTGCCCGGTAGTCATCCAGGAAATAGACGTGAAAGCCATTCGCCACCATGACCGAAGCGCAGAGTTCCGCGAAGTGGCGTGAATTGTGTCGGGTGTCGTAGGCGATTGCGCAGGAGAGGGGTTTGGGGATATCGGATCGGCTCAGGATATAGTCCGCCAAGCCTTGGGCGCTCTCCCCGATGGTCCGATCGTTGATCGCGTTGGATCCGACCGGGTACATCCTGCCTCGACGTCCGCCGGTTCCGAACGGGATGATCGTCCAGAAGGCATCATCCAACGCTTGCCACTTCTCTTCTTCGACGTGTTGGCAGATCGAGTCCGCGTATTGGGAATACCGGGTTTCCGTTAGCCAGCATTTCAAGTTTTCAACGGCACCGGCGCTGATTTTGGCCTGTTCGTGAGCGGACTGGATCAAGGCGAGAGCGTTTTGCGTTGAAATCGGCATAGGAAGTTCGAATAGCAGAGTTTGGGAGGAAATGGATTTTCGGTAAAAGGAGGGGCTGATTTTAGGGGCAACCGCTCCGGGACGCTATAACGGGCTCGTTTGCCGGTAGATTCTGTCCGATAAGTACCCTTGCCAAATGGGTGCATATCGAAAAGATGTACACATTCGAACGTTGCCTTACTTAAAGAACGAGGAAAGATCAATTGAGTTACTTTCCAAACATGCCGCCAGTGTTTGATTCACATGCTTATCAGAGCTACCAGCGCCAGCGTCAGATGACGTTGGGGGATTTGCTTTTGGAGAACCGCATCGTGTTCCTCCAAGGAGAGATCTACACCGGCAACGCCAATGAAGTGGTGATGAAGCTCCTTTATTTGCAGAGCGAGAATCGTCGCAAGGACATTCACTTCTACATCAATTCGCCGGGTGGTGAAGTGGTTTCGACCTTGGCCATCTACGACACGATGCAGATGCTTTCTTGCCCGGTCGCGACATACTGCGTCGGTCAAGCGGCCAGCGGTGGCGCCGTTTTGCTCGCAGGTGGTTCCCCAGGAAAGCGATATTGTTTGCCCAACAGCACCGTGATGGTCCACCAGCCGCACGGTGGGGTTCGCGGCCAAGTCTCCGATATCGAAATCCAGGCCAAAGAGATTCTTCGTATGCGAACCCAGCTCAACGAGATTCTCTCCAAGCACACCGGCAAGCCGGTGGACCAGATCGCCAAAGACACCGAACGCGACTTCTTCTTGACCGCCCAACAGGCCAAGGATTATGGACTTGTAGATCACTTGCTCACCAAACAGCAGAGCGAAGAAGAGAGCAACTAGTCCCGCTAGCACCACCGAACTACGATCCATTCCTAGGAGTCACCAGTTATGCCATTGATCCCTTATGTCATCGAGAAAAGCGGACGCGAAGAGCGCGCTTACGACATTTACAGCCGATTGCTGAAAGATCGGATCATTTTCTTGGGTCAACAGGTGGATGACGAGATCGCCAATGCGCTCGTTGCCCAGATGTTGTTCCTGCAGAGCGATGATCCGAAGGCGGACATCCATATGTACATCAACAGCCCTGGCGGCAGCGTCAGCGCCGGGATGGCGATCTACGATACGATGCAATTTGTATCCTGCGATGTGGCGACCTACTGCATTGGCCAAGCTGCTTCGATGGGTGCGGTTTTGCTAACCGCGGGCGCAAAGAATAAGCGCTACTCGCTCCCGAATTCCCGTATCATGATCCACCAGCCTCTGGCGGGTATGCAGGGAACGGCCGAAGAAATTTCTATCCACGTAACAGAGTTCCGACGAACCAAACGACGCTTGAACGAGATTCTGATCAAGCACTGCGGTCAATCGCTCGAGAAGATCGAACAAGATACGGATCGCGACCGCTTTATGGATCCGGAAGAGGCAGTATCGTACGGTTTGATCGACAAGGTCATCGATTCGATGCCACGTGTCGAAGCCCCCGCGACTTGATCGCGTCGGACTCCTGCCAACAATCCTTGAGACTGCAACTATGCTAGACCTTTACGACAAAATCCAGGAATCGACCGACTTCATCCGCAAGGCTTGGAGTCGGACACCCCACGCAGGGATTATCCTGGGAACGGGTCTAGGTCCTTTGGTGCAGCGGATTGAAGTAGAAGCGGCGATCGATTACGCCGAGATTCCTCACTTTTTGAAGTCGACCGCCACGTCGCACCGAGGCCGGTTGGTTTGCGGCATGCTCTGCGGACTACCTGTCATGGCGATGGAAGGCCGATTTCACATGTACGAAGGGTATCCGCTCAAGGAGATCACCCTCCCGGTGCGGATCATGAAAGCGCTCGGTGCTGAGCTACTGCTGGTTTCGAATGCTTGCGGTGGAATGAATCCTCTGTACAAAGCAGGGGACATTATGCTCATCGACGATCATATCAATCTGCTGGGAGACAACCCGCTCATCGGCATCAACGACGATCGGCTCGGGCCTCGATTCCCGGATATGTCGGCGCCTTACGACGCCGAGTTGATCGACGCGGCGTTGCGCGTCGCCAGGAAAAACGATATCGTCGCCCATCGCGGCGTGTTTGTCGCCGTGGCGGGTCCGAATTTGGAGACGAGAGCTGAATATCGATTCCTGCGTATGATCGGCGCCGATGTGGTCGGAATGTCGACGGTTCCAGAAGTGATTGTGGCGGTCCATTCCTCCATGCGTTGCGTGGGATTCTCGGTGATCACCGATATGTGTCTACCCGATGCCCTCGAAGCAGCCGACGTCTCCAAGATCATTGCGATTGCCAACGATGCGGAGCCACGCTTGACCGCTTTGGTCACCGGTGTTCTCGAATACGAAAAGAATCGCAGCGGAAAGTAGTCCAACCATGATCAGTATCCACCCGGAAACAACTCGGCTTGGTTGGATCGGGACCGGAGTGATGGGGCGCAGTATGTGCACCCATTTGTTGAAAGCTGGCTACTCCCTTTCCGTCTACAATCGAACTCCCGAGAAGAGCGATTCACTGGTCCAGATGGGAGCTCGTCGTTGCGAGTCGCCTTTGCAAGTGGCTCAGAACAGCGATGTTGTCTTTTCGATGGTCGGGTACCCGAGCGATGTCGAAGAAGTCCTCTTGGGAGAGTCTGGTGCTCTTCGGGGATTGCGTTCCGGAGGAATCCTGGTCGATATGACCACCAGCCGCCCTGCTTTGGCGGAGGCGGTTTATGACAAGGCCAAGCAGATGGGGTGTCATGCTCTCGATGCGCCGGTCTCCGGAGGCGATATCGGAGCGAAAGAGGCACGGCTTTCCATCATGGTCGGCGGCGATCGAGACGTCTTCGATGCGCTGGTGCCCCTTTGGAAATCGATGGGTAAGACCTACGTTTACCAGGGGCCTGCAGGGAGTGGCCAACACACCAAGATGGTGAATCAGATTTTGATCGCATCCAGCATGGTTGGACTTTGCGAAGCGTTGCTTTATGCGACACGCAGCGGGCTGGATCCCCAGACGGTTCTCGAATCGGTGTCGTCGGGGGCAGCGGGTAGTTGGTCCTTGTCGAATCTCACCCCACGCATCTTGCGAGAGGACTATTCTCCGGGCTTTTTCGTCGATCACTTTGTCAAGGATTTGGGGATTGTTCTCGACGAGGCGGCCCGTATGCAATTGCAGTTGCCAGGGGTCGAGCTCGCGATCGATCTTTATCGAAAGCTTCAAGGGATGGGGCATGGCTCCAGCGGCACCCAAGCATTGTGGCTTGCGGTCAGTCGTTAACACGAAAGAGGCTTACCGATGGCGTGGCTCTATTTGATCGTCGCGGGCGTTTTGGAAGTAGTGTGGGCTTACTCGATGAAGCAATCCGAGGGGTTCACACGCTTCGTCCCCTCTGTCGTCACGATCGTCGTCATGATTGCGAGTTTCGCCCTCCTCTCGCTTTCGATGAAGTCGTTGCCGTTGGGAACCGCGTATATGGTCTGGACGGGGATCGGTGCCGTGGGGGCGTTTCTGGTGGGCCTCATTCTGTTGGGAGAGCCAATCCACTGGCTGCGTATTGTCGCTGCAATTTTGATCACGACGGGAGTCGTCGCGATGAAGCTTTCGTCGGATCACTGAGTTCGCACGCGATGTTCTTCGCCGTGCGAGCACGTGGATTCTTCGCGGTGCGCCCACATGAATTCTTTGTGTGGGAACGGACTCAGGTACCTGCTTCGTTTATACTCTCGGGTTGAAAACGCATTGCCCTGCCAAGCCCCATGATCGGCAATCGCGTCGGCCTCCCCCACTCACCCAACCTGAGACCATGATCCGTAAAGTTCTGTTACTCTCGCTTGTCGCACTGGCGACTACAGCATTGCAAGCCGACGCGCAGATGATTGTCGGCCACCGCGGTGCGTCGTTTGATGCCCCGGAAAACACAATGTCCGCATTTCGATTGGCGTTTGAGCAACAGGCCGATGGAGTGGAAGGAGACTTCTATTACACCAAGGATAAGCAGATCGTCTGCATTCACGACAAAACCACGTTGAGAACCACGGGTGAGGACCTCGACGTTTCGAAGTCGACTCTCGCAGAGCTTCGCAAACTAGAATACGGCTCGTGGAAAGACGAAAAATTCCAAGGAGAGCCCATCCCTACCTTTGCGGAAGTGCTTCAAAGTATCCCCGCGGACAAGAAATTCATTATCGAACTGAAGACCGGACCTGCGATCGTTCCCCTCCTCCAAGCGGAGTTGAAGAAATATCCAACCGATCCCAAAAAGCTCCTGATCATCTGTTTCAATGCAGACACCGTGATCGCATGCAAGAAATTCTTGCCCGATATCAAAGTCCACTGGCTCACCGGGTACAAGCAAAACGAGAAGACGGGCGAGTGGAAACCGCAACTAGCCGAAGTTGTCGAAACACTTCGTCGCACCCAAGCCGACGGGTTGGGAACTCAGGGGAATCGGGATATTGTCACGAAGGACTTTATCGCCGCACTGCGAAACGAAGGGCTCCGCGAGTTCCATGTTTGGACCGTCGATGTACCGGAAGACGCAATCTACTTCCAAAAACTTGGAGCAATGGGGATTACCACCAATCGCCCCGATTTGATTAGGAAAACGCTAAACAAATAGTTGCGCCTGAAAGCGACAACGAACTGCGGGGCCGAGCAACTGACGCGGCACAAGTCAGCAAGCGGCCGATCGTGGTTTTCGGTCGCATCGCTCTGTTCTGGTGTTTCTTCGTGCTCGTGCTCAGCATCGTTCTCGTGCTCGTGCTCGTGCTCAGCATCGCGGTGCTCGTAATCGTTCTCGTTACTGGCTCTTGGCGGCAGATGGAATCGTGAAGGGCTGCGTCCAAGCCTGTTGCTTCTGGTCATCGAAGACAGGGTCAGCTGGTGCGATCGAGCTTGTTACAACCGCTCGCACGATCGTTTCTCCCGGCGCGAGGGTGTAGCTCGATTGAAGATCCTGGAAGGTCTTCGCGACGCGTCCGATTTGATCGAGCTCCGCATCCTTGGAGGTGACGATGAATTCCGTCGTGTATTGCACGTTCGGTTCGGATTGGATTGCCACGGAGAGGGTGGAGGTCTCTTTGTTCCACTGGACGTCTTGGAGCGATAAGCCGCTCGATGCGTAGAAGTCACCTGATTCCATTGCGCGGATCAGATGTTCTGGCGTGAGATAGCGACTTCGGACCATCACCCAGCCCCTTCCAGGGCGGCTTCCCGGTTTGCCGTGGTATTCGTGGCTATCGTCGGTCGCGATACCGAGGAGGAGCGAACCGCCGAGTTTGTTGACGCGGAGGTGGTTGGCCAAATCCCAAATGCGTTCGACGCTCGGGTGATCTTTATCCCCTCGGTGATTGACGCCTGGGTGACCGTTGTAGACTTCAAAGAATTGCTCGCTCATGACGGCAGCAAGATCTTCGAAGGTAACGCCATAATGAAAATTTGGGTGATTGAGGTGTACCATGATTTCTCTACCCAGCTTCTTTTCTTGCTCAAGCACGGCGCGGAGATTGTTCTCCATCACCTCGCGCACGGTCGCGCCACCGACAGGCTTCACCGCCTCTGCTACGTTGGTAGCGTTCATGTGGACAGGCTTTCCCTCCGCTTTGTCCGAGATTTCTTCGGAGGGGATGAGGATGAATTTTTCGCTTTGTTCGAGCAGATAACGATACTCATCCAGAGGTTTCAAGCGGATCTCTGCGCTTTCGGTTCCCGGCTCGCCACGAGTTTCCACCCATGACTCGCCGAACCGACGGATGTACTTGGGAATAACTTCCTTGCCCCCTCGCGATTCCACCGCGGATTGTTTCATCCATCGCTGACCGCTTTGAAGCACGTTGTGATCGGAGATGGCCAAAAAAGAATATCCGCGGGTTCGGTACCAATCGGAGATCATTTCGGGGAAATCGTTTCCATCACTCCAAAACGAGTGGGTGTGAAGGTTCCCTTTGTACCAACCTGGAGATTGGGCGAGAGCACTGGAGACGGAAACGACCAAGGTGAGGCATGCAGGGAGCGCATAGCGCGAGGCGGTTGCTAAAGCGAATCGCCAGAGGGAATACGATTTCATGAGGTGGATCGTGGGGAAGCGAGAATGAAAGGCGGGAAATTTGGGCGGTGCGATGCTCTTAGCTTTTGTGGAAGCGTCCCATCTAGTTTAGCAAGAAACGTGGCCGACAAATTCCCCCAATGCCGTTCAAAGGGGGAGCATTCCCTCAAAATGAACGCACAGAAAATAGGCCTGCCGACGGAGCGGTTATTGCTCGTAGACCGACGTCGTGTTGAGAAGCGTGGATTGATCGAGAGGGTCCAAGCCTAGCGTGGCTTGCAGGGCAGCGATGGCTTGGTAATAGGTGCGTACCTCTTCCAGCAGTTTGACTTCCGCCTCGGTGACTTTCACTTCTTGCTGTAGGAAGAGTTGCAAATCAAAGTCACCTTGGGTGACAGCGAGTCGGAACAGGTCCAGGACCTTTTGTGTTTCCGCTAAGAAGTCTTGGGCGATCCTGACGTTTTGTTGCGCGATCTCAACTTGATTGCGGGCCATCAGCAGTTCGGCGTTGATTTTGTTCCGCTGAAATTCCAGTTTCTGCGCGATCTGAACCAGTTTGGCGTTCGTGCTTTGAATCTTACCGAACGCTTTGTTTCGTTGGATAGGCACACCGCCGACGATGCCGCTTTCCAGCTCGAACTCACGCTTATCGTTGGAGCTCGTTGCAGGTTCGCCAATGTCTTTCCCGGCTTGGATAGTGAAGTCGACGTTGGGCAAGGTTTGATTGCGCGCTAGCTGAAGATCGAGTCGAACTTCTTGGGCTTGAAGCTCGATCAGTCGAAGTTCGGGGCGAGAGGAGAGCGCACTCGAATAGTCCTGTTCGTAGGACGCGAGCGCAATGTCGACCGGCTTGGGGAATCGAGGAGGAAGCCATTCGGGAGGAGCCAGGAGCGGCTGTCCGTTTTCGTCTCGCAAGAAGATCGAGAGCTTGTACGCGGAGTCCCGGAACTTCATTTGCGTATCGTTCACCTTCAATTGTCGTGACAGGATCTCTTGCCGGTTGAGCGATACGGTCAACGCGGTCGCGACGCCGCGCTGGAAGGCTTCTTCGAATTGTCCCGCGCGCAGTTCTGCCAGTCGGAGCAGGTTGCGCTGGGCACGCAAAATGTTCCCTTGTTCGACCCATTGCCAGTAAGCAAATGCTGCGTCCCGGGTAGCGACAAGCAGTTGGAACTGCACTTCAGGTCCTACCGACTGACGTCGCAAATTGGCCTGGAAGAGCTCAACGCGTTGTGGGTCGATGGCTCGACCTTGCAAGAGAGGCTGCTGGTACGCGACTTTGAACTCACCCGCGTCGTCGGTTTGACGTTCTTTGTACCAAGGCTCGTAGTAGCCGCGACCGATGCGGTACCCGGTGCTTAAGTATCCGCCCCACCAGAGCTGGCGAGCGGCACCGATCCCGTTTCGATACGTTTCGTAGTAACCCAGCGGCTGATTGAGCGAGAAGTACTCGAGCTTGGTATCGTAGGCACCCCACGCCGATCGGTACTCACCGCTCGTAACCCCGGTTTGCTGCCGAGCGATTTCGATCAGAGGGAATCCGCGATAGGTCGAAGCGATGACATCGGAGAGAGTTAGGATATCCTGCTCGATGAACGCCGCATTGGGATCCGAGTCCAATGCATCCGCGGAGAGTGCGTCGGGGGTCGGCTTCGACTGGAGAATATTTGGTATGTTGAGCGCGGTCGGATCACTCGGCGGCTGGCTCGGCCCCTTGAGTTGCTGATTGAGTCGTTCCCGGATCGATTCCCCTTGTCGCGACGGCCGTGTCGGCATCGGCGCGGGGGTGGGTGGTTCGGCTTGTCCCCATGTCGGTTCGATAGGGGATATTGCCAAGCCTGATAGAAGAACCGCTTGCAGGATTACTTGAGTTTTGGAGCTTTGACGTCCTTCGATTTTCCACCATCGGGCCCTGCGCTGGCGCGGGTTGGTGGGAATCCGTTGAGTTGACGCCATATCTCAAAGCCTAACGGTACGCTGTCCAAGATAACCCAGGCATTCGCGCGAACACCCTGCCTAAGGTATCGTCTATCGGGCCACTTTTCTTTCGCCGGATCGTCCGGGTCCGGGCCAACAAAGATCTTAAAGTTACCCGTTCCGTCGTCGGCCGGATTGATAGCATTGACAACGCCACCGAAGGTACCTTTGGCGACGCTTGGCCAGCCGACGAACTGGATGGCAGGCCATCCTTCAAACTGCAAACGGACCTTGTCTCCAACCTGGATGAGCGGCTGGTCCATTCCTCGCACGCTGAGTTCGACCCACAAATCATCGGTGTCAGGGATGAGCTCAAAAAGCATATCCTTGACGTCGACCGCCTTGCCGACTTGCCCAAGGATCGACTGAACGCGTCCGGCAGTCGGGCTGACGATGCGAAGACGTTCGAGCTCGCCAAGTTTAACACTGATGTCTTGGGACTCTTTCTCGATATCGGCGAGCTTGTTGCGATACTCATCGACTTTCTGTCTCGCCTCGGAAACCTTCTTGTCGATTTCCTGGCGCTTGCTGTCGAGATCTCGTCGTTTGGCTTCTAGAAAATTCGCGGCTTCGTCTTTGGCGCGCTCAGCGCGGGTTAGCTTCTTGGCCTCGACGATTTCATCGTTGATCGCTTGTTGGTATTTCTGAATGCTGACTGTTTTTCCTGCGAGAGGTTCGTACGCATTGACATCGAATTCCGCCTGCGCGAGTCGCGCTAGCTGGGCCTCGACCTCCGCTTCAGCCGACTCCCATTTCGCATGGGCCGCATCAATTTCGGCTTGGGTGGCACGGATAAGTTGACGTCCGGATTCCTCGGTGTTTTCGACTTGGGTAACGGCAAATTCCAACTGCGATCGGGTGAAGGACTTCTTGTCTTCCAACTGCTTTTGTTGACTTTGGATCAGTTCAATTTGGTCCTTGGCGAGCGTGTCCAGGACCATGATGGTTTCCCCTGCAGCCACATGGGATCCCTCTTGCAGGCCGGGTTTTTGTTCGGCGATGATCCCTTTGGCAGTGCTGAGGAATACCTGGCGTCGTTCGTTGGGATTTCGAGCGGTCACGACTCCTTCGCATCGCGAGGTCTGTTGCCAAGGCACATAGATGGCGGCCAAGAGAAAGACGACCATCAAGAATGCGGTGGTGCGGGCGATGACTCGGCAGAACCAGCTGGAGCGGACCAAGTGCATGGCGGGGAAACGGGTACCTAACGCTTCGGTGGGGCGATACCGCACCATCCTCCGTTTGGGAGGGCTTTGCAACGCTGGAAGCGGCGTCAGTTCGGTTTCTACTTGTGTGCTACTAGGCATGATGACAAATCCTTGTGTCCGTCGCATTGTTCAATGATGACCGGGTCGTGGGTGACAACGACCAGGGTCCAAGGTTGTTTGCTGTCTCGCAAATGATCCCAAATGGCGTAACGCATTTTTGGAGGGAGAACGTCGAGGGTTCCATCGATCAAAAGCAAACGAGGTTTGGTCGCGATCGCTCTGGCAATGGTGAGACGCGCCATTTGAGTGTGGCTCAATGGGTAGCCGCCTGTTTGGAGCATCGTTTCAAGCCCCTTGGTCATCGCCAGGACCTCGTCCCACATCTCGGTGTTGATGAGGGAGTGCCGCACTTCGGAGGAAGGAACGGAGAGTCGGCGCAACGAGATGTTCTCGGAGATTGTTCCGTGGAAGATCTCAGGCGTCCCTGCTACAGAGACCATTGAGCCCTCCGCAAAGCGATTGACTTCTCGGGAATCGATTCCACCGATTTCTGCCATCCCTTCGGTGGGGGGACGCAATCCGGAAAGAGTCTGCAGGAGGAGCGATTTGCCACACTCCCCTTCTCCGCATAGGGCGAAACGCTCTCCGCTGGCGATTTTCATGTCGCCGATGTTGAAATGGAGGTTGCCCGAACCGCTCACCGTGAGGCCGCGCAATCGCACCTCCACAGGGCCGATGCCGGCGTCTAAGGAACGCGAGGGAGGAAGGGTCGGCAGGTCGAGCAAGTGGCCCACTTTGTCGGTCGCAGCCATAAGGTCGTAAAACGCTTCCAGTGACTTCCCGATCGACGCGAACGCCCCGACCACGACCGCGACGACCGATACGCTGGCCACAAGCTGTCCGATGTTCAAACTTTCCGAAAGAACCAACCATACACCCAACGACAAAATGGCGGTGATGGATATGGCGTAGAGCATCAACGAAAAGAGGGTTTGTCGAATGAGCACGACGAAGTGATCGCGACGGGCTCCCAAGTATTCGACAGTCAGTCGATTCGAGCGGTCGGTGACCAGTTCGCCTGCACCGTGCACTTGAAATGCGACAGGATTGCCAATCACATCCTGGAGCCAATGCGCGATCCGGTACTTGACGAGCGATTCTTCGATTGCAGTTCGCACCGCTCCGCGCCCAAGCAGCAGAAGAAAAATCGTCATGCAGATAATCAACACGACGTCGAATGCGAGCAAGTAGGGGCTGTAGATCGCCAACAGCAAAAGACCCGTTACCGTTCGGATTACCAGCGATAGGCCATCGATCAACAGCATGGCTGTCGACTTCTGCATGGTCATGACGTCAAAGAAACGATTCGCCAACTCGGGACCATGAAGTCCATCCATGGAAGACCGCTCTAGTCTCGGTAGACGCTCCGACAAATCTCCGACGATTCGCACGAACATACGTCGCTGAAGGATTTCGACGACGAAGTACTGGATGCCCTTGATCACTGCCGACAGCGACAGGATGCCAAAGAGAAGTACCGCTAACCAAATCAGAGGTTGCGTCAAACTCGCGAAGCCAATGGTGGTCACCATCTGCTCGACGGCGAGGGGGGTGGCTAACTCCAATACCCCAACAACGAAACCAAAAATGACCAAGGTCCAGATGTCGCGAGAGTCAAATTTCAGAAATCGAAGGAACCGCTGTTGGGGCGATATGCGAGGACGGTGGTCGTGCTGGTGGGGAGCATGGTGCGCATGGTCCGCTGCCACGCGCCGGACGCGATCCGTAGACGCGTTCGCTTGAGTCGTGGTGGGCTCGCAAACGAGCGCGCGCTCCGCAATGAAGAAAATCGACTTTTCCGAACTGGCTCGAACACGTCGCACTAGCTCCCGTTTCGACATCGAGTCCGATTGCTTGTTGCGAATCGTAAGCCGCGTCTCGTCGATTTTGCCGATATGGATATTCGAATAGACATAGGCAGTTTCTCCGTCGACCTCGCGCTGCAGCTGGACGATCGCGAATCCCTCGAGAAGTAGCTCCCACACGTCTGGGGCCTGCAACTCCACGGGCGAAAGACGAATTCCGATGCCCTGCGCCGAACGCATCATCAAGAGAGTGATCGCGTCCCAACTATCGTCCGCGATGTCCACGGCCGAATCGGCCAAGGATCGCTGGATCTCGTTGGACTCGATCGGTATATCCAATTTGGCGGCCAACTCACAAAGCGTTAGTCGCATCAATTCGCGGACCTGGTCGATCGACTGGCCTGGATCAGGTTGTTGTCGCAACATAAACGTTCTTAATAGGGAAGGCTGGTTTTCACAGTCGCCCGGTATTATTCGGCTTCCAAGTTCTTCGGAAAGTGGAGTTTACACAATATTTGTTGTGAAATATCGTGGATTTATCGAATTATTCGAGCTAGGCAACAAGCCGGGCCACATGCGGCGCGCCGACCACCGGTCTTTTCGATGGGATTCCATAACTTTCTGAAGCAAACTCGAGAGGGGCAACGGATTTTCCCTACAATGGAGAAGAGATTGCACTAACTAGAGGACGAAAGGAATTTCTGTGAAACCGAAGGCGGTGCTGGCTTACTGTCGCGAAAAAGGGATCCGTAGCTTCGATTTGCGCTACACGGATCTCGAAGGTGGCTGGAGACAAGTCACTCTGCCGATCGCCAATTTGTCGGAGGCGAGCTTTGAGGAAGGGTTAGGTCACGAGGTGGTCGTGGATCCGCAAATGCCCTATCACCCCTACGCGATTTTGGTGCCCCAAAGCCATGCTCACTATCTCGATCCATTCACGCAACAGCCCGCGTTGGTTTTGATCGCAACGATCCAGGATATTCTCCAACGTGAGGAAAGTCCCTTCGATTCCCGATTCGTTGCCGCCCAGTCGTTGCGCTATCTGCAGTCGACGGGAATCGCAGACGATGTTCGTATCCGTACATCGCTCCCCTTCACCTTGAGGACTGTCAAGGTTCTCGAGGAGACGCGCGCCTCGCGTGGGACTGATTCCCAGTACTTGATTCGCTCCCGAATCGCAGACTTTGCTGCCGAAGCGGGGGTAGCCGTCGACCGACATTTTCTGAACGCAAAAAATCTCTCCGAGTTTGCCATTCAACCCAAATCTGTTCTTGAAGCATGCGATGACTGCGCCATGCTTCGCTACCTAATCGAACAGACCGGTGCACAATCGGGATCAACACTCGACATCGCATCGCATTGGGCCGCGACCCAGTGGAGCTTCGTTCGAGCAGGGGAACCCGTTTTTTCAAGCGGTGCGTATCAAGGCCTGTCCGATTTGGGGCGACATGCCTTGGGAGGAATCCTACAGCATGCGGCAACCCTCACCTGCATCTTCTGGCTCTCGGAATCGGATCGTTCGCAGTCCCCATCGACCGTGCCGTTCTCTCAAGACTGCGAACCCCACTCGCCCGCTGCGTTTTGCAAGCCGGCGCATGATGCGACTTCGCCCCGCGAGTCTGTTCTCGAACTCCACGCGGTACCAGCATCCGGAAATCATTACCTGGCCTGTGCGGCAATAATCATGGCAATGATCGATGGTATTCATAACAAGACTCCTCTCCCCACCCGAGATCAAATCGATTCAGCTTCGGTGATTCCTGTTGTTCAGGGGCACTGGGATCGAATGAAAGCCTGCCAAACGTTGGAAATGGATGCCGACTTTCTGACTCAAGGGGATGTTTTTAGCGAGGAATTGGTCGAGTGGATTCGCCTTCGCATTCAGTCGCTCTCATGAATATTGCGGATCGGCTCACCAAGCAGGCGGCTGTACGACCGGATGCCCTCGCGATAGCTTCCCCAGTTGGAAGCTGGAAACAGGGTACCAACCGCAGCTACTCGACATTGAGCCTCGCGGATTTGGATCGCCGTTCGACTTCGATCGCAGCAGGGCTTCAAGCGATGGGGATCGGACCTGGAAAACGCATCGGGTTGTTGGTCCGGTTTGGGGAAGACTTTATTACCCTCGTGTTCGCGCTGCTGAAAGCGGGGGCCACGATGGTCTTGGTCGACCCAGGCATGGGGAAGAAAAATTTGATTCGATGTCTCGAAGCGACCAACCCCGACGGCTTCATCGCGATTCCGATGGCGCACGCTATTGTTCGGATACTGCAATCCCGATTTCCCAACGCGAAGCACAATGTACTGGTAGGGCGGTGGTTTCCGGGACTTCCTTCTGTTACCTTGAGCCGCCTCGAAAGTACCTCGCCCTCGAACTACCGAAATCCCATTGAAGATGTTCATGCCGATTCGGCCGTCATCTTCACCACTGGGAGCACAGGACCACCCAAAGGTGTCCTCTACACCCATCAAACGTTTCATTCGCAAGTCGATTTGGTGGCGGAGCGATTCGGGATCGTTCCGGGGGGCAGAGATTTAAGCTGCTTCCCCCTCTTTGGACTCTTCAATGCCGTGATGGGAACGGCGACCATTCTTCCCGATATGGATCCGACCCGCCCCGCGGATGTGGACCCCCCTCGGTTGCTCGATGCGATCGAACAATGGAATATCAATCAATCGTTTGGTTCGCCCGCCCTTTGGACTCGCATGGGAAACTATTGCCAAGTCACCGGCAGAACGATGAAGCCCCTCCAGTTGGTTCTCTCCGCAGGGGCCCCCGTTCCACCTCGCGTTCTCCAGTCGGTCCGCAATGGGATCGATCCTCAAGGACGTGTCTTCACACCCTATGGCGCGACCGAAGCTCTCCCGATTGCATCGATTGAGTCCCGCGAAGTCCTCGAGGAAACCGCCGCGAAAACCGCTGCCGGAATGGGTACTTGCGTTGGGAGTCGATTTCCATCGATCGAGTGGAAGGTGATTCGAATACGGGACGATGCAATGCACCGAATCGAAGAGACGGAAGAACAACGTCGCGGAGAAATCGGCGAGTTGATGGTCTCCGGTCCTGTCGTCTCGCAGCGTTACGTGACCCGGTTGGATCAAAACCCGCTGCACAAGATTTTCGATGGAGAGCGAGTATGGCACCGCATGGGGGATGTCGGATATCTCGATGATCAAGATCGATTCTGGTTTTGTGGCCGCAAAGCGCATCGAGTGGTCATGCGCGATCAAGTTCTCTTTACCGAGCCCATTGAAGCGATCGCAAACGGACATTCTGAGATCTATCGATCCGCATTGGTCGGAGTAGGACAGCCACCCACCCAAGTCCCCTGGGTGATCCTCGAGCCATGGAATCGGACCTCTCAACCAGATCGACTGGTCAACGAAGTGACGGAGCGATTGAGAGCGTCCGAGGTTTCGCGCTCTGTCGAAAAGGTCGTGGTGTATCCAACCAAACTGCCGACCGACATTCGACACAACTCGAAGATTTTTCGAGAGCAACTGGCCTCTTGGGCGCAGCGCACGAGCGAGAAGAAATAGCAAACGAAGGGGACGTTCCGCCCTTGGGAACGGCTTACCGTTCCTTCAAAACCTTGACCGCTTTCGACGCTCTCGACAGGAACTCCGATTTGGGTTCCCCTGGCTCCAAGAAGATAGGGTGCCCCACAGTAATCGAGCTGAGCAGGGGAACCGGCATGAACTCTCCTCGCGGAAGAATGCGATTGAGATTGTCCATATAGACCGGAATCAATTCCAAGTCCGGTCGCTTCTTCGCCAAGTAATACAGGCCGCTTTTGAATTCTCCCATCTCCCCGTCGGACGCCCGGCTTCCTTCCGGGAACACAATGAGGGAGTACATGTCCCCGATCTCGCGCATCATGACATCGACTGGACTTTGATGCACCTTGATCTGCTTTCGATCGATCAAAATCGCATTGAACGACTGGGCGAGGAATCGACGAAACGACGAGCAACCCCAGTAATCCTGGGCGGCAACGGGACGGGTCAACTGGCGAAGCGTTTTCGGCAAACACGACCACAAAACGACCGCGTCCAAATGGCTGGTGTGATTGGCAAAATAAACCCGCTGGCGGGTATCCGGTTCGGAACCTATCCAACGCACCGTAAATCCGCTCACCAGCTTCGCAGCCAACGCGATCGTGTGCCCTGTCAATTTGCAAAGCGCCGATCGACCCGCCAAATGCGGGGATTCGGGGGTTAACAAACTCGATTGATTGCTAGGAATTGCGGTCAAGGGACAAACTGGGGTGGAGAATGGGGGGCTGCCAACACCCCATCATATTCGCTGATTCGGAGGGGATGGCAAGAGCCAACGACGATTTACAGGCGGGTTCCTGGTATTGTGCGAGATTCCCCACAAACAACGGGGGACTAGCCCGCCGAGACAGGGAGAGGATCCTCTCCAGACCGAGGCCACGATCGGCGCAACTCCCGCTCCCCCAGTATCGCTCGCACCCTACAACCTGCTCAGTCGATACAGTTTGCCGCGAGTAGGCCAAATCCACCGGTATGGCCTGTTGGAGGGGGCCGGCTCGCGGGTTGTGTGGAATAATCGAACGAGTCGGTGCACAAGCGAAAACGGGGTATGAACGTGTCGAAAATCAATCGGGTACTGGTGACAGGCGGGGCGGGCTTTCTCGGATCGCATATTTGTGAACGCTTAGTTGAAGCCGGACACGACGTGATCTGCCTCGACAATTTTTTCACCTCGCAGAAGACGAATGTCGCTCACCTTCTCGGGCGTCCCAATTTCGAAGTGATTCGCCACGATGTGACGCTTCCTATTTTTCTGGAAGTGGATCAGATCTTCCATATGGCCTGCCCCGCAGCGCCGGGCCATTATCAGTTTAACCCCATCAAAACCGTTAAGACTTCGGTCATGGGCTCCATCAACATGCTGGGCATGGCCAAACGTTGCGGTGCCCGCATTCTACTCGCGAGCACCAGCGAAATTTACGGCGATCCGTTGATCCATCCTCAACCCGAGTCGTACTGGGGAAATGTGAACACCATCGGTGTACGATCTTGTTACGACGAAGGGAAACGAGTCGCTGAGACACTCTTCATGGACTACCATCGCAAAAACAAAGTCGACATTCGTATCGTCCGTATCTTCAATACCTATGGCCCTCGCATGCACCCCTACGATGGTCGGGTCGTGTCGAATTTCATCCGGCAAGCGATCCAGGGGGAACCGATCACTATCTTTGGCGAAGGGGAACAGACGCGATCCTTCTGCTATCGGGATGACCTCGTGGAAGGTATTTTCCGCTTGATGAACAATGAGCAAAACGTCATCGGTCCCATCAATATCGGCAATCCTTCCGAATTCACCATCCGCGAACTGGCGGAACTTGTCGTCCAACTCACCGGGGCCAAATCCTCGATTGAAAAGCGTCCATTGCCCCCAGACGATCCCACGCGTCGCCAACCGGACATCACCTTGGCAAAGAAGCATTTGAGTTGGGAACCGACCATTCCTCTGCGAGAGGGGCTTCAAAAGACCATCGATTGGTTCCGAACGATCGATCTCGATCACTATCGTCCACCTACTCCGAACTACGTGTAATCACCGCAGCGAGTAGGTGATTTGGCGCACGATCTCTTTGAGATGGTCTTCGAATATTTCCAGCCCGCTCGTGATCTCTAAATCGACGTCGAGACTCCATACCGGAACCGACTCGATAGCCGGAACAGCGATTTTGGCCAAGTCTTTTCCGGTGCAAAGAATGGCATCGCAGTGTCCTGCATCGTTCGCGCGACTGGCGATCTCACGAATGTCCCCTTCGTGATAGAGATGATGATCGGGGAAGGTGATCTTTCCTAGAAGGTTTGCTCCAAGCGATTCGGTGGTCTGGTGGAATGCTTCCGGACTTCCGATACCGCTGACGACCACCACTCGCTTGTCTCGCAACCAGTCAACGTCGAGAATGGCCCCTTGCGAGTTCCGCAGCCGAAGCGGACGATGCCGACTCTCCAACCAAGCTGCCTTGGGATTGTATCGCTGCACTTTCGTACGAATGCTCGCTAACCTCTGTGCATCGACTTGATCGGAACGGGTGGCGATCACGATGTCCGCACGCTTGAGCGATCGCAAGGGCTCGCGCAGAAGCCCTCGCGGCAAAAGATGGCCATATCCAAACGGCTCGCGAGCGTCCAATAGGACAATTTCCAAGTCGCGATGGATGCGTCGGTGCTGAAAGCCATCGTCCAAGAGCAAAACCTGCATATCCAATTCCTCCACTGCAATCTTCGCACTCGCGACGCGATCGGGGGATTGCAGATGGGGGACATCGCTCAGTCGAAGCTCCAATTCTTTGGCTTCATCATTAACGCCATCCGGACCGGCCCCGTAGCCGCGCGATAGGATCGCCACCCGAATGGCCCGGTCGCGAAACCACTGGGCGAGCCACGCGACGGTAGGGGTCTTACCCGTCCCGCCCGCCGTCAGATTCCCGACAGAGATGACCGGCACGCCTGCGCGCTGGATCTTCTGTATGCCACGGTCAAAGGAAAGATTCCTGAGCCAAATCGCCGCCGCATACGGTTGGCTCGCGCACCACAATGCCGCCCTGATGCTGATGTCGCTCAAGGAGTTCGAATTGTTCGCAATCGTCGCTCGGAGTCTGGGTATCAAGTTTCGAGGGGAAGGCAAAGGAAACGGGCGGGGCGAGCAAATGGAAATGGGCAGGTCAGGATCATAAGGTATCCAGCAGGAGGACGCGACATCGAAGCGGTGGATTATGGTGAAGTCCGCATGCTTCCCAGAATGCAATTGGACTGGCATTCACGAGCTCGAGGGATGTAGAACAATCAAGCCCTACCTATGCGATGAACAGCCCTGCTCCTCAACCCGATCTACTTCAGGCCGTCTACTCCGCGGCCTATCCAATCCCAACAAGGTGCCGACATGAAGACTCTCCTCCGCGGTCTATCTGCTACGTCTCTCGCTCTCGGCATTCTTTACGCTTGGAGCGCGACGACGCAGATGAGCTGGAGCCAAACCGGCGCAAGTCCTGTGCCGAACACTCTGCTCTCAATCTCAGCAATCGCTCCCGCACACGCCGCATCCGCAGGGACCACGGCCATGGCCAGCGCTATTCTCTCGAATGGTTTCCAACAAGTTGTATTGTTTGATCAAACAAAATCCACCATGGCGGTTTATCATGTCGACCCCTCGTCGGGTGATATCCAACTGAAAAGCGTCCGCAAAGTGGACGCGGATTTCGCTCTTCAAGAATTCAATCTGAGCGAGCCGACTCCTTCAACAATCCGCAAGAATGTCCGATAGATTCTCCCAAGCTCCCATCTCCGTCCTCTTCGGGTTCGATGTTCATGATGCTACCGAGTCGGACCGGGAGCTTGGACGCTCTGTGGTCGAGCTGCCGGTCGACAGCCGCCTGCACAATCCGATGGGGCGCGTCCACGGCGGGGTTCTAGCCGCTTTGGCCGATGCTGCGATGGGGATCGCGTTCGGTCGAACGCTGGACGAGGGGCAGGACTTTTCGACCATCGATTTGCACATCCACTTTATGCGACCCGTCGTCAGCAAAAAGTTGATCGCAACCGGCGAATTGATCCAACGCGGTCTCCGCGTCGGATTTGTGCAATGCCGTATCGTCGATGAACGAGGACGGCTGATTTGTCAAAGCACATGCAGCTGCACTGTAATCTAACAGCAATCTAACCGTAATCGAGCAGCAATCTCGCAGCGATTTGACAGCCTACCTCAGCTATTGAAGGGCGTAGAAGCGAGGTCGAAGTGGGTTGTAGGTGCCAGCCAGCAGCAATAAAAAAGCCGAGCGTTTAAGCTCGGCTTCTGGATTGGAGAGCGGGACTCGCTCGTTTGCAGATTTCTGGAACCAGTATCACCGCGAGTCAAAGACTCGCGGGGTAGCAACCGTTCCGTACTTCGGATGCCTCAGACTAGGTAGGCTTAACCGACTTGCTCTCGACACCATCCTCTGGCTTCTCATCGTACTTCGCTTCGGGAAGGGATTGAGTGACTGGGGCCACCAAGAATTCGACAGCGAACTCATCCGGTTCTGCCTTGAGGATCGAACCACCATCGGTGGAACTCAATTTGGCTTCGCCGACAATCGTTTCGATAACGCGTCGTTCCAGAATTTGGTTGCGGAGGGCGTCCATTTGCCCGCTTCGCTCTAGCTTGGCGCGAACTTGTCGAGGCGACAAATCGCTCTGGGTTGCAATCAGCTCGATTTCGGATTCGTATTCGGCTTCCGTTGGCTCGATCCCAAGATCTTCGGCGATCTTCTCGAGGACGAAGTGCTGTCGCAGCGCATCCTGAGTTGTGCCTTCGATGTTGCGTCGAACACCGTTGATCACCGATCGGATTTGATCGTCGGTGAAACCGCTTCGTCGCAGTTCCAAAACGCGGCGATGGAGCTCGCGATCCGCTTGACGGCGAACGACCGCTTGGGGCAATTCCCAATCCGCACCTTCCGTGAGCTTGGCCGTGACCTGCTCGCGGAGGAGTTGGTTTTGGTGGTATTCAGCTTGTCGCTCTAATTCCGCTCGCACAAAATCTCGCAGTTCGGTAGCGGTATCAAATCCCAGCATCTCGAGGGTAGCACCGCTCAAGCCTTCAACGTTGACGCGACGGATTTCGTCAACAGTGATCGTGGCGTCGACTTCCTTGCCTCGCAACGACTCGTTGAGCGACGTTTCGAAAATCTTTACCTTGGTCTCGCGGACGTCCCCTTCGCGGGTACCGACCATCAATTCACCGAAGTTCTCGATGATGGAGTCGGCCAAACTCAGCTTGCTGCGAAGGGTGACCATGCTCTCGTCCAGCGAGCTAACCTCTTTGCCGTCCAAACTAAATCGGATGCTGACGACTACGCGATCGCCGACTTGGGCTTCGCCATCGAAGGCTTCCCCAGCGGTGATCCGTTCCAAAGTCCTGATGAGTTGCTTGTCGACATCCTCGTCGCTCAGCTTGTACTCGGTCTTGGTGAGCTCCAAGCCCTTCCAGTTCGGTGTTTCGAATTCGGGACGAACCTCGATTTTGAACTCGTAGGTGAAGTCGCCGGTATCGGGAATATCGACGGCACCGTAGTCCATATCGGGCTCGGAAATCGCCGAAAATTCACCCCCTTCGGTGATCTGCTGAAGGGAGTCCATCACCAGACCGCTCTTGACCTGATCCAAAGCCGTTTGCTTGAATCGGCTTTCCAAAAGCTTGCGAGGAACCTTTCCAGGTCGGAAACCAGGAAGATCCGCACGGGGAGCGATCTCGTCAAACGTCTTGCGGAAATAACGATCTACTTCAGCCCGAGGAATCGTGACAACGACGTGCCGAAGGCAGGTCGACGGCTTGTCAATCTTGACGGTCAGTTGAAGCTTGGAATCTGGTGCCTGAGTGTCGACAGCTGACATTTCCTGAAAACGTCCTCTTAAAGAAGAAAAAAGGGCACAACCAGACAGAAAGAGCGGGTGATGGGATTCGAACCCACGACAACAACGTTGGCAACGTTGTGCTCTACCAACTGAGCTACACCCGCAGGGGAACCTGTCAAGTTATGCCCGCTGCGTCTATCGAATTTCCGCTTGTTCAGCTCTCTTGGCAAGATGCGCAATCGCTGACGCGGGACGCCGATTATAGGAATCCCGTCTTTCGCTGCAAGTCCGTTCGAACCGATTTATGAAAAAGTGAATGGTCGGATGGTAGGATGGGAGGGCCTTGCATCCAACCTTCCCTGCGACCGGCTATGAATCTTCGACTTACCCCTCCCCCTCGTAACCCATTTCGGGACGCCAGCACCCTGGTGTGCCTGCTTTTTCTACTGTTTTCCTGGGTCTTGGCCAACGACGCTTCTTCGCAGTCGCCGCCGAACCCCCATCCTGCGGACCTGCTGATCCGTAGCGGCAGGGTCCTGCAATGGTCCGGTGCCGATGCAGAGGCGGTGGCCGTTCGCGGAGGGAAAGTCGTTTGGGTCGGTCTCGATCGCGATTCCGCCGGCTGGATCGATCAAACAACGACGATCGTCGAGGCCCATGGGGGGCTTGTGACTCCAGGCCTCAACGACGCGCACGTTCATTTCCTGTCCGGTTCTCTGGGATTGCAGCAGATCGATTTGAATGACGCGCAGCACGCTTCGACGATCCTGGAGAGGGTGGAGGCCTTTGCGAAGCGATATCCGGAGCGACCCGTTATCGTCGGACGAGGTTGGCTCTACGGCGCGTTTGCCGGCGGTTTGCCGACTCGCGATATGCTCGACGCGGTCGTCGCGGACAAACCGGTTCTTTTGCGCTGCTACGACGGACACACGATTTGGGTCAACACCGTGGCACTCCGCCAAGCGGGAATCACCCGGGACTCTCCCGATCCGCCGCGAGGCCTGATCGTTCGCGACTCCACCACGGGCGAGCCGACCGGGGTTCTCAAAGAGTCTGCTCAGCGATTGGTCGATTCCCTTTTTCCAGTTCCGTCCCTCGATGAAAAGAAAGAAGCCTTGCTCCAAGGGATCGCGCTGGCGCATCGCGTCGGTGTGACGAGTATCCAAGAATGCGGCGTGGATGATGCCGAATTGATGGTCTTCGATACCATGATCCAAGAGGGCCGCTTCCCCCT
Source organism: Pirellula sp. SH-Sr6A (assembly GCF_001610875.1). Classification (NCBI taxonomy): domain Bacteria; kingdom Pseudomonadati; phylum Planctomycetota; class Planctomycetia; order Pirellulales; family Pirellulaceae; genus Pirellula; species Pirellula sp. SH-Sr6A. The sequence goes on along the minus strand of NZ_CP011272.1, from coordinate 3,137,300 downwards.
TCGAACACACTTCGCTCTTTCCGGTCAAGTCGGCATGAACGACACGGATTTCGATCGCTTGATGGCAACACGACGCGCGAAAGAATCGATCGGCGTGCGTTCGGTGAAGCTGTTCATCGACGGTGTGATCGAGTCGCATACAGCCTATCTGCTTTCTCCCTATGCAAACCAAAGCACACTCGGGCTGCCCGCCTGCGACGCCACGGAACTGCAACGATTGATCGCTCGCCTGGATCGAGAGGAGTGGAATGTGATGGTACACGCGATCGGGGAAGGTGGCGTGCGGATGACACTCGATGCCTTCGAACATGCGATGCAATCGAATCCCGATCGAAAACGATTGCGCCGTCATCGTCTCGAGCATGTCGAAACCATCGATCCATCGGACATCACGCGTCTAAAGCCATTGGGTGTGATCGCGTCGATGCAGCCTCGACATGCTGAGCCCAATAGCAATATCTTCGACGTCTGGGTCGCGAATATAGGTCCATCTCGGGCTGAGCGGGCTTGGGCGTGGAAGTCGATTCTAGCGAGCGGTGGACGGCTCGCGTTCGGAACCGATTGGCCGGTCGTTCCGCTTGACCCTCGCCCCGGTCTGCAAATCGCCGTCACGCGCCAAACACTAGATGGCAAACCGGACGAACCCTTCGTTCGCTCGCAGCAATTGAAACTTGAGGAGGCTCTCTACGCCTACACCTACGGCGCTGCGTTCGCGGAAGGGCAAGAAACAGAGAAGGGAGCGATCGCACCGGGACAAATGGCCGACCTCGTGATCTGGAAAAAGGACCTGCGCACGCTTCCCGCCTCGGAACTGTATCGCGCGGAAGTCGAAGCAACCCTATTCAACGGCCAAGTCGTTTACCGAGCTGGCCAGTGATGAGGCCAGCCAGTGATGAGGCCAGCCAGTGATGAGGCCAGCCAGTAAGCTGAACAGTGAGCTGGACAGTGAGCGATGGGGCTTACCGCGGTGCGAACTGGCTCAAATATCGGTAGCTTTGGGCGAGCGCTTCGGTGCGTGACTCCACGGTGGCTTCATACGCCCGGTCCTCGACCTCGACACAAACGGGACCCACATATCCCTCATCGCTGAGAACAGAGAAGAACTGTCCCCAATCGATTTCGCCAAGACCCGGTAGCTTCGGGGAGTGGTAGAGCTTCGGATGCGCAAAGATGCCTACTTCATCCAAACGATGCCGATCGATTCGAACGTCTTTCGCATGCACATGAAAAATACGATCGATGAAGTCTCTCAGCGGTTTCAAGTAGTCCATGCACTGCCAGACCATGTGGGATGGATCGTAGTTGAGTCCCAAATTCGGGCTTCCCAAATCGGAAAATAAGCGGCGCCAAATCGCGGGGCTGGTCGCAATATTCTTTCCACCGGGCCATTCGTCCTGCGTGAAGAGCATCGGGCAGTTCTCGATGCCAATGCGGACACCCTGTTTTTCCGCCAAGTCAACGATGGGTTTCCAAGTCTTCAGGAGGCGCGGCCAGTTATCGTCTACGCTTTTCGTGAAGTCGCGCCCGATGAACGTGTTGACACGATCGATTCCTAGTTTGGGAGCTGCAGCAATCACCCTTTTCAAATGTTCGGTGCATCGCTCTGCTTCTGCCTCGTCCGGCGATAGGCAATTTGGGTAATAGCCCAGGCCACTGATGAAGACTCCTGTCTCCTGCTGCAATCGAGCGATGGTAGCTATCGAAGCATCGGACAGATCGTCGACATTGATATGGGTTATCCCAGCATAGCGACGTTCCGCTTTGCTCGGAGGCCAGCACATCACTTCGACGCATCGGTATCCGATCTGCGACGCGGATTGAAGTACCTGTGCCAGCTCCAGTTCAGGCAGGATGGCGCTGACGAATCCAAGTTGCATCATGATGGACTTTGAACCGGAACAGGATTCCGACTAGATTTCAAGGAACAAACGGGAGGGGTCTTCGATTACTTCTTTGATGGTCTTCAAGAAGGTGACTGCCTCGCGACCATCGATAATCCGGTGGTCATATGTCAGGGCCAAGTACATCATGGGGCGAATGACGACCTCTCCGTTGAGTGCAATCGGTCGCTCCTGGATCGAGTGGAGTCCCAAGATCCCGCTTTGGGGTGGGTTGACGATCGGCGTGGACAAGAGAGAACCGTAGATACCCCCGTTGCTGATGGTAAAGGTCCCGCCTTCAAGATCCTCTGGCATCAGTTTGTTGGCCATGGCTCGCGACGCGAATTCGCCGATCGTTCGCTCGATTTCTGCGAAGCCCATCTTCTCGACGTTGCGAAGGACGGGGACGACCAAACCCTTCCCGCCACCGATCGCAATCCCGATGTCGCAGTAGTTGCGGTAGACAATATTGTTGCCACGAATCTCAGCGTTAACCGATGGGTATCGTTTCAGGGCCTCGCAGGCCGCTTTGGCAAAAAAGGACATGAAGCCCAGCTTCACTCCATGCTTCTCAGCAAATGCGTCGCGGTACTTGTTGCGAAGCGTCATGACGGGCTGCATGTCGACTTCGTTGAAGGTGGTGAGCAGGGCTGCCGTGTGCTGAGCTTGAACAAGCCGGGAGGCGATGGTCCGGCGGATCATGCTCATCGGCTTGACCTCCTCGGACCGGTTTGAACTCCCCTGTTGAACCATTCCGGTGGAAGCTGTGGGTGCAGAAACCGGTGGCGCCAACGTCCCGGTGACGGTCTTGGTAGGAGCCGGTGCAGCAGGAGCGACGGGTGCGGGTGCAGCCGGGGCCGCTGGTGAGGTTTGACTGACGTAACGAACCACGTCTTCTTTGAGCAATCGACCGCCCGGGCCTGTCGCGGGTACCTGGGTGGCTTGCAAGTGATGATCGTCCAGCGCCCGCTGCGCAGCAGGCATGACGCGAGGGTCCGCGGCGGGCGATGCCGGTGCGGAAGATACGGGTTGCTGAGGTGCGGACGCTGGCTGCAGAGCAGGAGCGGCGCTGCCTGATGGCGAAGCACCCTTTGCCGCCGGTTGGAACGTAGCGAGGATGTCCCCTACCGAAGCGAACTCTTCATTGTTCTTAAGGATCTTCAAAAGGATCCCATCTTCCGGAGCGGAGATCTGCACGGACGCCTTCTCGGTTTCCAGATCGACGAGATCGGTTCCTGCCGCGACCCAGTCCCCTTCCTTCTTGAGCCATTTGCTGATTTGAACTTCAGAAATACTCTCACCGACCGACGGAACGACGATATCTACCATGGAATGAAACTGAATTTTCGGGGGCCGAGCACTAAAAGGATCGCAACTCGCGGCTGCTACAGGCGATGCTTCCACCCGTCTATCAATGGGAGAAGCAACGCTACTATGAGCATATAGCAAGGGGGTCGGGGTGTCACCCGCACCAACCCGATTTTCCGGGCGCAGAATACCCCTAGCCGTACGGATCTCTGTATCCTAACGGTTCCACCCCTTTTCCCACCTCTATCTCTTTCCTATCGCCTGCGAGTTTGCCATGAAGACATTCCGATGGTTTCGCCTTTTTTGTGCCATCACCTTGATAACGTCACTCCCGGTGTGGGCTCCGTCCCAAACTGCGTGGGCTCAAGGGCAAAACGTCACGAGCTCGGAATCGGCCGTCGAAAAGGACGTTCCCTACGCAGAGCCCGCTCTCGAACGCCAAGTCTTGGATATCTACCGGCCTTCCAATGCAAAGAATGCACCGGTCATCTTCTGGATCCATGGAGGTGGGTGGCAAACCGGAGATAAATCGCAGGTCCAACTCAAACCAAAATGGTTTGTCGATCAAGGATTCGTGTTTGTCTCCACCAATTATCGCCTCCTACCGAAAGTACCCATGGAGACAATCATTCGGGATGTTGCCAAATCGCTGGGGTGGGTGGCTAAGAACATCGGCTCCCATGGAGGCGATCCCAAACGAATCTACGTGATGGGGCACTCGGCAGGTGCCCAGCTCGCCGCGCTCCTCTGCATCGATGACCGCTACTTGGCCGCCGAAGGTGTTCCCTTCTCTTCTCTAAAAGGATGCGTTCCAGTCGATGGTGATACATACGACATTCCCGCCATCATCGAAACCGCCGAAACGCGCCGACGTGTCCATAAACAACCGCAAGCCAAATATGGTCATCGCGAGAAGTTTGGAAACGATCCTGCCAAACATGTCGACTTCTCCGCCGTCACCCACGTCGCAAAGGACAAGGGAATCCCACCCTTCCTGATCCTCTACGTTTCCAGCCATCCGGATACCAGCGCGCAAGCCCAGCGACTCGATGCGGTTCTCAAGGAAGCTGGCATCTCCTCCACCTTGTTTGGGGCCAAGGACTCGGAACACAGCAAACTGAACAACGACTTGGGGGTGCCCGATGACCCTGCTTCCGAAGCGTTGAAGAAATTCATTGCTGCGGACGCGAAGAAATAAATGAATCGAATGCATGAGTTCCTGTGAGCTGCTCGGAGATTGCGATGAAGAGAATGTTACTCCCCGTTACGATTGCTCTCCTTCTCGAAGCCTGGGGCGTCCCGCCCATCGCGCTCGAAAGGGCGAATGGCCAAGATCGAGCCGCCAAAGAGGCGGCGATTGTCGGCAAGCCCCCGTTGGTGGAACGATCCGAGGGTGATGGGAAAAATCTTCTCCATTCGGAAAAACTCTCTGGCGCGCGTTGGCACATCGAAGGGAATGGGATTCGAATTCCGGTCGTGGCCGTACGCGGAACCCCCTATGAGATGGGAGTGCAACTCGGGTCACAGATGCGCGACGAAATGCAGCGCCTCGTCCCCCCGTTGGTGACTGGCTTCCGATCCGAATTGAAGGTTAGCGAAGAACAACTGGATCATGTATGGGCAACGACATCGAGTTACACCGATCCGCGTCTGATGCAGCAATTGGTGGGACTCGCTGAAGGAAGTGGTATTCCTATTCGAACGCTCCAGCATGTCCACTGCTTGCCCCTCTTGATGCCCTACGCCTGCAGCAGCATCGCCGCGTGGGGGGATGCGACGGTGGATGGGCATCTCTACCAAACCCGGAACTTGGATTGGTCCCTCGAAGCAGGGGCGCACGAGTTTCCCGTTCTGGTCGTCTACTTCCCTGACACGGGAATACCCCACGTCTCTCCGTCATTCGCAGGATTTATTGGAGCCCATTGCGGCATGAACGCAGCTGGCATCGTCCTATCGGAAATCGGAGACGCGTCCGCAAAAGAAATGCCCTACGAAACGCACGCTTCCCACTTCACCGCATGGTTTCGCACACTGCTCTACGACGCGAATTCACTGACGGAGGCGATTCGTATGTTTGAACAGATCAAGCCGACTAAAAGTTATCACTTCGTTTTTGGAGATGGTGTAACGGACAAGCGATCGACGAAAATTCGCGCGGCGACCGGAGGTGGACGAGCCAAGCCGGAGATCGATCTCTGGAAGGACAATGACCCGAAGGATGAGCTTGCCCCCCAGGTACTATCGTGCGTTGTTTACCACGACGAAGGGCGAGGCGCGTTCCCAACCTTGGCCGCGCAGCGAGGTAAACTCGATGCGGAGAAACTTATCGCGCTGGCCAACCAGATTCCCATCCAGGGAGGGAACGTCATGAACGCGGTGTTCGATGCGACCGGAATGCGCCTTTGGGTTAGCTATGCCGGCCAAGACAAAGAGGCTTACCAACGCCCTTATCTGCAGCTCGATCTGATGACCATCGATATCGATCGAGACGGAAAGCCAGACTGGCGTCCTTCGCCTTGAACCCCGATCGACCTGAGCGGCCCGGCCCGTCTGACCGATGGCCGCCTGCTCATCAAGCGGAAGTGTGGCAGCGGGCGCGAAGCGCCCTACCGAACTACGCGTTCAATCCTGGGCGGGTTGGATCGATATGGAACGTGGCTCGCGTCTGCTTCGGTGCACCTGGTTTGTCCACAAATGCAACGGTCTGATACTCTGCCTTCCAGTCGCTTGGCGTGACGGTGCAGCTTACGTATCCTCGTTCCGCATTATGGAATTTGACAAACGGGTTCTCCGTAAGAAGAGTCTCCAAGTACTTCGGTTTCTCGACGCCGTTTCCACCCGACGAGATGGAGGTTCCCACGAGCTCGGTTGCTACGACAGGGCTATCCGGTTTGTCGAAATCGACATGGAGATGGTTCGCCCAATTGTTATGAATGTCGCCGGTAAGGACGACTGTACCGGTCCGTTTCAAGTCCGAAACGGCTTGGAGCAATCGTGTTCGCGATGCGTCGTAACCGGACCATTGGTCCATGCTGAACTTGCGATCCGCACCCGGTGCGCGATCCGCGCGTGCCATCATGACTTGCTGGCCGAGGATATTCCACCGTGCATTGGATTTGGCCAATCCTTCGATAAGCCACTTTTCTTGGGCATTGCCGAGCAACGTCGCGTTGGGATTGAGGACTTCGTCTGTAATCGGCTTGCTGCCATCGCCGTTCGGTTGGTCGGTTCGATACTGTCGTGTATCGAGCATATCAAACTGAGCAAGACGTCCGAACGGAACGCGTCGGAAGAGTTGCATATCGGGGCCCTTGGGCATCGACGAAGCGCGGAGTGGCATGTTCTCGTAGTACGCTTGATAGGCATCTGCTCGCCGTAGCGCGAATTGAGCTGGATCGATCCCTTTTTCTTCGGAGATCAAGTTCGCGTAGTTGTTGTCGAATTCATGGTCATCCCAAACGACGAGCCAAGGTGCTAATCGATGCGCGGCTTGCAGATGAGGATCGGATTTGTACTGAGCGTGCCGCGTACGGTAGTCGGCCAGGGACATGATCTCAGGACCCGCATGGACGCGAAGTCTGTCCTCTTTGCCAGCCCCTTCGTAGATATAGTCACCGAGATGCAAGATCAGATCGAGAGGTTCTTTGCACATGTGTTCGAAAGCCGTGTAGTAACCGGTCTCGAAGTGTTGGCACGAGGCGAACGCAAACCGAAGAGAGTCAGGCATCGCATCGGGGCGCGGAGTTGTTCGGGCCCGGCCCACGAGCGAAATCGCATCGCCGCATTGGAACCTGTATGCGTACCAGCGATCGGGCGAGAGACCTTCGACTTCGACGTGGACCGAATGCCCAAGCTTTGCGGTCGCTAATGACTTGCCCGATCGAAGGACTTTGCTGAACGATTCATCGTCGCTGATTTCCCAAGTCACTTCGTAGTCGCGGTCATCCATGCCCCCATTAACGGCAACGGGATCCATCGCGAGTCGGGTCCAGAGGACGAATCCGTCCGGCGTCGGATCCCCCGATGCGATGCCGATCTGAAAAGGATCCTTCGCGAAACTTGGCTTCGTGATGGTTTGCCCGAAACCGATTTGACTCACCCATGGCAGCACGGCGAGGGATCCCCCCGATAGCAAAAAGGTGCGTCGATCTCGCGCATATCGAACGGCTTGGTTAAACGATTCTCGTGACATGTTGTGCCTTGGTGGTAGTTGAGTAATTCAATAGGGCGATGGGTTAGGAATCTTCGCTAAGAATTAAGCGTACCCTAGTGGAATTGCGCACGCAGGGGCGGTATGGTGAAGAATTGGTAAAAGATGTGGTTTGCCCTAAACGCCCTCCTCTCCCTCTTCCGTTTATCTTTTTCCAAATCTGGAGAATTGCTGCATGCGAAAAAATTTGCTGGTGTTCGGTTTCTCTTTAGGTCTCTTGGGTTCGCCTGTCACGCCATCTTACTTGTCGACAGCGACGTTGTGTGCCGAGCCCCCCGTTGGGAGTCAGCGAACGGCGTTAGATGATTATGTCGCCAAACCCGATACTACGTATGAGTGGAAGGTAGAAGAAACGGTCGAGAATGCCGGATTCAAGACGGCGATCATCAAACTCAAGTCGCAGACTTGGCGAACCGAGAAAGATGTCGATCGACCTGTTTGGGAGCATTGGTTGGTCGTAACCGTGCCTCCTAAGGTAACCTCCGATCGCGCGTTCTTGATGATCGGAGGCGGTAGTCACAACAGCAAGCAGCCGACGGGACCCGATGCCATCACGGGGCAGATAGCGCTCGCCACGGGCGGCATTGTGGCCGAACTGAAAAATGTTCCCAATCAACCTCTGGTATTTCACGGTGATGGACAGCCTCGCGTTGAAGACGATTTGATCGGTTACGCATGGTCGCAGTTCTTAGAGACCGGCGATGCAACATGGTTACCTCGACTCCCGATGGTGAAGAGCGCCGTGCGCGCTATGGACTGCATGACGGAATACGCTGCGTCGGAAGCAGGGGGCAAGAACAAGGTTTCGAAGTTCGTTGTGGCGGGAGGCTCGAAGCGGGGCTGGACAACGTGGATGACGGGCGCGGCGGATAACCGTGTTGAAGCGATTGTCCCGATCGTCATCGATGTGGTGAACGTCGATCCTTCGCTCCGTCATCATGCTGAAGTGTATGGGTTCTGGTCCGAAGCGATTGGAAACTATTACCAACACAAAATCATGCAACGATTCGATCATCCGCGATTGAAAGAACTGTATTCCATCGTGGACCCGTATTTCTACCGCGGCCGATTGACGATGCCTAAGTACATCGTCAACGGTAGCGGAGATCAATTCTTCGTGCCCGACTCGTCGCAGTTCTATTATGATCAGCTGCAAGGTGAAAAGCTGATTCGTTATGTACCCAACGCCGACCATGGACTGAAGAACACCGACGCCGTCCAAAGCATCGCGAGCTTCTACCAGCTTATTGCATCGGGCAAACCCCGTCCGGAATACTCTTGGACCTTCGAAAAAGATGGAACCATTCGCGCGACCACCAAGTCAAAGCCTTCCAAGGTGCTGATGTGGCAAGCCAACAATCCCAAGGCTCGCGATTTCCGCCTCCAAACCATCGGACCCGCTTTCACTAGCACTCCTCTTACCGAATCAAGCCCCGGAGTTTACGTCGCTCCCAAAGCGGAGGCAAAGCCAGGATGGACAGCGACCTTCATCGAGCTTACCTACGATGTCGGAACCTCGTTCCCGCTCGTGGTGACGACGGCCGTTCGTATTTCACCCGATAACCGACCCTATGAAGGAGTCGATCTCACGAAAGTTGGGTACGAACCAGAGTTGAATGGCGCTAAAGAACGTACTGGCAAGTAAACCGACCCAGTTCCTTCACGACATTAGATATCAATTGTTCATGTAAGTATTTATTTTAAAGAGGGCAGGTTTATGAAAAAGGTTGTGTACAAGCAAGGTTTCACCCTCGTGGAACTTTTGGTGGTGATCGCGATTATCGGTATTTTGGTTGGTCTACTTTTGCCGGCGGTTCAAGCGGCCCGCGAAGCAGCGCGTCGGATGCAATGCTCCAATAATCTCAAACAACTCGGACTCGCGCTGCACAACCATGAGTCGGGATACAAGTGGGTTCCAGCTTGGCGACGAGAGTTCCCCCTCACGGATACCTACGCCGCAACCGGCAACCCCTATTTCACCCTAACAGGGGATGCTCGCAGCCCTCACGGTCCTCTGGGGCAATTGCTTCCCTTTTTGGAGCAATCCAATGTGACAAACATGTTCGATGCCAAGAAAGCGTTGTTGGATCCTGTCAACAACGTGCCCCCCTTTCCAGGTGCTCTTAACAATCCAGCGGCGATGGCCCGGGTTCCATCTTTCCTTTGTCCCTCCGTCCCGGAAAGCCCTTCGAATTACGGCCCCTATTTTGCGCCGCTCGGAATGCCAGCCAACGTGGCTTACAACTTGCCAAGAACCGACTACGCCCCCATGCGAGGTATCCACTCGTGGTTGGCTCAGTGCGTTGGTTTGCCTAGCCAAAACACCGAAAATGCTATGCTGGGAACGACCAATCCGATCACCAAGTACATGGTGAAATTTGGTGAAGTTCCCGATGGTCTCTCTGCTACCTTCTGCTTCCTGGAAATTGCGGGCAAGCAAAATGTGTACTTCTTGAATAAGAACATCACGGTGCAGCCAGCCTTTATCAACCTGAACTCCTTCTACGGCGATTGGAACATCGCTCGCCAAGTACGAGGGCTCAATACGGCCGTCGTTCCAACCCCGGCTGCCAGCAGCGGAGCCCAAGGCTGCTCGGTGATCAACGTGTTCAACGCGAATAATCCCTACTCCTTCCATACCGGGGGAATCCAAGCGGTTCGCGGGGATGGCTCGGTCGGGTTCTTTAGCCAGAGCATGGACAACCAAGTTTTTGTGGCACTCCTGTCGCGAGACGGCGGGGAAGTTGTCACTTCGGAAAACTAGGCTGCTCCGAGCACCTCCTTTGTTGATCTACAAGGCGAGAGTTCTGTTCTCTCGCCTTCTTTTTTTCCTATGTCAATCGATGCAGATGAGTCCTCAATTCCATTTGATGAAAGTGAATTCCATGTGTGTGGGTGAGAATCGTGTTGGAAGTACGGCAGGCGCGAAGCGAGTCTCCCTCGCGTTTCTAATTCTCGGGCTCGTCGCTTTCACTGGATGCGGGAGCGGCGGCCCATCGCTGGTCAAAGCCAAAGGCAAGGTAATGGTGGATGGCAATCCGGCTCCTGGCGCAATCGTGCTTCTTCACCCCGAACCCTCGACGAATTCGGCAGTAGCAAATGGAGTCACCGATGCCAACGGAGTCTTTGCTCCGTTGACAGGAACCGAAGAAGGAATCGCGGAGGGTACCTATCGGGTTACCGTGGTCTGGCCGGATCCAAAGATGAGTGGAGGTGAAGGCACATTGCAGTTCGGTGCGTCGCAATCGAAGGATCCCCCTGACCTTCTCAAGGGCCGGTATGTTTCGAGGGATAAGTCGAAATTGTCAGTTACCGTGAGTCGCTCCAGTCCGGAGCTCCCTCCGTTAGAACTCACCACCAAGTAGTCAACGTCGCGCGCGCGATACTAACGTTTTAAAAATTCGGTCGTGAAAGCCGCGTCAGGCTTTGCGACCGAGGCATCGATGATCTTGAGCTCCTGGAGCGTCTGCCCTAGCTCTTTCCAGCGATCAGCGGTCATCGTTCCCATCGAGACCGCAGGCTCGCCTTCCGGGTAGCAAAGTTTCTTCAAAGCGACGACCCCGTAATCCAATGCGGCTTTCTCCAGCCCCTGTTTGTTGTTCTTCAAAATCAACGCATTGGATTCCTCGGGGGACTCCAAGTATTTCTGCCAACCTTCGATGCAAGCCTGCGTCATCTTTTGGCAAACCTCTTTGTTCTTGCCGAGGAACGTATCGGTGGTGACCAACAGGCTCGCATAGGGATTGTATCCAATCGTCGACAGCATCAGCTCGTTCACCTCGACGCCCTGCTGACGGGCCATGAGTGGCTCGCTGAAGTTATAACCTTGGCAAGCCACATTCTTTTCGGCTACGAGCTGGGCTACCGAGCCGAAGTAGGGGACGACTTCCACGTTGTCTTGCAAGAAGCCCTTGCTTTTTAAGAAGGGAACATAGGGGCGAGTCGAATCGATTTGGAGCTTGATCCCCTTCAGCTTGTCAAAGGAATCCACGCCAGAGTCTTGCCGAGTTAAGATGCAGCGTGGGCCGTCTTGAATGGGAGCCATCAGGGCCACTAGCGGGATATCGGCATTGCGAGCGATCAATACATCATCCGCATTGGCGACGCCAAACGCGACTCGGCCAAGTAGCAGTTCTTCGCGCACGACGGTCGTCTTTCCACCCGGCTTGATCTCGACATCAAGACCGTGCTTTTGGAATATCCCGTGGACTTGGGCGGCGTAGAAGCCACCGTGCTCCGCCTCGGGGTACCAATTCAGCAGCAGAGAGACTTTCGTCAGCGGAGCTGTTCCACCTTTCCCAGTTAAATCTTTCGCCGCTTCGGCTTGTTCGGGGGAAAGCTTTTGGCTCGCGGATTTGTTCCCAGCAGAAGGAGCCGGACCACATCCTGCGATCCAGGAGGCGAGCAAGGAACAAAGAAGGGAAAAGCCCATGGAGAGCTTCGATGATTGACTCGATGACATGCGACGAACTGCGAGGTTGGTGTTGGGTGAACGATTTCAGCGTGCTGAAATGAGTTTACCAGGAAGGCAACTTCGTTGCATCGCGCAAGGCGTAGTTCGTCAGACGACGATTTCAAGAAGATCGGTTCGCCCGGAAACCAGGGACCGAACCACCGAGACCAATTCGGTCATGCTAAAAGGCTTTTGGAGCAATCGTTCGATGCCATACTTTTGCCGCATGAGATCGGTATCAAGCTCCAGCGTTTTCGCCGAACACATCACAATGTGCATGTCGTGGTTATGAAGCTCATTCCTCAGCATGTCACAAATCTGCTCCCCGTTGAGAATCGGCATCTCATAGTCGGTGAGGAGAATGTCGAAGTGCTCCTGTTGCAGAAGATGGATCGCCTCTTGACCGTTGGCGGCCAAAGTAGCGTCGAGACCCGCGCGTTCGAGATTAAATCGCAACAAATTACCGATGACGATACTGTCTTCGGCAATGAGTACCTTTGCGGCACGTGGCGATTGTTCTGAAACATGGGGGAATGACATATTCGGCTTCTTACATTGCTGAGTACATATAATGGTAATGGGCATGACATCGAGGCGAAGTAATCTAAGACGGAGCAATGCGCTTAGCAAATTTCTTTTCTAGATTTCTAGCGGAATGATTGATTTTGCGTGCTAGATAACTACGGAGGGTTATGCAAACCTTCCCAAGCCCATATCGCATTCCGCACGATCGCTACAAATGATACCAATTCGACAACCGCTGCTCTCGGGACGACATCTTGCTACGGCACATCGATGGGCAAGCGGATTAAGTGAATCGCTTGGGGGATTTCTATCCGTATATCAGCTCAGCTCCGAGCAATCGAGCGAGTACGAACCGATCATCCAGCTATGGTGCGAGCCCACCGAAGCGCTAACGGAGTGTCAACTGGAAACGCTGAGGGTACTAGCTGGCCAACCCATTGCCGGCCACGAAGAAAATACGATTGAGTTATTGGAATGCAATTGCCCGGGAGTCGATGGACGATGTTACGTCGGGTCCGTTCCTCTTTGGGGAATCCGTTTCGCGTGCGTCCTTCCCGCTTCGCTCGAAACCAATGGACGTCATGTGCGAAGCCTTGCCCTCGCACACTTGAAGATGGTGCAATCATTGGAAGAGAACCAAAGTTCCAAAATGCAGGGCCGCGCGTTCGTTCAACAAGTGACGCAGGACTTTGAAGAGTTGACTTGGCTGCGAGGAGTGAGTCAGCAGATTGGGATCGCCGACATTCGATCGTCCATGCTCGACGTTGCAACCTCGCAACTGCCTATGCTGCGAAGCGTGATCCGTAGCGAGCTGATCGCGTTGGTTCCTTCCGATCTGATCGAAAACCCATCAGAGGATAGCCTCTCCCGTATAACTTCCGTTGGAACCCCCCCGTGCGAATGGGAGGCGATTATTGAGTTCGTGCGACGCTGTTCGCAACGAAGCCCGGCTCCGACACTTGTATTCAATGTCCAAACGGTAGCAAATCTATTCGAACCATTTCCTGCTATCCGCAACTGCATTCTGGTTCGTGTGGAAAAGCAGAATCGAAAATTTGGTTACTTGGTTGCCCTCAATCGCGAAATGGAGTTTCTGGGTGACAGCCCGGAAGATTTCTTCAGTATCGATCCAAACGGTTTGCAGTTTGGAACCTTTGAAGCTGGTTTGCTCAGCGTTCTCGCTACGGTTCTTTCAGGGCATGCGACGAACGGAGAACTGTTTCGCGAGCAAGAAAATCTCCTGACCGGTGTCATACGCGCCGTGATCAATGCCATTGACGCGAAGGATGCCTACACATGTGGTCACAGCGACCGCGTGGCATCGTTCGCCAAAGCCATCGCCATGCAAATGGGGCTTGAGAAAGAAGAATGTGAACGGATCTACATGTCAGGGTTACTTCACGACGTGGGCAAGATCGGAGTCCCTGATTCTATCCTAGGCAAGCCAGGAAAATTGACCGATGAAGAATTCGCAGCGGTCAAGAAGCATCCGGAGATCGGGTATCAAATTCTCAAGCACCTCACCCCGCTACAATATGTACTCCCGGGGGTCTTGCATCACCATGAGGCAATCAACGGGAAGGGCTACCCCGCCGGTCTGGTCGGCGAAGCGATTCCGCTTCAAGGAAGGATCTTGGCCGTGGCGGATGCCTACGATGCAATGACAAGCGATCGGCCTTATCGCAAAGGGATGCCATCCGAAAAGGCTGAAGCCATCCTACGGAGCGAAGCCGGAGTCACTTGGGATGAAATGGCGGTTCAGGCGATTTTGAATTGCATCGCGGAAGGTAGCGTGTCGCCTCAATCGAGCGTCCCAGCGGCGATTGCAACCTTGCCTCCCGCCATCCCGTCGTTTCCCCTTGCGAACTCCATCAGCATCAGCGGTTAGCCTCCATCACGCATCCCGCGCGTCTCTCCCACCCTAGAGCGAGTCCCCCGCCCGCTCTCCCCCTTCCCAACTCACCGTCCCCAAAGCCTCCCCCCCAAAAGGGGGGTGCGACCTATTAGCCGTTTTCACCAACTACCCCCTCACAAGGTGGGTGCGACCTATTGGATGGTCCGACGTATTGGATGGTCGCAAGGCGAGTAAGCGTCCCCCTACGTAGGTGGGTGCCTCCTGTTTCTGTTGCGTCTTTGCGCCTTCGCGCGAAATCTTCCCTACCCCCCATTAGGTGGGTGCGGCCTATTGAGCCACTGAAAAGGTGGGTGCCCCCTATCGCTCCTAATTGGAGATTACAGTGCCATTCGTGGGTGCCTCCTATTTCTACCTCCTATTTCTTTACCCCCAGAAGGTGGGTGCGACCTATTGAGCCCCCTACCCCCCATTAGGTGGGTGCGACCTATTGAGCCACTGAAAAGGTGGGTGCGACCTATCGAATGGGAGTCACCAACTACCCCCCAAAAGGTGGGTGCCTCTTATTGGATGGTCATGCCTCTTATTGCTCATGCTCTCGATCGTAGTCGAAGAAGGTGGGTGTTATGCGATCTCTTGTCGAAGAAGGTGGGTGTGATGAGATCTATGAACCTGGGTGGCGATTAGGTTCGGGAGTGACGTGTCTGGTGCCACGGCAGGATCGCAAACGGGGGGCAATACTCTTTGCATCAGGCCCCGAAGATCGCTTTGTAAAGTGTATCTTCAAATTGACGGCGCCGGGATCAAACTGGTGACGCCCTAAGTGGTGCAACTCGTGATCTGGTATCGGCCCGTGATCGAAAGAAACGGTTTCCCTCAGGGGAAGACCACCTACTCGTCTCTTCTAGGCTTGAAGTTCCGTGGCTTGCCACTTCTTGGCACGCCGTTTGTTTCCTTCTACCTCCAACAAGATATTGTCGACGGTTGGTTTCGAAACGGAAGAAAGTGCGAAGGTGCATTATGGCTTGGTGGAAGTTCATTGGATCCAAGAGGATCTTCACGGCTTGGATCGGTTTGGTTTTGGGGCTTTCCATGTCAAGCAGCTCATGGGCCAGAAACCCGTGGTCGAGTGAAGTAGGGGATGCGCGCGCTGTTCAAAGTAAAACCGAAGACATCGCGGAGCGTTTGCGTGACAAGTTTCCGTTTTGCCCTGCGACCAGTATCGCCTCGCATCTGGACCAATCCGCCAATCAACTAGAATCGTTGATTGAGCAAGGCGCTTCGTGGTATCAAGTTCAATCGGCGCTTCGACAAACGCGCTCACTCTCCGGACAAACCCACCGTGCCGCATCGGCCGATCGTCATGTTCGGGAAGATGGACGATTGATGAACTACTTCGGCGAACTCAACCGACGACTCGATAAACTCGATCAAGAGTTGCGAGAAGCTTATGCCAAGTCCTCCTCGCCCGATTGTTTGCCTGATCGTCCTCACGGTGGATATAACGGTGGTTACCAAAGTGGCTACCACGGTGGGCATCCGGGGAGTTTCGCTGGCGACCATCCTATCGGTGGCGTCTATCCAGATCGGCCTTCGCACTATCCCTCCTGGAATGGGCCCTCCTGGAATGGGCCATCCCGCAACGGGCCGTCCTGGGATAGACCCAACGGGAACCCACCTGCATGGGGGACGCGACCCTCGGGGGGGCAACTTGAAATCCATTATCAATCGAATCGTCTCCCGACCCGAAATGCGCCGACGGTCGGCCGACAAGTCCTCTCTTCAGTCCTTAACGAACTGGTGAACGGCTTGTAACCTACGCCAACGGTGACGCTGCAGGAGGGAAGGAGCTCAACGCTCTCGGTGCCAGGCAGGATTGGCGTAGCGAGTTTGCATGAGCTGGTCGACCCAATCGGCCAGCTTGTCTTGGTAGGGATAGTTCTCCCAAGGTTGATCGGCTTGCCAAGTGCTTTGCAGTTGCCTTCCAAGCTCGCGTTCGAATGCGAGGCGATCTACCGAGGAGTCCTGCAAGAGATTTCTGACAAAGCTCCTGTGGGAACGGCGTTCTCGATACTCAGGCTGGCGAGGTGGCTCAAGCAAGTAACGCTCGATCCATTCGAGCGGCATGTCGAGAAGAAGTGTGCCGTGATAAATCATTGCGTGCCGTTTGCATCGAAGCGCATTTCCTGAGAACTTGTAGGGACCGTCGGTTAGATCGCAAGTCCCTTGGAGTGCAATTTTCTTTGTGATTCCGAACTCACGAAGAGCTGCTACCACTGCTTCTTTGGTCCGACTCATGACCTCGCGATGGGCAATATCGAGGGAACGCCATGTCGGCCGCTTGGTATACGAAATCTGCACGGAGACCATCAAGCAACCCGGGCCCGCAACGATGGTGGATCCCCCGCTCGCTCGTCGCAATACCGGGACCCCATCCGCCTCGCATCGCTCTAAACAAACCTCTTCACCGATGCGGCTCGCTCTACCCATGACGACGACAGGGGAATGGAAACTCCACACTCGTAAGGCCTCGAGCGGCGCTAGTTCGCCTGCCTCATCTGGCCGATTCCCGTTTTGGGTTTCTTGCTCGTGCAGTACTTCATCGGCGAGTTCGACGCAAGCTTCCTCCCATGCGACGTTTAACTCGGGTGCCTGAAATGAGTGCTCTGAAAAGTACATCTGGGAAGGGTGGGGTTGGTTGGATCGGCTTTCGGCGTTGACAACCGCGGCTTAGTGCGCTGCGGGTGACGAGGCTGGTTAGCCTAGAAGATACTTTGGAGGAGCCGTGTGAGCTATGCGATTTCCTTTCGTCGGATCCAGCAGCCCTACTTGGTTCCACGGCTGTATTGCCCGTCGCACGGCGGCGATTAGCGATTCTTCATCTTCCAACGCTCCAGCTTTCAATTGCCCGTACAGTCGCTCGGCTGGTTCACGCATCGCTCGACACCCTGACATCATATAGCCGTCGGGCCAATCGTCGGGAGAGCGAACCAATTGTTGCTCGAAAGCGATGGCGGCGATGAAATAGAAGCTGGCGAGCGCCCCGAATCGACGGAAGCCCGGGAGTCCCGCATAGGACAGAGCGACCAGCGAATCGATCCAATCGATCTCGTTTTGAAGTTGGGAATCGTAGTCAATCCATCCCGCATCCATCGTAAATTCCTTGCGTGCGAGCCGCTCCGCCACTCGCATTACTCCGCTCAGGCCGTGCGCTATTCCCGTGCTGTGCAAAGGATCGATAAACCCAAAGGACGTGGGTATCGCAACCCAACCAGGCCCACACGCTTTCTGCATACGCCGGCTGAGCCTGGGCGCGAATTGCAGTCCACCTTCTGGTGCGTCCCAAACAGACGACGCCATCATCGCCTCGATGGTCGGATAACGTTCGCAGGCTCGCTGCCATACTTTCCGACGTTGAGTCGTGTCGAGACAGGGAGTCCCGTCTGCTTGCCATGACTCGGTGGGGAGTACTAAGCCGACACTGGTGACTCCATGGTGAAACCGCAGCATCCAAAACCAGCCATCTTCCAGAACATGGTGCTGCGCCGAATCGTCTGGATCGAAGTAATCTTTAACATCGTTGGCGAACGAGCTCGAGTGTTCCCGCATCGATCCGACATTTCGGAAATGACCCCAAAGGGCACCGGTTTTCGTCCGCATGCGATCCGAATTGTCGCGATTGCCAAGCCATTTGGCTGAAAAACCTCCGCCGCCGCTCGCATCGACCAAGAACCGACTGCGATGATGCGTTCGATCGGTTCCATGGCTCGAGTTCGGTGCTATCGTCACCTTCCATCGATATTCCAACCTTCCCACTGCATCGGAATCTTGTTCAACATCCCGCACATCGCACCCTTCTAGGAGAGAACAACCTGCCTCGGCGGCTTGCTGTGCCAAGAAGTGATCGACATCGCTCCGCAACCATTGCGTGTCGCTCCAAACGTCTTTGGCCGACGCGGCGACCAAGTAGGAGCTCGAGTGATCTGCATCGTCGCGGTGTGGCTCTCCCGATCGATGTTGGTAATAGGCAAAGCCCCGTTTCTTTCCGCATCGCAACCGAGGGTAGGCTCGTTGCCAATCTCCCCAAGCCGCCAAGGGCCGCAACTCCTTCAATCCCCAGCGATCCGCTAGATGGGCGAGGAGAAAATCGGCAGTAGGTGTCGTGGACTCCCCCACAGCGAATCTAGGATGGGACTGCTTGTCGATGATCGTCACCGCCAATCCCTGCTTCGCCAAAATCCATCCCAAAATCGATCCGGTAAAGCTGGATCCGACTATCAAGACATCACTTCGGTGCATCGACATGCAATAACCTCATCCAGTTCACACCAATTTTGATCCAAGTTCACCTGTTCCATTCGCCGGAGTCGAGTTTCCGAACATTGTCCGCACTGACCTGGAATAGAGGACCAATCCCATGTGTCGGCAACGATGACCTGTTCTGGGAACTGTTCCAAACAGCGTTGAAGCGAAATCTCGAGCGCTTCGAGTGTTGGCAATTGATATAGTCCGTCAACTATCAATCGATCCAGCCATGGGTTTCCCCTCCGGGTCGGGATTACAGAGATATGACGCACCCCGGCATTTGCTGCAAACTGGACGGTTTCGATCAACGATGCGATCGCCTCGTCAGGGGATACGCCAGGCGGTTGAAGCAGTACGAAGGCCCGACCATCGATCCCCTCTTCTTGGAGCCACCCCATCGCGCACTCCAGATCTCTAGGGTGCATCTGTTTGTTCAAGACCTGCATGGCGAAAGGATGGACCGTTTCGAGCCCCATCGCGATCTCCAGTTTTCCCTGCAATCGATCTCGGAATCTCAACACGCGTTCGCGGTCCAGCAACCGGGGATGGTTCTCGACAATCACACGATCCAACGACGCGACTCTACGTCCAATTTCGAGCCGGTCCGCATCCGGGACCGCTCGTGGATCGAAGAAGTTGCTGGCGTTGTAGAGCTTGATCCAAGGAGTTGGCGGGAGACTTGCGAGGCCCACTTCGACTTGAGCAATCAAATCACCCGGCTTGGTGGCCGTGTCCAAGGTATGCTTCCAAAGATCGCACATCGAACAGGCAAAGGGGCACTCCGCTCCGGTCAAGAAGAGAGTCGCGACCTCAACGACCTCTCCGCGACGGGCGGGTTCTCGTTGCACGAAGACCTCTGTTGGTTCGCGTGGCGAGAGCGAGGGCTTGGGGCCGCGCGAACGGACGATCTCGGCACGCGTTGCGCGGGTTAAGATCGATTGCTCCTTTTCGCTCAACTCCATAACGACAGGAATATCTTCCGATATTCCATTTCGCTTTTCGGAAACAAGGCTTGGAATCGGGATTTCTCAATCGCCCCGTGTTGGAATCGCTTCTTTGGGAAGGAAGGCATGTCTATACCCGTGAGTGCTTTGATGCCGCTCCGAACGATTGCCCCTTTGAGATCGTATAGTTTCTCATGGTTCCACTGCGTTAAATCGATGAAGGGAATTCCTTCGGCGACTTCGATTACACGAGGCAATGCAAAGGGACTGAAGCCTTCAAAGCCGAAGTGCTCGGCAGGTGCCCAGGTACGGATGTGCCCGCGACTTTGGCCCCCGCTGTAAACGAGTGAATGTTTGATCGCGTGAACACCCCATCCTTCCTGATAGAGCATCAAATTGTTCAGCACGCTCCGAATGGTGAGCTCGGGGTTCTCTTCGATGGGATAGTCTTTGAGATTTTCGTCACCGCCATCGCCGTCGACGAGATATTTCCAATCGGGATAGCGCTGGCGAATTCCGCGGCAGAGCGCCATTGCCATGGTACCGCTTTGCACATCCAGAGGCTTGTAATCCTCCATGACTTGAATGGTCTCACGAACGTTGAGAGATTCGCTCGATTGGTCGATGACTTCCCAAAGTTCCTCGATGCCACACGCTCGAACGAATTCGTGGGATTGGTCTGCATCGGAGGAGTGGCCATCGATTCGAAGCGTGAATGCTTTCAAGCGGGATGGCGACTCTCCTCGCTTTAACAGCAAGTGATACAGCGTGAGGAGCACGGCGCCGGAATCGACTCCACCAGAAAAGAGTACACCGATCGGCGCACGCTTAGGGGTTCGGTCGAGCCATCGGTCGCATTCGTCACGCAAGCGTTCGATGTATTGAGTTCCAATCCACTCGACGTCGCTAGGCAGTTTGTTTCGATCCGGAGTAAAATAGCGGTCATATTGCGGATTGGGGTCAGGGCATCCGATCAATTCCAATTGCATCAAATAGTGCGCTGGGACCATTCGCGTGTAAGAGGGATGGAACTGATCCTCAAGTCCCATCTCTGTCAACTTTTGTCGGAGGGTAGACATTTTTTCGGCGACGATCAAACAGGGGCCCTCCGCCTTCTTCGCGAGGAAGTACCGCATCGGTCGACCGATAGAGCGAGCCATCCGAATCCTCTTCCCCTCTTGAGCCAGAATGGCGAATTGGCCATCGATCTCGCCCACCAATGCGGGGTCTCCCGAAGCAACCCTTCGATGGGCTTCGGAATAGTCCATGTTGAGAAGGATGTTTTGGTTGGGGTCGAGGAGATTCTCAACGCGCGAGATATATGCGTGCTGCTGCATGGGAACAAGGAAACTCCGTGGAGAGGGTGCTTAGTAAGACGTATAAGTTATCGCAGTCTTGGTGGCGAGGAGCAAGTTCCGACGAGGTTCCAGTCGAAATGCTCAAGCAGGGTGCGGACGCCCCGTTGTAATTTGCTTTCGAATCGATAGGCATTCCAGATCACTGCGATCTTGCGCTTGGGTACCGGTGCAGCCATCGATCGATACAAGATTTTTTTGGTGGTACTACAGGCCATATGTGGGACGAATGAAAGGCCCTGTCCAGCCGCGACCAGTTCCAAGACCGTGGCCATTTGCGCTGTTCGATCAAGATGGACAGACTGAATGGATCGTCTGCGGCAATAGGCATCGATTTGGTCGGAAAGGCAATGCCCTTCTCCGAGCATGATCAGGGGTTCGCCCGAAAGATCTTGTGGTTTGAGTTCAGGCTTGCCCGCGAGGGGATGATGAGCCGGAAGGGCGACGAGGAGCTCTTCCTCGTGCACTGTTTTGGAATCGAGATACCCCAGTTCAACGGGGAGGGCTGCGATAACCAAATCAAGTTCCCCCGAATTGCAAGCTTGGAGCAATCGATCGGTGACATCTTCCCGAATATTCCAAGTGGCGTCAGGGAAGGTTTCGCGAGCTTTTCTCAAAATCGGAGGCAAGCAGTAGGGGGCGATGGTGGGGATTGCACCGATGCGGATATTCCCTGTCTTTCCATCGTCACAGATTTCACGAGGGATCTCATCGAGCAGTTGCACAATCTGGAAAGCGCGTTGCTGAAGCACTTTGCCAGCATCGGTCAACACGACGCATCGCGTCTGCCGCTCAAAGACAGGCTGTCCCAACATTTCTTCGATCTTGGCAATCGACCGGCTAAGAGCGGGTTGCGATACCCCAAGCTCCTCGCTGGCGCGGGTGAAACTACCGAGTTCTGCTACTTTTAAGAAGTAGCGCAATTGTGCGATGTCCAAAGTACCTCCCGAAGGGCCTTCTGCGCTGACGTTTTCATCGATGCAAGCAAATTATTCATCTGCCCCCTATTATCCACGGGACGCATAACCTTGAACAGCACACCCTGCGTGAGAAAATCGAACTCCACGCGCCCATGAGGGCCAGGGGCACTAGGTACCCGTGACGAACCATCGTTCTCGACTATTTCCTTTGTCCCTCAAAGAGCACTTGAGCGATTCTGCGTTCTGCGATCGTCAGGTGAGATTTGACGAACCTGGTGGACGTTTCGAATTCGATTCGCATGAGTTGTCTTCGCGGACCATCACGTCTCGAAGAAGGGTTGAGGCGAGGGAATCGAGATTTGGTGAGGAAGAAGTGACGACCTGGGTGCATTCGCGTGTTTGGAGGGTTTCGGTTGCACGCGCGGAAATAGAATACCAGCGTTGCTGAGATTGATGGGGGGAGATCCGATTGCAAGCGTGCTCGGCGATATTGGCGCTGGTGACGAGGATGCCGTGCCAGCGACCGTCGCGGCAAGCCTCCAGAATGGGAGCTGGCCAAGCAGGTACCGGTTTTTGTTCGTACACATTGAGAGAAACGCATTTCGCTCCATGGCTTGTGAGAAGCTCGATGCCTTCGGTGCGGCCCGATTCGTTGCGGATGAACAAAATCGATGCACCGGGGGATTCGGGAATGAGAAGGGGCGCGAGAAACTCGATCCCTGAGACTTGCGGAGTGCGATCGGCCCGTAACGAGTAATGCTGCAACGCTTCGCTAGTTGCTGACCCGACGGATGCAATTTTTGAGCCGCTCAAGTGCCGTGCGTCGTATCCCAGGTGGAATAGTCGTTCCATAAAGGTCTTTACTCCGGCTGGACTGGTGAAAACGAGCCACGTATGTCGAGCCAGGTTGTGTAGGTGCGGATCGATCTCGGTCCAGTCGGCAACAGGTGACGTTTCCATCGCAGGTTGCAAGGTGACTTGGGCACCAAGTTCGCTCAGCATGCGGCTCAGTTTGCTTCCTGAATCCGGTGTGGCTGCAATGAGGTAACGCTTACCAAACAAGGGACGTTGCGAAAACCAATTCATGGTCGAGGTGAGATTGACCACTTCACCGATGATGCTGATGACCGGGGGACGAAACCCTGGGAGGGAGCGGATCGTTTCGCTCACATTCCCTAGCTCGCAGCGAACGACTTGCTGGTCTGGCCAGGAGATTCGACGAACCAAAGCGACCGGTGTCGCGGGAGATTTGCCCGCTGCGATCAATTGCTGGCTCCAGTGATGCGCGGTGGTGACTCCCATGTATAGAACGAGGGTCCCTGGGAATGGAGCGAGCGATTTCCAGTCGATACCGTCGTCGGCATCGAGGCTCCCATCGGAAGGCTGGAGTTGCCCGGTGACGAAGGCGACGGCCGAAGCCCAATCCCGGTGGGTCAATGGGATGCCCGCATAAGCCGTCGCAGCGAGGGCCGCCGTGATACCGGGTACAATTTCAAATGGAATAGCAAGCGCTGCAAGCTGCTCGACTTCTTCGGCTGTTCGCGCGAAGATGGCGGTATCTCCTCCTTTGAGCCGCACCACCGACTTGCCCTCTTTGGCGAAGGCGATCGTGCGCTGGTCGATCTCCTTTTGGGTCCACATCCCGCCATGCCCATGTTTGCCAACGCAGATTAGTTCGGCGTTGGGTGACGCATGCTGCAGGATTTCGGGATTGACCAATCCGTCGTAGAGGACGACATCGGCCGATGCGAGCAGTTGGATACCTCGCAGGGTGATAAGGTTGGCGTCACCCGGTCCTGCACCGACGAGAGACACTTTGCCCAGCGAAGTTGGACTCTTGATCGGTTCAGCCATGCGCTACGACATTCATAGGTCGAGTGTAGATTTTTATTTCGGGAAGAGAGATCAGTATCTCCTTCATGGAAGACGAATGCCTGCAGCCGTGGGCCAAGACATGTTCCAGGTCCAGCGTTTTCTCGAGACCGTTCCAGAAGCATTCCGGTACGGTTGCATTCTGAATATCGAGAACTTTGAGATTGGGTAAGTAGGCCCAGAGGTCGGAGATGGAGGGGGGCAGTTGCAGATCTCGCATCACGAGGACTTGGAGTCGATGCAATCCGACGCGAGCCATCTTTTGGATCTGCTTTTTGACAGGGAGCTCCGCGAAGGCTTGATCGGCGATCCAGATTTGATCGCAGTCACAGGGGGAGACCGCGACAAGCCCGAAGCCCGGTGCTTTCTCGTTCGAGCAGGTTTGGAACACGTGTACCGAGGAGGCAGAGGGGGAGGTAACGCGATTGTGTACCAGCGCCGCCATGAGTCCGACGAAGGCGAATAGCATGGCATAGTAGGTCGTGTATTGGACTTGCTGCGCCCACCATGGATTCCCGATGGCAGCCAAGATCGGCGCGGTAGCGATGGCTACGAGGGTCGTAGCTGTTACCCCGGTCAGAGCGATGGTAATGGGGGACCAGACGAAGTGTTTTTTTCGGCGCAATCGAGGAACTCCTTTTGAAGCCATTATGGGCGAGGGGGGGCGAATGAGCCAGATGGATAGGCCGTTACACTTTACCTAGGTGTTGGGTGAGGCAGGAGGCGTTTAAAGCGACCGGGGAGCGCGAACGAGCTTTGAAAAATACCAGAAGCTGCTTGCATGCCCAGTTTGAGAGCGCATTCTTAAGGCGAATGAGATTGCCAGGGCGAATCCCGCTGCGACAACGACTCGCGGTAAAAGTGGCTAGACGTTGCCACGTTCACAGGGTTTCTTCGCCCCTTCTCATCTTGTTTTCGAGCCGGAGATGCTCGAACGATTCTCACTGATCACACGTTGCGACAAGGGTGATTCTCCCCTTCGCTCTGATTCACGGATGACCCTCAAGTAGGTTGATTGAAACCATGCGATGCACGATGCAAGCAATTCTGCTAACGCTGTCTTTTTCCGTTAGCGTTTCGGCCCAGGAAATCGTCGGTACGACGACACCTTCACCTGTTCACGCTTCCCCGCAATTCCATAGTGAGTCCGGCCTTCCCCCCGTTGCTGCTTTGGGTGGGGAGGAAATGGTTGCGAATGCGGGTTGCGCTCGCTGTGCGAGTGGGACGGGTGTGGCGTTCCATCCGATGGGGTGCGATCGACCTTACTCACCGCTCGCGGCTCGAATGAGTTGCAACGAGAACAGCCCGATGTTGTGGTCCACTTATCCGGCTGAAAGGGCTGCCGCCATCGCGCACTCCATGCGTCACGTCAACGAGCAGTGCGACTGTTTGCATCATCGCAACTTGCTCCATCGCCAGGCAAGTGCGCCAGGCTGCGGTCCGATCGGTGGATGCCACGCCGCTCCCGGGTGCGATGCGAAACCGGGGTGCGATTCGGTCGTCGTGAATCGTTACCAAGTACCGTCCGAAGGTTCCGAACCTACGTTGGCGAATAAGTCCAACGACCGCAGCGTGTTCGGACTGAAGCTTCCAAGCTGGGGAGGGGCTTCGAGTCACAGCGACTCGATTAGCGTGAAGTCCTTCACACCGGCTCCCCCAGCGGCAGGTCCAACGAGTCCCTATTTGAAATCGGAACCACACACTCTGAAGACAGCCACGTTGAGTCCAGTCGCCACGGCTCCCGGGCCGGTCGTATTGGCCAGGTAATCTGTAACGCTTGGTGCCACTTCGCTACGTTTTCCGAGATGTATCGGTCGATACATTTAGCAACACGGATTGGGAAGTCGGATCATTCGCACCCACGGATCCTCCGACATAATGGTCATGGTGTGACGATGGAGCGGCATACCATGACCTTTTTTATTGCCATCGCGAGCAATTCTTTCCGGTACCCCGAAAAACTCCCCGCGTTAGTAGGACTTGGCAAAGACGGCCAGGTTGGACGTTTCTTTGCCGGTAAGGAAGCATTTGCCAGTCGTCTTCGATGGGGCATCGCTTTCTGCATCGGTCAGTGGGATGCAGCGGATGGTGACCTTTAGTTCATCCAGCAATCCCTGCACTTCCTCTTCGCTGGAAAACCAGCAGCGGGCAAATCCGCCTGCTGAGATCTTTGTCTTCTCATC